>CAJBBZ010000106.1 GCA_903951445.1 uncultured beta proteobacterium
AGGTTTTTGCCATCGCGCTGGTGGTCCAGCGCCGCTTTGATAAACGCATTGAACAAAGGATGGCCGTTCCAAGGCGTGGACTTGAACTCGGGGTGGAACTGCACGCCTACAAACCAAGGGTGCACGCTTTGCGGCAGCTCCACCATTTCGGTGAGTTGCTCGCGCTGGGTCAGCGCCGAAATCACCAGACCGGCAGCGCGCAAACGTTCCAGGAAATGCACATTGGCTTCATAGCGATGGCGGTGGCGCTCAGTGACCACGTCGCCGTAAATCAGGTGCGCAATCGTGTTCTTGGCCACGTCTGAGCTTTGCGCGCCCAAGCGCATGGTGCCGCCCATGTCCGAGTTGTGGTCGCGGGTTTGGATGGTGCCGTCTTTGTCTTTCCACTCGGTAATTAGCGCAATCACGGGGTTGGGGCTGTCGGGGTCAAACTCGGTGCTGTTGGCGTCTGCCAGACCGGCCACATGGCGTGCAAATTCGATAGTCGCCACCTGCATGCCCAGACAAATACCCAGGTAAGGCACTTTGTTTTCGCGGGCAAAACGCGCGGCGCTGATCTTGCCTTCGATGCCGCGCTTGCCAAAGCCACCGGGCACCAGCACCGCATCAAATTTGGCCAATTGGGGCAGGGTTTCCGCATTAATAGTTTCCGAATCGATGTAATGGATTTTTACCTTTACATGGTTCTTCATACCGGCATGGCGCAAGGCTTCGTTAAGCGATTTGTAGCTGTCCGACAGATCCACATATTTGCCGACCATGGCAATGGCGACTTCGCCTTCCGGGTGCTCGGTCTCGTAAACCAAATCGTCCCAGCGCTGGAGTTTGGCGGGGGGCGTATTGAGGCGCAGCTTGTCACAAATCAGGCCATCCAGGCCTTGCTCATGCAACATGCGCGGCACTTTGTAAATCGTATCCACGTCCCACATGGAAATCACGCCCCATACGGGCACGTTGGAAAATAGGGATATTTTCTGGCGCTCTTCGTCGGGAATAGGCCGATCAGCCCGGCACACCAAGGCGTCCGCCTGGATACCAATTTCGCGCAATTGCTTGGCGGTGTGTTGGGTGGGTTTGGTTTTGAGTTCACCGGCAGCGGCGATCCAAGGCACATAGCTCAAGTGGACAAAAGCACTGTGGTTCGGGCCCATTTGCAGGCTCATTTGGCGCACGGCTTCCAAAAAGGGCAGGGACTCTATGTCACCCACGGTGCCACCAATTTCCACAATCGCCACATCCACCGCATCGGGCTCGCCCAAACGGGCGCCACGCTTCACAAACTCTTGGATTTCATTGGTCACATGCGGAATCACCTGCACCGTCTTGCCCAGGTAGTCACCACGGCGTTCTTTGTCTAATACGCTTTTATAAATTTGGCCAGTGGTGAAATTATTGGACTTGCGCATGCGCGTTTCCACAAAACGCTCGTAGTGGCCCAGGTCCAGATCGGTTTCGGCGCCGTCATCGGTCACGAAAACCTCGCCATGTTGCAGCGGCGACATGGTGCCCGGATCTACATTGAGGTAGGGGTCCAGCTTGATGAGGGTGACTGTCAGGCCCCGCGACTCAAGAAGCGCGGCGAGGGAGGCCGATGCAATTCCCTTGCCCAGGGAAGACACCACACCGCCGGTGACGAAGACAAATTTGGTCATGTCAGAGTGCGAACCCAGAGGTTCGGGTAGCTGGTAAGGCGCGATTATAGGTGTCTGCTACATTGCGCTTTGAAGCTGCTGCCGCTATCGCGGCGGTGCATAACGGGGCGAAAACGCATGGATTTGAACGGTAAACATATTGTTTTAGGCCTGACTGGCGGCGTTGCTTGTTACAAGGCGGCGTATTTGTGCCGCCTGCTTGTCAAGGCGGGAGCAGATGTGCAAGTGGTGATGACCGAGGCGGCTGCCCAATTCATCACGCCGGTGACCATGCAGGCCCTGAGCAACCGCACCGTCTATGTATCCCAGTGGGATGCGCGCGAGCCCAACAATATGGCGCATATCAACTTAAGCCGCGAGGCTGATGCGATTTTGGTGGCACCCGCAAGTGCTGACTTTATGGCTAAGCTCTTACATGGCCGAGCGGATGATTTGCTCAGCCTGATGTGTCTGGCGCGCCCCTTGGAGCGCGTGGCTTTGCTGTTGGCCCCGGCCATGAACCGCGAGATGTGGGCGCACCCGGCCACGCAGCGCAATATGGCGCAATTGCGCGCCGATGGCGCACACGTGCTGGGCGTGGGCGAGGGCGACCAGGCGTGCGGCGAAACCGGCGACGGGCGCATGCTCGAGCCCGAAGAATTGCTGGAAGACCTGATCACGCACTTTCAGCCTCAAGTTTTGTCCGGGCGCCGGGTACTTATTTCGGCGGGCCCCACGTTTGAAGCCATCGACCCGGTGCGCGGAATCACCAATTTATCCAGTGGAAAAATGGGTTTTGCCTTGGCCCGAGCGGCCCGGGACGCGGGTGCAGATGTCACCTTGGTCGCCGGGCCGGTCCACCTGGAGGGGCCGCGCGGTGTGCGGCGCATCAACGTGCGCTCCGCGCTGGAGATGGACGCGGCTTGCCGCGCGCAGGCCCAGCAGGCCGATGTGTTTATCGCTACCGCTGCCGTCGCCGACTGGCGCCCTGCCAGCGCGCAAACGCAAAAAATAAAAAAGCAAGGCGACGGCCAAGTGCCCAGCCTTGCTTTTGTGGAAAACCCGGACATTCTGGCCGCGATCGCGGCTTCAGAACGTGCTCGCAGCGGCGCCTTGTACTGCGTCGGCTTTGCCGCTGAAAGTCAGGATTTAGAAGCCCAGGCCACCGCCAAGCGTTTGCGCAAAGGCGTGCCTTTGCTGGTGGGCAATATCGGTCCGGCCACCTTTGGGCAGGACGACAATGCTTTGCTGCTGATCGACGCCCAGGGCACGCTGGAAATGCCGCGCAATTCCAAGCAGGCGCTAGCGCGCATGCTGGTTCTTGATATTGCCAAGCGCCTGCCGCCCAGAGCTTTAATTTAATGAAGGTCCGCATGGACCACCGTGATTTTTGATGAGCCAAGCTTTCGCGTTGGGTTTATGAACCAAACAGGCATTGACCGGTGCCCTGCAGCATGCATGGCGGTGATGGACTGATGCAGTGGCTTTCCAGGTATTTTTTTACTTTTTTTGATTTTTCCTATGCATATCGACGTCAAAATTCTCGATTCGCGGCTGGCCGATCAGTTGCCCGCCTATGCCACTGCGGGCAGCGCCGGACTGGACTTACGTGCCTGCTTAGACGCGCCACTGACCTTGCAGCCCAATGCCTGGCAATTGGTGCCCACTGGCATGGCCATGTACCTGAAGGACCCGGCCTACGCTGCACTGATCTTGCCGCGCTCAGGGCTAGGCCACAAACACGGCATCGTGCTGGGTAATTTAGTGGGTTTGATCGACAGCGATTACCAGGGCCAGCTCATGGTGAGCGCTTGGAACCGCAGCACCGTGCCCTTCGTCATCGAGCCGATGGAGCGCATTGCCCAGTTGGTCATCGTGCCGGTGGTGCAGGCGCAATTCAATATCGTGGAGGCCTTCCCTCAGTCCGAGCGCGGGGAAGGTGGCTACGGTTCGACCGGCAAAAAATAGTCTTGAAAAAAACTAAAACACCAGGCCAAAAATCTGGTGTTTATTGCCTTTAGGCGTTCGGATATTTAACGCATTTAGTGTAGGGTGCGCAACCCCGGCACAGGATCTGCCAGCGCCTCGATGCGGAAAAAGCCAGTGCCAGTGGAGCCGCGCTGGCGTTCCTCCTCAGAGGCCTCCCGCACGGATTCGACTTGCATCCGTAGGCGGATGGCGATGCCCGCAAGTGGGTGGTTAGCGTCCAGCACCACATGTTCGGGGTAAATATCGGTCACGGTGTATAGCGCCTCGCGCGGGGCCTCGGGGTGGCAACCGGCTGGCAGTGCCGAGCCTTCGATGTTCAGCCCAACTTCCAGTTCCGCCGGGAAAAGGTGCCTAGGCTCTAGAAACAGCAGTTGCTCATTAAAGTCGCCAAAGGCTTGTTCGGGCTCGATTTGCAATTGCACCGTAGCACCGACTTCGTGGCCTTGCAGCGCTTCTTCGATGGCAGGGAGTAAATCTTTGCCGCCGACCAAAAACTCGACCGGCTCGTCTAAAACGTCCAATTCCTCGCCCAGGGTGTCGCTTAAAACCCAGGTCAGCGCGACGACGCAGTGTGATGTGATTTCCATCGGACAATTGTCGCAGTTTCTATCTGCCTCGTTTTACCAAGGATCCCTTATGCAAGTTGATCAGCCCCTACCGCTTTTAGGCGGTTTGTCACCGGCGCAGTTCATGAAGCGCTATTGGCATAAAAAGCCATTGCTTATCCGTCAGGCGATACCCGGCATGCAGCCCTTGTTGGAACGCGGTGAACTACTCGATCTGGCGGCGCGCGATGATGTGCAATCCCGCCTGGTGATCCAGCAGGGCATATCGGCCAAGTCGCCTTGGCGCATGCGCCAAGGCCCTTTTGCCCGGCGCAGTCTGCCGCCTTTTAAAAAACCCGGCTGGACGCTGCTGGTCCAAAGCGTGGACTTCCTGGACGCGCGCGTGCAGGCCTTGCGCGAGCAATTTCGCTTCGTGCCGGACGCGCGTCTGGACGACATCATGATCAGCTATGCCAGCGACGGCGGGGGCGTGGGACCGCATTTCGACAGCTATGACGTGTTTTTATTGCAAGTGCAGGGTCGGCGGCGCTGGCGCATCGGCCGCCAAAAAGATTTGACGCTGCAAGCAGGCATGCCTTTGAAAATATTGGCCGATTTCCAGCCTGAACAAGAGTTTGTGCTGGAAGCCGGCGACATGTTGTACCTCCCGCCTCGCTACGCCCATGATGGCGTGGCGCAGGGTGAGTGCATGACCTATTCCATAGGCTTTCGCGCACCCGACCAAGTGGAGTTGGCGCAGTCCTTGTTGCAGGGCATGGCGGAACAACTTGCCGACGTTATGGCGTCCAAGCGCTACCGCGATCCCGGCCAGACAGCCGCCGCACACCCTGCGCACATTCCCGCCGAGCTCCAAGCATTTGCCCAAGAGGCGCTGCACCAGGCTTTGCGCGACCCGCATCTGTTGGCACGCACTTTGGGCGAGCAACTGAGCGAACCTTCAGCAGCGGTCTGGTTCCAGCCACCAGACACAGTTACTGGCCTACAACGCGGTGTGTGCTTGGATCGAGGCACACGCATGCTGTACGACGATCGACACGTCTTTATGAACGGTGAGAGTTTTCAAGCTTCCGGTCGGGATGCGCGATTGGTGCGTAAACTGGCCGATTGTCATTTTTTGACTTCATCGGAGTTCGCCCGCCTGAGTCCAGAGGCCGCGGACTTGTTGGGGCAATGGTTGGACTGCGGCTGGTTACAGCCCCTTGAATAAGTCAAAAAAGTATGGTTTTCGTGTAGAAAACTGGTTTAAATGAGCACTTTTGTGGTGCGCCCTTTCTTATGCAAAGGGTTTACCCGAATCTGATCTTGTATAATTATGGGCTCTGGCGAAAAGAGATCGAATGCTTTTTGTCGGGGTTTGGGCGGCACGCCGTCTGAGCAATTTCCGGAAATTGTTTCGTTAACTCAATTACTTTCACATCATGAACAAATCACTCGTTTTGGCCGCCGTTATCGCTGCTGCTGCTTTGGCCGCTTGCGGTAAAAAAGAAGAAGCTGCTCCTGCTGCTGCTCCCGCACCTGCTGCTGCACCTGCTGCAGACGCATCTGCTGCTGCACCTGCTGCACCGGCGTCGGAAGCTTCCAAGTAATTTATTACTCGGACGAAAAAAAACCACCGCAAGGTGGTTTTTTTTCGTCTATCTCTTTTATTGACCGCGTACACGGCCAACAAGCCACCTTATTTCAGGTCGTTAGCGAGCAGCTTCAAAATAGCACGTCCCGCTTCCGTATCATCCGGCTGGCCTTTGCCGTCCAGCACTTTGACGGTGCTCTGCGTGCCCGACGATTTGATTTCAATTTGGTACTTCAGCGCAGTATCTTTGGTGTCGCTACCCCATTTGAAATTCATGATCTTTTTCATGATCCCGCTGTCGGCATCCGGCGCTTTGTAGGCATAACGAACAAAATACAGGCCTTTGCTGCGATCGCGATCCTCTACGGTAAAGCCGGACCGGTCCAAGGTCAGGCCAACGCGGCGCCAGGCGCGGTCGAATGCTTCGCTTAGTTGCACGTAGGCATCCGCAGTTCCGGAATTCATGACCACTGCAGCGGCCTTAGGCGCTTCGGGAGTCGCTGCGGCGGTCGCTTGGACCGTGGTCATACTCAGCTTACGCATCAGCAGGCCCAGGTATTCGGCTTCGGTTTCGGGATCCGTAGGACCGGACTGCCAGACGGTGTTGTTTGAGCGCTCGGTGGTATAGACCTCTACCATGCTGCGGTAGCTAATGAAAATTTCCGTCTCGCCATTGGCTTTGCGTTCCAAGCGCGCCCGGAATTTGCGACGCTCGGGGCTGGAGTACAGATTCTCAAACACCTTGGACAGCGCGCTGCGGATAAAGTCCTGTGGAATACGCGCCTTGTTATCCACCCATTCGGTTTCCATAATGCCCACATCAGAATGTTCGGAAGCCAGGGGGAAGCCGTTTTCCTGCCAAAAATCTTTCATGGGACTCCACAAGGCTTCTGGCGCACGCTTGACCACTAGCCAGCGCTGATTGCCGTCGCGTTCCATTCGGATATCGCCCAAGGCGAGTGGCGCAATCGCGGCAGTGGCACTGGATGCATCAGTGGCTTTAGATCCCGCAGCGGACACCGCACCATTAACCACTGCGTACCGTGTTTCCTTGGTCAGTTGAGTCAAGTCCGGGGGAACTTCCAGTTTTGTGGGGCGGCTGGCGGACTTGTAGTCCACTTTGCTGCCTTCCAAAATGGAGCAGCCGCCCAGACTGAGGGCGGCGACAAGTAGGGCGAGGGGGAAGGTGGATTTCACAAATAAACCTTTGGTAGCGAAAATCAAATGAGGCCAGTGGACTGTAGCAAGCTGTCCAATGCCGGGCGTAGCGGTTCGCTCAATGGCGTCAGCGGCAAACGGATGGCCTGGCTGCACAAGCCCATGCGCGCCGCTGCCCACTTGACCGGGATGGGGTTAGCTTCTACAAACAAGCCTTTGTGCAGCGGCAGTAAGCGGTTTTGAATGTCCATTGCAGCGCGCGGATTGCCCGCCAAGGCCGCCACACACAATTCGTGCATCAGGCGCGGCGCGATGTTGGCCGTCACGCTGACATTGCCGTGGCCGCCGCAGAGCATTAGGGCGACCGCGGTGGGGTCGTCGCCGGAGTAAATCGCAAAACCTTCGGGGGCTTCTTTGATCAGCCACTGCGCCCGCTCAATATTGCCGGTGGCTTCTTTGATGCCCACAATGCCGGGCACTTGGGCCAGGCGCAATACCGTGTCGTGTGCCATATCGGCGACGGTGCGTCCGGGTACGTTGTAGAGCACCATAGGCAGGTCTACGGCGCGGGCGATGGCACTGAAGTGCTGGAACAAGCCTTCTTGGGTAGGTCGGTTGTAATAGGGCACCACTTGCAACTGGCAATTGGCGCCTACCGATTTGGCAAACTCGGCCAGCTCAATGGCCTCTTTGGTGGAGTTGGCACCACAACCGGCCATGATGGGCACCCGGCCTGCCGCTTGTTGCACCGATACGCGGATGATTTCGCAATGTTCTTCTACGGTGACCGTGGGCGACTCGCCGGTAGTACCGACGACGCAAATGCAATCGGTGCCTTCCTGGATGTGCCAGTCGATCAGACGCCGCAGGGCCGCATAGTCCACAGCACCATCGTCCAGCATGGGGGTAATCAAGGCAACAATGCTGCCGCGGATCGGTGAAAAATTCGATGGCATGGGAAGCTTCTATAAATAGACCGCAAGTGCGGCATGGGACACGCGGCTCATTTTAGCGGTGCAGGCGATAGCGCAAATTCCGTTGCGCCACAGCGTTTAGCAGCGATGCGCTGCAACATGCGCGACGGGTCTGGAGCCAGCCCGCACTCGTAAGCCACGACTTGCAGGTCCTGACAGCGCTCTAACAACTCGCCGGGCTGCAATAAAAAGTCAGGGTTGCGCGGCCTGCCCCACTGTTCCTGGCCGGATGCAAATGTTTCGTAAAGAAGTACGCCGCCCGGCGCCAGACTGGTCAGTAGGTCGGGCCACAAGGGGCGCCACAGGTAATTAAAAACCACCACGGCGCCAAACAGCCGGGGGCCTTGACCGTCTTGCAAGGGCCAGGTTTGGTTTTCTAGGTCGGCCTGTATTAATTCGCTGTGCGGCGCTAGCGCCTTTGCCGCTTTGACATCCACATCCACGCCAGTGACCTGGTGGCCCAGGGTATGCAGGTAATGCAAGTGCCGTCCACTGCCGCAGGCGACGTCAAGCACCCGTGATCGCGGCGGCAGCAAGTGCGCCCAACGCACCAGCCAAGGCGAGGGTGCCGCCAGCGGGCCGTCATGGTGTGGATTCATCGGGGCTTGACTTCGTCTTTGAGTGCATTCATGGCCATGCGCTCGACAATGCCCGGCGCGATCAATTTGATAAAGCGCCCTATCTTGCCTGCGGTGGTCATCACCACTTCGCGCTTGCGTGCTTGCATGCCTTCGATGATCAGCCGCACGCAATGGTCCACGCGCATGCCCTTGTCCTCACGCAAACCGCTGCTGCCTGCGGCCTCGCCCTTGGCGTTGAGACCGTGGTAGCGGATGCGGGTAAGTACTACGCCAGGAAACGCAATCGTGACGCTGACCCCGGCGCTCACTAACTCTGCGCGCAATGCCTCAAAAAAGCCGGTCATGGCGAATTTGGTGGCGCTGTAGGCGGTGCGTCCGGGCACGCCGATCAGCCCTGCCAGCGAGGACACTGCCACGATACGGCCCTTGCGCGCTTTCAAATAGGGCAGCGCCGCATGGGTGCACCACACGCTACCCCACAAATTTATTTGCATCAGGTTTTGGTACCAATGCAAATCGTCGGCCTGCACGTCGGCAAGCAAGGCCTGTGCGGAAACACCGGCGTTGTTCACCAGCGTGTCGATATGCCCGAAGTAGTCCAATGACTCTTTAATCAGCGCTCGGCATTGGTCTTGCTGCGCCACATCGGTCGGCACCACCAGGCAATGCGCGCCCAGCCCACGGCAATGGCCAGCGGTGCTTTCCAGACCTTGCTGCGAGCGGGCGGCCAGCACCAGGCCGAGCTTGGCGCCATGGCGCTGCGCCAGCTGGCGCGCCATTTCTGCGCCAATGCCATCGGATGCGCCGGTGATGATGACAACTTGCAAGTCGGGAGGGATGGCGGAACTCATAGGGCGATGACTTCTTTAAGTGGGAAAATAAGCGTGAAACGGGTTGCGCTAGAAACAAGCCCACAACTGATCTGTCAGCATGATCACGAGCTGCGGATTGCTGTACAAATAAAACACCCCAGCCAGTAGGGCGGCCAATGCAATACCCAGCAGCAGCCCACTGACGCGCGACTTTCCCAAATCCTCGGATACAAGTTGCTGCTCGTCCATACTCAATGGGCCGGGCTCAACTGGGGGGTGCGGGCAATAGCGGCTTCTTTGACCGGCAGGTTGACCAAACCGGCAAAAACGCCCAAAGCAATCGCCAGGTACCAGGCCACGTCGTAGCTGCCGGTGGTGTCATACAAATAGCCGCCCAGCCACACGCCCAGAAATGATCCTATCTGGTGGCTTAAAAACACAAAGCCGCCGAGCATGGACAAATGCGCCACGCCGAAAATTTGCGCTATGGTCGCGTTGGTGGCAGGCACGGTGGACAGCCACAAAAGGCCCATCACCGCGCTAAAGATATAGACGCTCATAGGCGACAGCGGCACGCTGATAAAAATCGCAATCACGATGGCGCGGGCGAAATAGATAAAGGCAAGAATCAGGCGCTTTGGCATGCGCTCACCGAGGGCACCGGAAATATAGGTGCCAAAGACATTGAACAAGCCGACCAAAGCCAGGGCATAACTGGCGACCTGGGGGCTCAGGCCGTGGTCTTTGAGGTAGCTGGGCATATGGACGCCGATGAACACCACCTGAAACCCGCAGACGAAATAACCGGCCATCAAGAGTTGGAAGCTGGGATAGCGAAAAGCCTCTACCAAGGCTTGCACAATGCTCTGCTCTCGTGGCGGGGCCGCGCCCACGCCAAACGCCGGTTCACGTAGGCCGCGGGCCAGGGGCAGTATTACCAAGGCCATGGCCGCCAACGCTACCAGCCCGTTTTGCCAGCCCAGGCTTTCTATGAGTCCGCCCTCAATCGGCACCATCAAAAATTGCCCGAAGGAGCCCGCTGCTGCGGTGACACCCATCGCCCAGGAGCGTCGCTCAGCGGGCACATTGCGCCCGATCACGCCATAGACCACAGCATAGGTGGTGCCCGCCTGGGCGATTCCCAGCGTCACCCCCGTGGTCAGCATCAATTGCCAAGGCGTATCGGCGTGCGCCATACCGATCAGGCCTAAGGCATACAGTAGGCCCCCGGCAATCAGCACCCGAAAAGCGCCAAAGCGGTCGGCCACCATGCCCACAAACACACCCGCTAGTCCCCATGAAATATTCTGGATGGCCATAGCCAAGCCATAAATTTGGCGTGTCCAATCATGGGCCTGCGTAATGGGCTGTAGCCATAAGCCAAAGCCGTGGCGTATGCCCATGGACATGGTCACGATGGCGGCGCCACAGGCTAGAACTTGAAACAGTGGCAGTACAGGCTGCGGTGCGTGAGGGTTTTGCATAGGCTTGAATATAGCCATTTGCAGGGAAGTAGAGGCGCAAGCCGGGTTGGGCAGGGGAGCAAGGGTGACAACAGGCGCGCCGAGGTAACTGGATTTATATACAGTTAATTTGCGGCTTTCGCACTACAATCGCCCCCCATGTCAGCCAAAGCCCCCACCCCTGTCGCGTCGGCCAAGTCCGCCGCCAATGCCTATTCTGAAGGCTCGATCCGCGTCCTTAAAGGACTGGAGCCGGTCAAACAGCGTCCGGGCATGTACACCCGCACCGACAACCCGCTGCACGTTATCCAGGAAGTGCTGGACAACGCCGCCGACGAGGCCTTGGCCGGGCACGGCAAGAAAATCAAAGTCATTTTGCATACCGACGGCTCGGTCACGATTGACGACGACGGGCGCGGCATTCCCTTTGGTATGCACCCCGAGGAAAAAGCGCCGGTCATCGAACTGGTGTTCACCCGCCTGCATGCGGGCGGCAAGTTTGATAAGGGCAAAGGCGGCGCCTATAGTTTTTCGGGCGGTTTGCACGGCGTGGGGGTGAGCGTGACCAATGCCCTGGCCAAGCGCCTGGAGGTCACCTCCTTTCGTGAGGGCGCAGTAGCCCATTTGGTGTTTCAGGGTGGCGACGTCACCCAAAAGCTAGCGATCCGTACCCAGGCCGAGGGCGACCGAAAGTCTGGCACCTCGGTGCGCGTGTGGCCGGACGGCAAATATTTCGAATCCTCTGCCCTGCCCATGGGCGACCTGGCGCACTTGCTGCGCAGCAAAGCCGTGCTGATGCCGGGTGTCACGGTCACCTTGTTGAACGAAAAAACCAAAGAAAACCAGACCTGGCTCTACAAAGGCGGCTTGCGCGACTACTTGACGCAGTCGCTCAATGGCGATCCGGTCATTCCCTTATTCGAGGGCGAGGGTTTTGCCGACAGCAATAACGACAGCTTTGCCGAAGGCGAGGGCGCCGCCTGGTGCGTGGCCTTTACCGAAGACGGCCATCCGGTGCGCGAGAGCTATGTCAACCTGATTCCTACCAGCGCGGGCGGCACGCATGAAAGCGGTTTGCGCGATGGCTTGTTTAACGCCGTCAAAAGCTTTATCGAGATGCATGCCTTGTTGCCCAAAGGCGTCAAGCTCATGCCCGAAGACGTGTTTGCACGCGCCAGCTATGTCCTGTCTGCCAAGGTGCTAGACCCGCAGTTCCAAGGCCAGATCAAAGAGCGCCTGAACTCGCGTGACGCGGTGCGTTTGGTGTCGGGCTACGTGCGCCCGGCGCTGGAACTTTGGCTGAACCAGCATGTGGACTACGGCAAAAAGCTGGCCGAACTGGCCATCAAAGCGGCGCAAACTCGCCAGCGTGCAGGGCAAAAAGTGGAAAAACGCAAAAGCTCGGGCGTGGCGGTTTTGCCCGGCAAGCTGACCGATTGCGAAAGCCGCGACCTGGCTTACAACGAGGTGTTTCTGGTCGAGGGCGACTCGGCGGGCGGCAGCGCCAAGATGGGCCGCGACAAAGAAAACCAAGCCATCTTGCCGCTGCGGGGCAAAGTGCTCAACACCTGGGAAGTGGACCGCGACCGGCTGTTTGCCAACACCGAGATTCACGATATTTCAGTGGCCATAGGCGTGGACCCGCATGGGCCCGATGACACGCCCGATTTCAGCGGCCTGCGCTACGGCAAGGTGTGCATCTTGAGTGATGCCGATGTGGACGGCTCGCATATCCAGGTGCTGCTGCTCACTTTGTTTTTTCGGCATTTCCCCAAGCTGATCGAGGCCGGCCATGTGTATGTGGCGCGGCCCCCGCTTTTCAGGGTAGATGCCCCGGCGCGGGGTAAAAAGCCGGCGTCTAAAGCCTATGCGCTGGACGAGGGCGAGATGGGTGCAATTTTGGACAAGCTGCGCAAAGAAGGCGTGCGCGAAGGCGCCTGGAGCATAAGCCGCTTCAAAGGTCTGGGCGAGATGAACGCTGAGCAACTGTGGGACACCACGCTCAATCCAGACACGCGGCGTTTGTTGCCGGTGGCTTTGGGGGCGATTGATTTTGCGGCGACCGAGTCTTTGATTACCAAGCTGATGGGCAAGGGCGAGGCGGCAGCGCGGCGGGAGTTGATGGAGTTGCATGGGGATTCGGTGGAGATTGATATTTGATTTTTCGGCGTCGTGTTATTTCTATCGGGCGCGCAAAGTGCTGTGGGGGCTTCCTCATGGTGGGGTACCACAAATCGTCAGCCCCCACAGCCCTTCGCTCGCCAGTTACTGCTTACCGAAAAAATTGCTGGGTCTTCTTGCTAGCTTGAAAAAATTGCACAAATAGATATGACCGATCAAACCACTCTCGATTTGCTGCCCGCGCCCGAAGGCGATGACCAGCTCAACTTGGCCACCTATGCGCAGCGCGCTTATTTGGAATACGCACTCTCGGTGGTCAAGGGCCGTGCGTTGCCCGATGTGTGCGACGGGCAAAAGCCGGTGCAGCGGCGCATTTTGTATTCCATGTCGCGCATGGGGCTGGGCTTTGGCGGCACCAATAACAACACCGGTGCCAAGCCGGTCAAGAGTGCGCGGGTGGTGGGTGATGTGCTGGGCCGCTTTCATCCGCATGGCGACCAGGCGGCGTATGACGCGCTGGTGCGCATGGCGCAGGACTTTTCGCAGCGCTATCCGCTGATTGACGGGCAGGGCAATTTCGGTTCGCGCGATGGCGATGGCGCGGCGGCTATGCGCTATACCGAGGCGCGCTTGGCCAAAATCACCAGTTTGTTGCTCGACGAAATCGACCAGGGCACGGTGGATTTTGTGCCCAATTACGACGGATCTACCGAAGAGCCCAGCCAGTTGCCCGCGCGCCTGCCGTTTGCGCTGCTCAACGGCGCCAGCGGCATCGCAGTCGGTCTGGCTACCGAAATCCCCAGCCACAATTTGCGCGAGGTGGCGGACGCCTGTGTGGCCCTGAGCAAAAACCCCAAGACCAGCGACGAAGAGTTACTGGCCATGGTGCCCGGCCCGGACTATCCGGGCGGCGGGCAAATCATCAGCAGCAGTGCCGATATTGCTGACGCTTACCGCACTGGGCGCGGCTCGCTCAAAGTGCGTGCCCGCTGGAAGATTGAGGATATGGCGCGCGGCCAGTGGCAACTGGTGGTCACGGAATTGCCGCCGGGTGTCAGCAGCCAACGGGTGCTCGAAGAGATTGAAGAACTCACCAACCCCAAGGTCAAGACGGGTAAAAAAGCCTTGTCGCAAGACCAGTTGCAGCTCAAGGCCAGCATGCTGGCGGTGCTCGATTTGGTGCGTGACGAGTCTGGCAAAGAGGCGGCGGTGCGTTTGGTGTTCGAGCCCAAGACCAGCCGCATTGAGCAGCAAGAGCTGATTACCGCGCTGCTGGCGCATACCAGTTTGGAAAGCTCGGCGCCCATCAACCTGACCATGGTGGGGCTGGATGGGCGGCCAACGCAAAAGTCTTTCCGCCAGATGCTGACCGAGTGGATTGCGTTTCGCCAGGCCACGGTGGAGCGGCGCTCGCGCCACCGGCTGGGCAAGGTGCTCGATCGCATCCATATTCTGGAAGGGCGGCAATTGGTGCTGCTCAATATCGACGAAGTGATTGCCATCATCCGCCAGTCAGATGAGCCGCGTAGTGCGCTGATGGAGCGCTTCCGCCTGTCAGAGCGCCAGGCCGAAGACATCCTGGAAATCCGCCTGCGCCAATTGGCGCGTCTGGAGGCCATCAAGATCGAGCAAGAGCTTTCTGAGCTGCGCGACGAGCAAAAAAAGCTGGAAGACATTTTGGACAACCCGGCGAGCCTGCGCCGCTTGATGGTCAAGGAAATCGAGGCGGATGCCAAAACCTTTGCCGATGCGCGGCGCACGCTGATCCAGGCCGAGAAAAAAGCCGTGGCCGAAATCAAAATCGTCGATGAGCCGGTGACGGTCGTGGTCAGCGACAAAGGTTGGGTGCGCGCCCGCGGCGGTCATGGCCACGAGGCAGCGGGCTTTGCCTTTAAGGCGGGCGATGCGCTCTACGCCACCTTTGAATGCCGCAGTGTCGATACCTTGCTCGCCTTTGGGTCTAACGGCCGGGTGTATTCGGTGGCGGTGGCTTTGCTGCCGGGTGGGCGTGGCGACGGGCAGCCGCTCACTAGCCTCATAGAGCTGGAAGTGGGCACGCAAATCTTGCATTACTTTGCCGGCCCGGCTACGGCGCAACTGCTGGTCTCCAGTAGCGCAGGCTATGGCTTTATGGCCACCATAGAAAACATGATTTCGCGCAACAAAGCGGGTAAAGCCTTTGTCACTTGTAATACCGGCGAAAGCGTGTGCGCTCCTTCATTGATTGCTGGTGCCAGCCTGCCAGCCCACGCCGCCACGCCTGCCACGGTGCAAAACGCTGCGCGGACCCTGGTAGCACCTGCCACCGACGTGGCGTGTGCCTCCACGCTAGGCCGCATCCTCACCTTCAAGTTGTCCGAGCTCAAGACCATGGAAAAAGGCGGGCGCGGTTTGATGCTGCTCGATTTAGACGGCAAAGACACCTTGGCCGGAGCGGCGGCTTACACCCGCAGCGTGCGCATTTCGGGCATAGGCCGAGGCGGCAAAGACCGCGAAGAGACGCTGGAAATCCGCAGCCTCAACAACGCCCGCGCCGCGCGTGCGCGTAAGGGTAAGGCGGCAGATCTGGGGTTTAAGCCGGCTGCGGTGGCGCGGGTGGAGTAGGGCCCGTCGATCGCCACCACATCGGCCCAAGGCTTGTATGACAAAGATAAAAATGTGTCATACTTCATGTAATACAAAATTTAAAATCTGTATGACAAGGAGCCACTATGCTGTCTGTTCGTTTACCTGAAACCATGGAGCGCGATTTGAAGCAGTTTTGCGCAGTCCACAAACTGAGCAAATCGCAAGTCGTGCAAGAAGCCCTGGCCGAATACATGGTGGCAGCGCAATCGCCGTCGCATGGCAAGGCAGCGCCCGAACCAGACCTGTCGTTTCTGGCCCCTGATGATCCCATTCGTCAGTTCATCGGCACCGCCAAGGGCGGACCCAGCACTGATGAGTGGATGGCCATCACGCGGGGTGACGACTGGAACAAACGATGATTTTGGTGGACACCAATGTGCTGTTGGACATCTACAAGGCCGATCCGATCTGGATGCCTTGGTCCTTAAAGCATTTGCACCATGCCCAGACGGGTCAATTGGCCATCAACATGGTGGTGTATGCCGAATTGGCAGGGCATCCAGCCGAGCCCGCGCACCTGGACGAGTTTCTGGGCACCTTGGGCGTTCAGCTGTTAGAGCTGTCGCGCCCGGCAGCCCGTTTGGCGGGTCTCGCTTTTCGCAGCTACCGCCAACGCGGCGGCACCAAAACCGGCGTCTTGCCAGACTTCTTTATTGGCGCCCATGCGCAGGCCGAGGGCTACCAACTGCTCACGCGCGACGCGGGGCGATACAAGGCATATTTTCCAAATATCAAGTTGATCTGCCCCTGACGAGGCAGCTTGAATACCTGTTAAGTCAGCGTACTGGGGCGCACCATGGACTGCCTCCAGTATGCGTTCAATTAATCCGCCGCCCGCGCCTCGGATTGTTTCCAGGTGTAGGCCAGCACCACCCCAGCACTCCAACCCGTATTTTGTTGCACCAGCGGGCTAGCCTGGTTGGCCGCGCCGTTCACGCTGTCGAGGCGGCCAAAGGCGATCAGCCGGGTGTCACGATTGAGCAGCCTGGACACCGTGCCTGACAGGCGCGTGGTTAACAGACCGGCCTTGGCCTCGTAGGCGGCGCGCGTTGCAGTGGCCTCTGGGGCGCTCACACCGTAGAACAAGGAACTCATGGCTTGGTTGGCCCAGACCATGCTGATACCGGTGCTGTAAGTCCAGCCCTCGCGGTCGCGGTGCGAGTAAGTGAGTTCGGGCTCAAACACTGCGCCGCGGGTGGCCAACCCGTTGCTCAATTCGAAAACGCCGCGCAGCGGTATGTCAAGGCGCCAGCGATCTGCTTGCTGGGGGTCGGTGATATTCCAGCGCAATCGCGGGCCGATTTCCACCAGCGTGCCCAAATCCGCCATGCCACGGCGCGCTGCGGTGTCGTCCGCGCGTCCACCCAGCGAACCCGAAACGCCCAGGTCCAGCTCAAAACGTGGCGTGTTCATGGCCCGCAGATTGGCGCCACCGCCTTCGACGCGCAGCCACTCGCCCCGGTATATGCCATAGGGAATCACCAGGGCGCGCCCTATGGATTCCGAGGCACCGGGGTAGGCTTGCTGCGACACGCCCAGGCCCACTGCGCCAACCTCCCATAAGGGCCGGTCCGCCTCCTGCTGCGCCCACGCCTGCGCGCCCAGGGTCAGGGTGCCAAGGGCCGTGGTGGCCAAGAGGGTGCACCATCGCAGTGCCAAGTGGTACAGCGCCCCGGCAGTGGTCTTGCCGGGCTGGCGTGCCGGTACAGATTTTTGTAAGTTCATAGGAGTTTTCCAGTTGAGATGCACCCGATTATGTTGGCCTAGCCACTAAGGCACTGGTAAAGGGGGTTTGCCCTGGCATCCGAAAACGTTATATTTGGTAAAAATTAGTACGAATATGGCGATACTAGGTGTAAATCCTAGATAGCCTATGCATAGAAATACTAATAACTGCATATCCAGTACCAATCCTGCAAGAGGGTTTCACTATCTTCGAGTTGTCAGTGTCAGGCACGTTCCCAACATTGAACACGGCTATTCACACCTATCCCTTTTGGAGACTTTCGCATGAAATTTAAAACCCGCATCGTTGCCGCCGCCGCTGTGGCAGCATTTGTCGGAGGCGTCGCACAAGCCGCCACCGAACTGGTCATTGCCACCGTGAACAACGGCCACATGATCGAAATGGAAAAACTCAGCAAAAACTTTGAAGCCGCCAACCCCGACATCAAACTCAAGTGGGTCACGCTCGAAGAAGGCGTGCTGCGCCAGCGCGTCACCACCGACATCGCCACCAAAGGCGGCCAGTTTGACGTGATGACCATCGGCATGTACGAAACCCCGATCTGGGGCAAAAAAGGCTGGCTGACCGAGCTCAAAGGCGATGCCAGCTACGACGCCGATGACATCCTGCCCGCCATGCGCAACGGCCTGAGCGTGGACGGAAAAATGTACGCTGCGCCTTTCTACGGCGAAAGCTCCATGCTGATGTACCGCAAAGACCTGACCGACAAAGCCGGTATCAAGTTTGCCGAGCGTCCCACCTGGAACGACGTGCGCGATGCAGCCGCCAAAATCCATGATCCGAAAAACGGCGTTTATGGCATCTGCCTGCGCGGTAAGCCAGGCTGGGGCGACAACATGGCCTTCTTGTCCACCATGGCCAATAGCTTTGGCGCGCAGTGGTTTGACATGTCCTGGAAACCCCAGCTCGAGTCCAAGCCTTGGAAAGAAGCCGTCACTTTTTACGTTGACTTGTTGACCAAATACGGCCCTCCCGGCTCGTCAGCCAACAGCTTTAACGAAATTTTGGCGCTGTACAACGAAGGCAAATGCGGCATGTGGATTGACGCCACGATTGCGGCCTCGTTTATCACCGACCCCAAGCAGTCCAAAGTGGCCGACAAAGTCGCTTTTGCACAAGGCCCCTACAGCGTGACGCAAAAAGGCGCCAACTGGTTGTGGGCTTGGGCCTTGGCGATTCCAGCAGGCACCAAAAATGCCGCTGCTGCACAGAAGTTCGTCAACTGGGCGACTTCCAAGGACTACATCAATCTGGTGGCTAAAACCAATGGCTGGGCCCGCGTTCCTACCGGCACACGCAAATCCACCTATGCGAACCCCGAGTTCCAAAAAGCTGCTGTCTTCGCTGCTGCTGAAAAAGCCGCTATCGATTCGGCCAACCCGAATGACAGTACTTTGCCCAAGTCACCCTATGTGGGCGTGCAATTTGCCGCGATTCCTGAGTTCCAGGCTATCGGTATTGCCGTGGGCCAGCAAATGAGCGCTGCCTTGGCCGGTAAGAGCACGGTCGATGCCGCGCTCAAAGCCTCGCAAGTCGCTGCTGATCGCGAAATGAAGAAAGGCGGCTACTACAAGTAAGCTGCTAATTGGGCGGGCGCTTGCGGGCGTCCGCCTTTTTTATGTTTCCTACGTGCTGACCCCATCCCCATGAACCGCTTGCTCCCGCGTTTACTGCTGACACCGGCTGTGGCAACCCTGCTGCTGTGGATGCTGGTGCCGCTGGCCATGACGGTGTATTTTTCGCTCATCCGCTACAACCTGATGCAGCCCGACCAGACCGGTTTTAACGGCCTGGAAAATTTCGAATACTTCCTGACGGACCCCTCGTTTTCCGCGGCCGTCCTCAACACCATCCTGCTGCTCGGCAGTGTGATTCTGATCACCGTGGTGCTGGGCATGGGCCTGGCACTGCTCATTGACGAGGCCTTTCCCGGGCGCGCCGTCGTACGTCTGCTTTTGATCTCGCCTTTTTTTGTGATGCCCACCGTCAACGCACTCTTGTGGAAACACATGATGATGCACCCCATCTACGGCGTGCTGGCGCAAGTCTCTATCTTTTTTGGCTTCGCGCCAGTGGAGTGGCTGAGCGACCATCCGCTGGTGTCCATCATCATCATGGTGTCCTGGCAATGGCTGCCGTTTGCCGCGCTGATTTTTATGACTGCGCTGCAAAGCATGAACCGCGAGCAACTTGAGGCTGCGCGTATGGACGGCGCCACCTATTTGAAGCAACTGCGCTACCTCTACATCCCGCACCTGGGCCGCCCGGTGGCCGTGGTGGTCATGATTGAGCTGATCTTTTTACTCAGCGTGTTTGCCGAGATTTACACCACCACCGGCGGCGGTCCCGGCGACGCCAGTACCAACGTGGCCTTCCTGATTTTTAAGCAGGCTTTGCTCAATTTCGATGCCGGTGTGGCTTCCGCTGGGGCCTTGTTTGCGGTGCTGCTGGCCAATATCGCGGCAGCTTTTCTTATCCGCCTGGTTGGCAAAGACTTGGACAAGTAAACCCCATGGCCCGCCGCTCTAAATACCCCTTGCCTTTGCTGCTGCGCACTGCTGCGGCTTGGGTCATCACGCTGCTGCTTTTCTTTCCGCTGGGCTGGCTGGCGCTGATGGCGTTTAAGACCGAGTTGCAAGCCATCTCGGTGCCGCCGCTGTGGTGGTTCACGCCCACGCTAGATAACTTTCGCGAAGTGCAAGAGCGCAGCGACTATTTGCTCTACGCGCGCAATTCGCTCATCACCAGTGTGCTGTCCACCGTGATCGGTTTGATGATTGCCACGCCTGCCGCGTATTCCATGGCCTTCTTCAAGAGCCGCCATACCAAAAACCTGTTGATGTGGATGCTATCGACCAAGATGATGCCCGCCGTGGGCGCCTTGGTGCCTATTTATGTGCTGGCGCAAAAATCGCAGTTGCTCGATACGCGTACCGGTCTGGTCATCATTTTTATGCTGTCCAACCTGCCCATCATGGTGTGGATGCTGTATTCCTACTTCAAGGAAATTCCTAACGAAATTTTGGAGGCCGCGCGCATGGACGGCGCCACGCTGTGGCAAGAGTTTTACCGCGTTACCTTTCCGCTGGCCTTGGGCGGCCTGGCCTCTACCGGTTTGCTTTGCCTGGTACTCAGCTGGAATGAAGCTTTTTGGAGCCTGAACCTGAGTTCTGCCAAGGCCGGCACGCTGGCCACCCTGATTGCCAGCTACTCCAGCCCGGAAGGTTTGTTCTGGGCCAAGCTCTCGGCAGCGTCTTTGATGGCGATTGCGCCGATTGTGGTTTTTGGCTGGTTCAGCCAAAAGCAATTGGTGCAGGGCCTGACTTTTGGCGCGGTGAAGTAGCACGCCCTATTTTTTTGACCGGACTGATTCTTCCTCATGGCCTATCTTCAACTTCACGGCATCGAAAAAAGTTTTGGTGAACTGCGCGTCATCAAAAGCGTAGACCTGCAAATTCAGAAGGGCGAATTCATTGTGTTCGTCGGCCCCTCGGGCTGCGGCAAATCGACCCTGCTGCGCTTGATTGCCGGCCTGGAGCAGACCGACGGCGGCAGCGTGGTTCTGGACGGGCGTGACATCACCGAGGCCGCCTCCAGCGCCCGCGATCTGGCCATGGTGTTCCAAAGCTATGCGCTGTACCCGCATATGAGCGTGTTTGAAAACATGAGTTTTGCGCTCAAGCTGGCGCAAGTGCCACAAGCGCAAATCCGCGAAAAAGTAGAGCGTGCCGCTGCCATCCTCAACTTGGGCGACTATTTGCACCGCAGGCCCAAAGAGCTCTCGGGCGGGCAGCGCCAGCGGGTCGCTATTGGGCGGGCCATCGTGCGCGCGCCCAAAGTATTTTTATTTGACGAGCCGCTGTCCAATCTGGACGCCGCGCTGCGCGGACAAACCCGCATCGAAATTGCCAAGCTGCACCGTGAACTGGGCGCCACCACGGTCTACGTGACGCATGACCAAGTAGAAGCCATGACCCTGGCCGACCGCGTGGTGGTGCTGCGCGATGGACGCATTGAGCAAGTGGGCACGCCGCTGGAACTCTACGACCACCCGGCCAATAGCTTTGTCGCCCAGTTTATTGGCACACCGCAAATGAATATGCTGGCCGTCAGCCTGGTGGCCGAACTGGCGCAGCGCTTTGCCTTGCCGGTCGCAGCAGACGGATTGATCGGCCTGCGCCCCGAGCATGTGATTTTGCAGCCGCAAGGCCAAGGCATGCTGCAAATGCAGGTGGATTTGGTGGAAGCGCTGGGCGCTGAAACCCTGCTGTATTTGAGCAACGGCCAGGGCTTGCAACTGGTGCTGCGCCAAAGCGCGCGCAGTGGCTTGCACAGCGGCCAAAGCGTTGGTATCGATTTGCAATTTGATTGCGCCCATTTCTTTGACGCCCAAGGCCGCTCGCTGCGCTCCGGGCGCGCCTCTGTTTAGCTTTTCGTATTTACCATGGCCGCAGACACTTCCCCCTTGACCATGCTCCATTTGGGGCTGGGCTCTTTCCACCGCGCGCACCAGGCGCTGTACTTGCACCAACTGCAAGAAAGCGGCGACCGCCGCTGGACTTTGGCAGCGGGCAATATCCGCCCCGACATGCCAGAGACACTGGCCGCGCTGGCGCAGCAGCAAGGCGCCTACACGCTGGAAACCGTGACGCCCCAGGGCGATTACAGCTACACCCGCATCACCGCCATCGCGCAAGTGCTGCCGTGGGACGCGCAGCTCAGCAGCCTTCTGGACGTAGGCGCCAACGCAGCGACCCGCATCATCTCGTTTACCGTCACCGAGGCGGGCTATTACGTCGATGCCACGGGCGCATTGGACTTGAGCTTTGCCGATTTGCAGGCCGACCTCGACGCCTTGCGCGCTGGGCGTGCGGGCAGCACGATTTACGGTGCTTTGTGTGGCATTCTGCGCGCGCGCATGCAAGGGGGCGCTGGCCCGGTCACGCTGCTTAACTGCGATAACCTGCGCCATAACGGCGAGCGTGCCCGTAGCGGGCTCTTGCAATTTATCGAACTTCTGGGCGATAGCGCACTGCGCGATTGGGTGTCCGCCCACACCAGCAGCCCCAATGCCATGGTGGACCGTATCACCCCCCGGCCCACGCCCGCCGTGCGCCAGCGGGTGCTGGCCGCCACTGGCGTGGACGACCCGGCAGCCGTCATGGGCGAGAGCTTTATCCAGTGGGTAATTGAAGACGACTTCATCGCCGGTCGCCCCGCATGGGAAGCCGTGGGTGTAGAAATGGTCGGCTCGGTGCAAGCCTACGAAGAGGCCAAGATTCGTTTGCTCAACGCCACCCATAGCTGCATCGCCTGGGCGGGCACGCTGCTGGGTTACACCTATATCCACGAAGGCACGCACGATGCGCGCATCCGCCAAATGGCTTTCGACTATGTCACCGACGACGTGATGCCGGTGCTCAACACGCCCGAACATCCCAGCCCGATCGACCTTGCCGCTTACCGCGACGTGGTGCTAGATCGTTTTGGCAACCCGGCGATTGCCGACACCAACCAGCGCGTGGCCATGGACGGATTTTCCAAAATTCCTGGCTTTATTGCACCCACGCTGCGTGAGCGCTTGGCGCGCGGCGAATCGATAGCCAGCGTCGCGATGTTGCCTGCTTTGTTTTTGGCCTATTTGCAGCGCTGGCACGCCGGGCAAATTCCCTACACCTACCAAGACCAGGCCATGGACCCGGCCAGCGCGCACGCTATGTGCCAGGCGCCCGACCCGGTGGCCGCGTTTGCAGCAGATACCGTGCTGTGGGGCGATTTGGCCTCGGACGCACGCTTGCTTGCCGCGCTGCGTTTGGCAAGCAAGCGGGTTGACAATTTTGTACAAGGACACACAGCATGAGCACGCGATTGCAAACCAAAAACGCCATCCTCACCGGCGCCGCCGGCGGCATCGGGCTGGCTGTTGCCAGCGCCTATCTGCACCATGGCGCGCGCTGCACGGTAGCCGACATCCACGCCCAGCCCACCCCCGAGTTAGCCACGCTGATGCACGCCTTTCCCGACAGACTGCACTACGTGCCCACCGATGTGCGCTCCATGCCCTCTATCGACGCACTGATCGCCCAGGCTAGCGGGCGCTTTGGCCCCGTCACTACCTTATTCAACAATGCTGCAATTTTTGACATGGCCCCATTGCTGGAAAGCGACGAGGCCATGTACGACAAGCTGTTTGCGGTCAACGTAAAAGGCGCTTTCTTTGTGATGCAAAAAGTGCTGGCGCATATGGTGTCGGCCCAAACCCCAGGCGCTGCGGTTATCAATATGGCCAGCCAGGCCGGGCGACGCGGCGAGGCTTTGGTGTCGCACTACTGCGCCAGCAAAGCCGCCATCATCAGCTACACCCAAAGTGCGGCGCTGGCGATGGCGCCGCACAAAATCCGCGTCAACGGCATTGCGCCCGGCGTGATTGCCACCCCCATGTGGGCCAACGTGGATGCCTTGTTCGCCCGCTACGAAAACCTGCCGATTGGCGAAAAGAAAAAGCGCGTGGGCGAGGCCGTACCGCTAGGCTATATGGGCGACCCGACCGATATTTGCGGCGCGGCCGTGTTTCTGGCCAGCGACGAGGCCGCGTACATTACGGCGCAAACCCTCAATGTCGATGGCGGCAACGTGATGTCCTAAGACGCGCCTGCCTTGCCTTTGCACTGGTGCGCCACTTTTAATGACCTGCCAATAACTTTTCTCCCGGTATACCCATGGCCCGCGCTGCGCTCAGTCCCCGCCAAACCAAGCCCGAACTGGAGCAGGACCACACACGCTCCAAAGCACTGGGCTATGAGTCGCCGGACGAGGTCGGCATCATCCGCTGCCTGGCGCATGGCTTTCCCACGCCGCTGGCGCGCTGGCATTACCACGACGAATACGAGCTGCACCTGATCACCGCCACCTCGGGCAAAGCCTTTGTGGGCGACTGGATCGGCCAGTTCCAGCCCGGCCATTTGGTGTTGACCGGGCCGCGCTTGCCGCACAACTGGGTCAGCATGGACCTTCCCGAGGGCGGCGTGGCCGAGCGCGATCTCGTGATTCAGTTTCCGCACGAGCCCATAGAAGAAGCCAGCCGCCATATCCCGGAAATGCGCGCCGTCTTGCCCTTGCTGGAGCGCGCTAAAAATGGCATCGAGTTTTTTGATGTCTATCCGCAAGCGGTGCAGCATTGGCGCCGCGTCAAAGCCTCGCAAGGCTTGGGCCGTTTGGGTGCGTTTTGCGAATTTCTCAATATGCTGGCGCATTGCAAAGACTACCGGCTCTTGTCCAACGCCCAATTACAAAGCGTGGACAACGACGCGCAGCTGGACCAGATCAACGCCATCCTCAGCCGCATTACTGACAAGCTTTCGGAAGACATTTCGGTGGGCATGCTGGCCCAAGAATTTGGTATGAGCGAGAGCCGCTTTAGCCGCTTCTTCCGCCGCGCCACGGGCAATACCTTTACCGACTTCGTCAACCATGTGCGCATCAACCGCGCCTGCCAGTTGCTGATGGAGTCCGACCATCCGATTACCCGCATCGGTTTTGATGTGGGCTTTAATAATATGGCCAATTTCAACCGCCGCTTTTTGGATATCAAAGGCATGACGCCCCGCGAATACCGCCGCCAGGTGGCCACGCGTTTTGGCTTGGTGCAATAAACCGCTATGTTTCTTGGCATTGACCTAGGTACCTCGGCCATCAAGCTCTTGCTGCTAGACGATGCGCACCAGATCCGCGCCGTAGCCGACGCGCCGCTGACGCTGCAACGCCCGCACCCCAGCTGGAGCGAGCAAGACCCGCAGGCCTGGTGGCTGGCGGTGGAGCAGGCCGTGGCGCAGATGCGCGCGCAGCATCCGGCGCTGTGGTCGCGTATCCAAGCCATAGGCCTGTCTGGCCAAATGCACGGTGCGGTGGCGCTAGATGCGCAAAGCCAAGTTTTGCGCCCCGCCATTTTGTGGAACGACGGACGCTCCAGCGCGCAATGCCTGGCGCTGGAAGCCGCAGTGCCGCAGTCCCGCGCCATTACTGGCAACCTGGCCATGCCCGGCTTCACCGCGCCCAAGCTGCTGTGGATGCGCGAGCACGAGCCCGCGCTGTTTGCCCAAATCCGCAGCGTCTTGTTGCCCAAAGACTGGCTGGGTTTGCAACTGACGGGCGAAGCGGTGAGCGAGATGTCCGACGCTGCGGGCACGCTATGGCTGGACGTGGCGGCGCGGGCGTGGAGCCCCGCCATGCTGCAAGCCTGCGGCCTGACAATTTCGCATATGCCGCGCCTGATTGAAGGCAGCCAATCACGCGGCACCTTGTTGCCGGCCTTGGCGCAGCGCTGGGGTTTGTCCGCCAGCGTCATCGTCGCGGGTGGCGGCGGTGATAACGCGGCCAGCGCCGTCGGCGTGGGCGCCACCCGGCCAGGCGAGGGCTTTGTGTCCTTGGGCACCTCGGGCGTGGTGTTTTTGGCGGGCGATGCCTACCAGGCCGCGCCCGAACTGGCAGTGCATGCGTTTGCCCATGCGCTGCCCGGACGCTGGCACCAGATGTCGGTCATGCTCAGTGCGGCCAGCGCATTTGGCTGGATTACGCAGATCACCGGCAGCAGCAATGAGGCGCAATTGGCGCAAACGGTGCAGGCACTGGACGCAACGCGGCGCGCACAGGCCCCCTTGTTTTTGCCCTACTTAAGTGGCGAACGCACGCCGCACAACAACCCGCAGGCCAGCGGCAGCTTTGTTGGCCTGCGCAGCGAGCACGGCGTGGCCGACCTGGCCTATTCCGTCATGGAAGGCGTGGCTTTTGGATTGATGGACGGGCAGGCCGCCATGTGTCCGCAAGGGCCGGGGCAGGGCGCACCGGCGCTGCACTTGGTGGGCGGTGGTGCCCGCAGCGATGCCTGGGCGCAATTGCTGGCTAGCGGTTTGCAGCGCCGCTTGCAGCGCCCCGCAGGGGCCCAAGCCGCTGCCGCATTGGGCGCCGCGCGCTTGGCGTGGATGGCACTGGGCGCCAGCGAGGCCGAGGTCTGCACCGCGCTGCCCGCCACCGCCACCTTTACCCCGGATGCTGCGCAAGCCGATCTGCTGGCCCCGCGCTATGCCCGCTTTCGCGCTATGTACCCAGCTTTGCAAACGCACTTTTAGGCGCTGGCGCTGGGCGCTCAATCGGCGCAGCACGCCCGAGGCCCTTGCACGACAATCCCGCCATGGAACGAAAAATACTGCTCGCCGGTGGCGGCATCGGCGGCTTGGCGACGGCTTTGGCTTGCGGGCATCTGGGCATGGGCACGCAGTTGTTTGAAAAAAAGCGGGCCCTTGCCGAAGTGGGGGCCGGGGTGCAACTGGGCCCTAACGCAGTGCGTTTGCTAGAAGGCTGGGGCCTGGGCGCGGCGCTGGATGCGGTGGCCTGCTTTCCGCAGCGGCTGGAAGTGCGCAGCGCCCACAGCGGTGCCTTGCTGGGCACGCTGCCTTTGGGTGCGCGTGCGCTGCAGCGCTACGGTGCGCGCTACGCCACGATTGCGCGCATCGATTTACACACCTTGCTGCACCGCGCCGTGCTGGCCCAGGGCCTGACTGAAATACACCTGGGGCGCGCGGCGCAGCGCGTCAGCCAGGACGCCAGCGCCGTGGAACTGGTCACCGACGACGAGCGCAAGCGCCGCGCTAATGTGCTGATCGCCGCCGATGGCGTGTGGAGCCATGTGCGCGACTTTTTGCGCCAAGGTGTGCAGCCGGTTTTTAGCGGCCATCTGGCCTACCGCGCCATGGCCAAGCAAGCCGATTTACCACAATCGCTGCGCAGCGATTGCGTCACTGTGTGGCTGGGACCGGCCATGCATGCGGTGCAATACCCGGTGCACAGCGGCGAGTTGCTCAACTTGGTGGTCATTGTGGAAGGTGCAGCGCCCGCTGACCCGCAGGAATGGGAGCAAGCCGCACTGCGCAGCGATCTGTCTGCCCGCCTGTCCCAGGCCTGCGGCGGTTTGCAGGATTTGGTGGGCGCGATGGCGCAGTGGCGGCTTTGGCCTTTGAATGGTTTGCCGCATCTACGCGGCCCGCAGGACATGGCCTTTGGCCGGATTGCCTTGCTGGGAGACGCGGCCCACCCGATGCTGCCTTATTTGGCCCAGGGTGCGGGCATGGCGATAGAAGACGCTGCGGTGCTAGCGCGCTGTCTTCACCAGGGCCCGGCGGACGATGCCAAAGCTTTGCTGCGCTATGCCGTACTGCGCTGGAAACGCAACGCACGCGTGCAGGCCAGGGCAGCGCGTAATGGCGAAATTTTCCATGCCACGGGTGTGACGGCTTGGGGCCGCGATACGGCTATGCGTTGGCTGGGTGCGCGCCTTTTGGATATGCCCTGGCTCTATCGAGGCGTGTGAGCCGCAGGCCTTACAGCTGCGTGCGCAAACTCCAAATTTCGGGGAACAGCACCACGTCTAGCATCTTGCGCAAATAGCTCACGCCGCCGGTGCCGCCGGTGCCGCGCTTAAAGCCGGTCACACGTTCCACCGTGGTCACATGCCGAAAGCGCCATAGGCGAAAGGCGTCTTCCAGGTCTGTGAGTTCTTCGCCCAGTTGGTACAAATCCCAGTAGCGCTGCGGGTCGCGATAAACCACTAGCCAGGCCGCTTCCACACCGCCATCAGCGGGGTAGGGTAGAGACCAATCGCGCTCCAGGTGCGTGGCCGGCACGCTAATGCCCCGGCGCGCCAGCAAACGCAGTGCTTCGTCATACAAGGACGGGCTGCGGTAGGTCGCTTCCACCTGCGCCAGCACATCGGGTCGGTGCGCATGCGGGCGCAGCATGGCGGCGTTTTTATTGCCCAGCGAAAACTCGATGCAGCGGTACTGGTAGCTCTGAAAACCGCTAGAGCTATCTAAGTAAGGGCGGATGGCGCTGTATTCCGGTGGCGTCATGGTGGCCAGCACGTCCCACGCGTGCACCAGCTGCTCCATGATGCGGCTGACGCGGGCCAGCATTTTGAAAGCCGTGCCCAATTCGTCTTGGGCGATATGGGCCATGGCGGCGCGCAACTCGTGCAGCATCAGCTTCATCCACAACTCGCTGGTCTGGTGCTGCACGATAAACAGCATCTCGTTGTGGTCTGGCGAGCGCGGGTGCTGCGCGCCCAAAATGGCGTCCAGCGCCAGGTAGTCGCCATAGCTCATGCTGTGCGCAAAGTCCAGTTGCACATCCGCCTCGCTGTGCACAATGGCGGCGCTGCCTTGCGGTGCGGGCGTATCAGAATGGAAAGGGCAGGCGCTCATACAAAGCCTTTAAGTAACTGCATTTTTTTGCATAAATTGAGGCGCGCGCCAGGCGCCGGTGTGCAGCACATCGCGCAGATGCGCGACCGCATGCCACACGTCTTCAAAGCCGATGTACAAAGGCGTAAAGCCAAAGCGCATGATGTCCGCCTGGCCCTTGCCATCACCGGCCCGAAAGTCGCCTATCACGCCGCGCGCAATCAGGGCTTGCACCACGGCGTAGGCGGCGGAGCTGTTGGCTTCGCTATCCAGGGTCAAACTGACTTGCGAGCCGCGCTCTGCATGCGCACGCGGCGTGGCCAGGCCCAGCCCGAAGCCTGCGCAATGCTCTTCGACCAAGGCGATAAACAAATCAGTCAGCGCCAGCGATTTGCGGCGAATCGCATCCATGCCACCGACGGGCTGCGCAGCTTCAAATACATCCAGACCGCATGCCAACAAAGACAGGCTAAGAATGGGCTGGGTACCGCACAAAAACTGGTTGATACCCGGCGCGCTGCGGTAGCTGCTATCAAAGGCAAAGGGCGCCGCGTGGCCCCACCAGCCGGACAGGGGTTGCATAAACGGCAGATCAGTGCGCGCACTATGGCGCGGATGCACCCACAAAAACGCCGGTGCGCCGGGCCCGCCGTTCAGGTATTTGTAGCCGCAGCCTACGGCAAAGTCGGCATCGGCGCCGAGCAAGTCCACCGGTACGGCACCCGCACTGTGCGCCAAGTCCCACACCACCAGCGCGCCTGCGGTATGCGCGGCAGCGGTGACGGCCGCCATATCGTGCATGGCGCCGGTGCGGTAGTTCACATGCGTGAGCATCAGCACCGCCACCTGCGGCCCCAGCGCGGGCAGCACGCCATCGGCCTCCACCAATTGCAGGCTGCAACCATGGCTTTGGCACAGGCCCTGGGCAATATACAAATCGGTAGGGAAGTTGCTGCGCTCGCTCACGATGACGCGCCGCGCCGGGTCGGCATGCTGCGCAATGCGGATGGCCGTTGCCAGCACCTTGAACAAATTGACCGAGGTGGTGTCCGCCGCCACTACCTCGTCTGCCCCGGCGCCTATCAAGGTGGCGATGCGGGCGCCCAGGCGCTGCGGTAGGTCAAACCAACCCGCCGCGTTCCAAGACCGTATCAGCCCCTGGCCCCACTCCTGCTGCACCACCTGCGCGGCGCGGGCTGCGGCGGCCACCGGCAGCACGCCGAGCGAATTGCCGTCCAGGTAAATCGTGTCCGGCGGAATACTGAAATGCGCGCGCAAAGGGCGCAAAGGGTCGGTGGCGTCGAGCTGGCGGCAATGGAGCAAAGTGGTCATGGAAACGAGGGGCCGTAGCTAATTTTTTGATGGATGCGGTTGGCTGTGATAGCGAAGCCACTGCAATGCATGCAGGGCCCATCAGACCTTAGCACCGCCTTACTGACCGTGGTGTCGCTTTATTGCGACGCTAAGTAGCACAGAGGGTGCCACAAATTGGCAGACCTAAGCATCCACAGCGGGACCTAAGCCAAGGGGGAAGAAGTAGTGGAAAGGTTACGCCTAGGGTAACCCCTTAAATTTAATTTCACTTTTTTGTTATTTTTTAGATATAAACTGATTTTGTTAACAAATGTTAGACATTTCCGGTGTATTTTTATTCTGACAAATCCTATGCGCGGCGGCCCCGCTTTGGCACGCCGCCCAAGCGATAAACAAATCATTTGCGTACTCATTGGAGCGAAACATGGCAAAAAAATGGATTCTCCCGACGCTGGCGGCGGTGGCAGTTGCGATAGGTATCGTGGCTTGCGGTGGGGGTGACGACGGTGGAGGCGACCAAATGCAAAGCGCATTCAGTTTCTCGGGAACTGCTGCAACTGGTGCACCGATCGCCGATGCCAAGGTTTACATTGTTGATAGCCTGGGCCGTACCCCGACGGGTCAAAATGAAGCGACTTCGACCGCGCTTGTTACCACCGACGCGAACGGGCAGTACACGATTGCTTCGTCTGTTTTGACTGGCCTAACGCCACCGTACATGGTGCGCGTTGTCGGCCAAATGTTGACTGATTCGGGTGACATGGGCCCCGCCGTCTTTCACGCCATCATCTTGAGCAATGCGGACTCCATGGTCAATATCACGCCGCTTACTGAAGCCCATACGGCATTGACTCTGGGTGCACAACCGGCTTTGGCATTCGGCAGCACCAGCGCGCTACAGACCGTTACAGCCGGCAGCCTTGCCGCTGCCAACACCAAATTGGCGGCCGCACTCTCCAATGTAGCCGACTTCAGCGCTAATCCGAATTTTGTCAGTGACCCGCTCGACGCTACGCCTGGTGCATCCGGCGAATCCAATGCCCGCAAGCACGACGCCACGCTAGACCAGCTATCGATCACGGTTAGCCAAGATCAAATCGTATTGACCGATCGAAATCAGGATGACTCAACTTTCGTAACTGGGCCACGAATTGAAATTAAGCCCAGCACCCAGACCGTTAGTACACCTGCTGGCCCGATCTCTGCAAAGCCAACTGCGCTGGATTTGACGCGGACTAAGGAATTTGCGCAGCGATTCAGTGATAAGTTTGCAGCGCAATGCGATGTGGAAAATGAACCAGCTCCAGCAGAAGTTGGACTATGTGATGCGGTAACAAATCCGTCCAGCAATATCTTTGATCCAAGATTTAAGGATAAAGGCATGAACTCCTGGCGATGGATACGGGGTTGGCTTTCGGACGCTTTTGAGACTACAGATCTAAAAGGTACCAGCGTAGCCTTAATCTCAACCAACCTAGGCTCGTTTATTACCGAGGATCAGACCATTGTTTATCGCATACTGCTTAAGTTTTCAAAGGGCAAGGACACGCTTATGCGGCAAATTTTGGTGACAGACAACGGCACCATGGTAAGAGCCTATGGAAACCAGAAAGATTTCTTTTTTTACTTGGCCCCGCGATTCAATTACAAGGTTGACGCTAATGGCCTCTACCCCTATTACCCGAAATATGAGCAAGGCTTGGCTGTAATGCTCAAGCATTGGTATGGTGGCCACAATAACATGATTTTCGGTGCTGAGATTACTGGTCCAGGACTTCCGAAACGTCGTGTTTATGATGGCTTTTTGAATGGACTGAAAGCAACGGTCGACTTTAATAAAAACGGGCGTAGCTCTGGAATTCAGGTTTTTGACAGGCGCACATTTGGCTGTTCAGCTTACGCTATTGACCCTTCTGTCTACATCGAACGTAATACAGCGGCCTGGCCTCTCAATGGAATCCCTGACGTGAACGGCGCACACCGCTGGCGACCAGATTCCACGACTTGCAATCCCTTGTTTGATTTCTTGCGGTATGACACCCAACGGGACCAAAGCACTACAGGATTTACACTTCCGAAAAGGGGCGACGTTTATTCAGTAACGCTTTATTTGGATGCAGCCAAGTTTTATGACGGTACATTGACGCGGCCCAAGAGCGTTCCTGGACAGTCTGAGGCGGGTGGTTATCACTGGGTGACAAATAGCGACGGGGTAAGTAAAGAAGTAATGGACTATCACTTTAAGTTCACCTTGCCCGCTGATGCTTTTCAAATGCCAGACGCAAATTTCAACCCCAGCACCTTTGGCTTCCCTGGCTTAACTGACACGACCCGCGAAAACCTGCAAAAAATGGAAGTTGGCGGCGACCTGGCAATATCGTGGGCGCGCAACAAGAGCACGCTGGCAGATGGGGCGGTGTTCGGCAGTTTCTACGCCGGCAGGTATATGAGCAGTTACGACCAATGGGGTACATTGCAAAGTACGGCCAATCCGGCGTTCGTTTATGACGATGGCTCCCAAAGTGCGAATTACGCGGATTTGACGACCTACAACCACGGAACAGGAACTACTAGCACGGCGGTTTACGCCGCAGCCAACTGTGGCAAAGCCACCCTCCAGAAGTACCGCAATGGATTGGTTTATACGATTCCATTAATCCGCAAAGGCACATCCTCCAGTAATTACAACTACACATCAACAACCTGCGCGACCAAAGACACCGATTTGGCCAACGCATTGGTGGGAGATTCGACAGCAGTAATTGTTTACAGCAATAATCGGGCTAGAAAGCAATACGTTTCAGACAGAGGGCGCCTTGTGGCCACGAGCGACACTTCGCAGGTCCTGAAATTTAGCGATCTGATCAGTCGAGAATCTGCAAATAGCCTTAACTTCTGTTCGGCATACAAAGGATTTGTTCAATCGCGACAGGTGTATGTGCAACTGTCCGATGTCAACGGTCGCCAAATTATGGAGATGCGGGAAGTATGGTGGGACTACCCGGGTAAAACCCCTTACTCTGGAGGCTCGGTTTCCGATCGGCCCAAGCAGGCCTCTGACGACGTGTTTCTTGCAAACACGTCGGTTGGTAAAACCGGGTATAACGGTGAGAAGGGTTATGTTCATCCCGTGCAAAAAGTATCAAGCGGTGAGTGCGTTGCCAAGGTTTGGTGAACAGGGTATTGCCACCGTAGTTTTTTCTTGGGCATACTTTTAATACGCAAAAGCGCCAGCTAAAAAACGGCCTACTTAAGTAGGCCGTTTTCCAGTTCGCAGCGGGCTAAAGACTGATTGAATATGAATAAAGGTGTTTACAAAGGCGTAAACGCCTACGCCCCCATGCGCACCAACCTCCCCGGCCTAGCCCCGGTAACTTCCCCCTCAAGCACCACCGCCTCCCCCGCCACCCAAGTCCCAATATAGCCCTCTGCCTTCTGCAAAAACCGCTTGCCACCCGCAGGCAGGTCGCGCACCAGCTGGGGCATGCCTACGCTCAGGCGCTTGGGGTCTATCAGGTTGAAGTCAGCGCGCAGGCCGGGCTGTATCAGGCCGCGGTCTTGCAGACCCAGGTAGCGGGCGTTGCGGCTCGTCATCATCTCCACCACGCGTTCCAGGGGCAGGCGCTCTTTGGCGCGGCCCAGTACCCAGTGGCTTAGCATGAAGGTGGAAAAACTGGCGTCGCAAATCGTGCCTACATGCGCGCCGGCATCGCCCAGGCCAAACAGTGCGCGCGGGTGTTGCAGCATGGTGTGTACCGCGTCCAGCGAGCCTTGGTTGTAATTGAAGATCGGAAAGTAAATCAGCTGCGCGCCATCGCCTTCGCACAGGTAGTCGTACATGGCCTCTAAGGCCGTGGTGCCGCGCTGCTTGGCGCGCACCAAAAAGCTTTGCATCACATCGGGCTCGTAGTCCAGACGCGCATCGAGTGGGAACATGCGCCCGGCGATCAGCTCGATGCGCGCAAGCAGCAAGTCCACCAGGGGCGGTATCGGCGTGCCGTCGCCCGCCAGGCGCTCGGATTTTTCAGCCAAGATGCGCGCTTTGCGTGCCGGCTCGCGCAGCGCTTGTGCTCGCTCGGCCAAGGGCAGGGCCGCCACTTCTTTGTAGCCGGGGAAGCCCATAAACGGATGAAAACTCGCGTCCAGCCCATTGATCACGCCAATGCCGCGCGCAGCGGTTTGTAGGTACAGCGGCAGGCCTTGCGCCACGGCTGCCTCCACGCGCTTTTGGATGTGCAAATACTGCTCGCCACCAGGGTCGCGTTGCAGCCAGGTCATGGACAAGGGCCGCCCGCTGGCCTGTGCCAGTTGTTCCACCAATTCAAACTCGGCATCAAAGCCTTGCGGGCCTTGCATCAGGTCAAAGTCGCTGACCACTTGCACCACGCCATGGCCCAGTCCTTCAAAGGCCTGGCCCAGCCCGCGCAATTCGGCGGCGCTGGCGATGGATGCCGGGGTGTCGTGGCCCTCGGCGGTGCGGTGGTTGTCGGATCGGCCAGTTGAAAAGCCTGCCGCCCCGGCTTGCAAAGCGCTGCGCAAATGCGCACGCATGGCGGCCACGTCAGCCTCGGTTGCCGCCTCACGCGCCTCAGCGCGTGCGCCCATCACCAGCATGCGCAGCGGGTCGTGCGGCACCATGGTCAAAAAGTCCAGGCTGTGCGGGATGGCGTCTAGCGCGTCCATGTACTGGCTAAAACTCTCCCAAGAAAAGCGCACGCCCTCGCGCAGCGCCACGCCCGGGATATCTTCCACGCCTTCCATCAGCTTGATTAGCCGGTCTTCGCTGCCCGGGCGCAGCGGCGCAAAGCCGACGCCGCAATTGCCCATCAGCACGGTGGTCACACCATGGTGGATGCTGGGGCTAAAGGTCTCGTCCCAGGTGGCTTGCCCGTCGTAATGCGTGTGGATGTCCACAAAGCCCGGCGTCAGCCAAGCGCCCTGGGCGTCGATGGTTTCGCGCGCCGCGCTGCTGATGCGGCCCACTTGCGCGATGCGCCCGTCTTGTATGCCCACATCGGCGACAAATGGCTCGCCGCCGCTGCCATCGACCACGGTAGCGCCGCGAATCAGCAAATCAAGCATGTTCTTCTCCCGCAGGTGTGGCGCGGTCTAGCCGTCGCCAAAAAAGTGCCAGCGACATTCCGCTAACGATATGCCAGATGCCCCACAAGCTGGCAATGATGACCATGCCCAGATCGGCGTTGAACTGCACCGCAATAATGCCCAGCGCCAGCCCCGCGTTTTGCATGCCGCCTTCGATGGTGACGGCGCGCCGGTCTGCGGTGGCCAGGCCCATTACGCCGCTGGTGAGCCAGCCCATCAGCAAGCCGCTAGCGTTGTGCGCCACCACCAAGCCCAGCGTGGGCAAAAGCCCCATAGTCAGTAGTTGCCGCTCTTTAATCAGCCCCAGCACGATAAAAGCCAATAGTGCGATCAGCGAAAAAATGCCTAGTGGTTTGCGTATGCGCGCGCTGAAGTCGGGCAGGTGGCGCGTCAGCGTCAGGCCTAGCGCGAGGGGCAGCGCGAGCAAAGCAAAAAGGCTGATCCAAATATCCGAAGGGTCGATGTTCAGGGTTTGCAGCCAACCGGCAGTGGCCGGGTTGGTAGCCACCATCCAGCTGAAGTTAAACGGCGTGGCAAACAGCGCAATCAGGCTGGCCACCGCCGAAATACTGACCGACAGCGCCGTGTTGCCGCGCCCGAAATGCGTCACCACATTGCTCAGGCTGCCGCCAGGGCAGGCCGCCACCAAAATCATGGCCGCTTCCACGTTGGGCGGCAAGTCCAGCACCAGGGTGGCGGCCCAGGTGGCCACTGGCAGCAAAATGAATTGGGGGATGAGGCCAACGACAACCGCCTTGGGGCTGCGCGCCACGCGCAAAAAATCGTCCAGCTGCAATTCCAAAGCCACCGAAAACACCATGGTGGCCAGCACCAGGCTCAAAACTATTTGTTGGGTGGTCATCGGGCTTTCCTAATAGGCGGGGTGAAAGGTAGCCGGGCGCCCGTGGGGTGCGCTCAGCCCAGGCGCTGGCGGTGCAGCGCAATCTCTTGCAACACCCGCTCAGGCGCCGTGCCGCCAATCGTGTTGCGCGCGTCCATTGAGCCTTGCAGGCTGAGGCACTCAAACACATCGGCCTCTATGGCCGCATGAAAACCTTGCAGCGTGGCCAGCGGTAGTTCGGATAAATCTTTGCCCGTGGCTTGCGCGCTTTTGACGGCATGGGCTACCACTTCGTGTGCGTCCCTGAATGCAAGGCCTTTTTTCACCAAGTAGTCGGCCAGGTCGGTGGCGGTGGCATAGCCGCGTGCGGCGGCGCTGCGCATGGCGTCCGGGTTGACCGTCAGTCCGCCCGACAGCTTGCCGGTCTGCGGGTCCGGCTGGCCGCCAATCATTTCCGCAAAGATGCGCAGCGTGTCGGTCAGCGTGTCCACCGTGTCAAACAGCGGCTCTTTGTCTTCCTGGTTGTCTTTGTTATAGGCCAGGGGCTGGCCTTTCATGAGCGTGAGCAAACCCATCAGGTGGCCGACCACGCGACCGGTTTTGCCGCGCGCCAGTTCGGGCACGTCGGGGTTTTTCTTCTGCGGCATGATGGAGCTGCCGGTGGTAAATCGGTCGGCCAGGCGGATAAAGCCAAAGTTCTGGCTCATCCACAGCACCAGCTCTTCGCTCAGGCGGCTGATGTGCACCATGCAAATACTGGCGGCGGAGGCAAATTCCATCGCAAAGTCGCGGTCGCTGACGGCGTCCAGGCTATTGCGGCAGAGCTGGGGCAGGCCTTGCGCGTCCACCATGCCCAGGCTGAGCGCCACGCGCTCGCGGTCTAGCGGGTAGCTGGTGCCCGCCAGCGCGGCGCTGCCCAGGGGTAGGCGGTTGGTGCGGGCGCGTACTTCGCGCATGCGCTCGGCATCGCGCGCAAACATTTCTACATAGGCCAGCAAATGGTGCGCAAAGCTCACCGGCTGGGCCACTTGCAAATGCGTAAATCCGGGCAAGATGGTTTGCGTGTGCTGCGCCGCTACGTCCAGCAAGGCTTTTTGCAGGGCGACTAACAAGTCGGCGATCAGGTCTAGCTCATCGCGCAACCACAGGCGCACGTCGGTGGCCACTTGGTCATTGCGGCTGCGCCCGGTGTGCATGCGCTTGCCGGCATCGCCCACCAACTGCGTGAGCCGCGCCTCGATGTTGAGGTGCACGTCCTCCAGGTCCAGCTTCCATTCAAAGCGGCCGGCCTCGATGTCGGCCACGATCTGCGCCATGCCGCGCTGGATGTCGGCCAAGTCTTGCGCGCTGATGATGCCCTGCGCCGCCAGCATTTCGGCATGCGCCAAGCTGCCCCGAATGTCCGCCTGCCAGAGCCGCTTGTCAAAGAAAACGCTCGAGGTGTAGCGCTTAACCAACTCGCTCATCGGTTCAGAAAACAGCGCCGACCAGGCCTGGGCTTTTTTATCGAGTTGGTTTGTCATGCGGGGATTTTATCGGGGGGTTTAGTTGGCTCGACCGTGTGGATTTTCATTGCGCCGCGACGATCAGTATCACCAATCCGCCCAACTACCGATTCGGCGAGAGCGAACGCCAATTTCCCGTAAGTTGATGTCAAAAGGCACACGTCATGATAGAGTGCGCGCATGGCCATGGTTTTCAGATGGGATCCGCAGAAAAACGCCTTATTGATGCGTGAACGCGGGCTCAGTTTTGAGCAAATTGCCTTGGCAGTGGAGGGCGGCGATTTATTGCAGGTGATTGCACACCCCAATCCGGCCAAGTATCCAAACCAGAAAATCATGGTCGTCGCCATGGACGGGTATGCGTTTTTGGTGCCCTTTGTACAAGAGGAAGATGGCTACTTCCTCAAGACCATTATTCCAAGCCGCAAAGCCACGCGTGATTTCATAGGTCCGCAGGAGTAGCACGATGAAACTGGACAAATACGAAAAAGAGGTGTTGGCCGCGTTCGAGGCCGGTGCATTGAAACCGGTAGCCAGCAAAGACGAGTTGGCGCGCATTCGCGCGGCAGCGCGGGCAACGGCCATCAAAGACCAGCGCATCAATATCCGCTTATCGGCGGGCGACTTGCGCGATATCCAGGTCAAGGCCTTGCAAGAAGGCATGCCCTACCAAACACTGATTGCCAGTGTCTTGCATAAATACGCCACGGGCCGCCTGACTGAAACTGCGCTTAATCCGCCACCAGCCGCTTAACCGGTATTCCTCAAGCCCGCCGCAATCCCGTTAATCGAGATGTGGATACCGCGCTGCACGCGCTCGTCGCTTTGGCCGGCGCGGTAACGGCGTACCAGCTCGACTTGCAGATGGTGCAGCGGGTCGATGTAGGGGAAGCGGTGGTGGATGGAGCGTTGCAGGCTGGGGTTGGCGGCCAGGCGTTGCTTGTGGCCGGTGATCAGGGAGAGCGCGTCGGCGGTGCGATGCCATTCCTGCTCGATCGCACCAAATATTTTGCGGCGCAGGCGCGCGTCATCCACCAGTTCGCTGTAGCGCGCAGCCAGCGCCATATCGCTCTTGGCGATCACCATGTCCATATTCGACAACAGGGTCTGAAAGAAGGGCCATTGGCGCTGCATTTTTTGCAGCAAGGCGGTGCGCTCTTTGGCTTGCGTGGCACTGTGTTCGTCGTCTGCGCCGTGGATAAACCTATGCACCGCCGAGCCAAAGCCAAACCAGCCGGGCAGCGTCAGGCGGCATTGGCCCCAGCTAAAGCCCCAGGGGATGGCGCGCAGGTCTTCAATCGCTTGCGTGGCTTTGCGCGATGCCGGGCGCGAGCCGATGTTGAGTTCGGTGATTTCGCGCAGCGGCGTAGCGCTGAAAAAATAGTCGGCAAAGCCCGGTGTTTCATACACCAAGGCGCGGTAGGCCGCCATGCTGTGGGCAGACAGTTCGTTTGCGGCGGCTAAAAACGCTTTGCTGGCCGGTTTGGTCGCTTGCAAGAGCGTGGCTTCCAGGGTGGCGGCGACCAGGGTTTCCAGGTTGCGTCGGCCGATTTCGGGGTTGGCATATTTGGAGCCAATCACTTCGCCTTGTTCAGTCAGGCGTATTTGCCCGCGTACCGTGCCCGGCGGTTGTGCCAGGATGGCTTGGTAGCTCGGGCCGCCGCCGCGCCCTACAGTGCCGCCGCGCCCGTGGAACATGCGCAGGCGCGTGGGGTGTCCGCTGGCGCTTAGTTCGTCAAACACTTCCACCAGCGCGATTTCGGCGCGGTAGAGCTCCCAGTTGCTGGTGAAGATGCCGCCGTCTTTGTTGCTGTCCGAGTAGCCCAGCATGATGTCTTGCTCGCCACCGCTGCGCTGCACCAGCGCGGCCACGCCGGGCAGCGCGTAGAACGCGCGCATGATGGGCGCGGCATTGCGCAAGTCTTCGATGGTTTCAAACAAAGGCACCACGATCAAGTCGCACACCGCGTCCAAGTCCAAGGTGCCGCGCAGCAGGCCGGCCTCTTTTTGCAGCAGCAAAACTTCCAGCAAATCGCTCACGCTTTCGGTGTGGCTGATGATGTAGTGGCGGATGGCCTCTGTGCCAAAGCGTTCGCGCATGACGCGGGCCATGGCAAAAATTGCCTGCTCGGCTTGGGCGTGCGCCGAATAGCTGGCGCCTTGCACTTGCAGCGAACGCGCGTCTTGCAACAGGCTTAGCAGCAGGCTGCGCTTATCGGCTTCGGGCAATGCGCTGTAGTTGGCTTGCACCCGCGCCACGCGCAGCAGTTCGGCTACCACTTCTTCGTGCTTGTCAGAGCTTTGGCGCAAATCGACGGTGGCCAGGTGAAAGCCAAATACTTCAACAGCCCGGATCAGCGGGTGCAGACGCTGCGCGCTCAAGGCACCGGCGTGGTTGCTCAGCAGCGAGGCTTCGATGGTGCGCAAATCCTGCACAAACTCTTGGGGCAGGGTGTAGGCGTTTTGCGGGGCGACGGCGTGGAGTGTGGCTTCGGTGCCGGTCAGTTGCTGCAAGGTCGCGGCCAGGCGCGCATAGATGCCTATCAGCGCGCGGCGGTAGGGCTCGTCCCGGCGGTGCGGGTTGTGGTCCGGGCTGCGCTCGGCCAGGGCTTGCATGTCCGGGCTGCATTGGGTCAAGAGGGCCGAAAGCGACAACTCGCCGCCCAGGTAATGCACTTCGGTCAGGTAATGGCGCAGCGCCACTTCGCTTTGGCGACGCAGCGCGTAGTCCAGGGTTTGGGCGCTGACATTGGGGTTGCCATCGCGGTCGCCGCCAATCCATTGGCCCATGCGCAAAAACGTGTGCGGCACACGCTGGCCCAGCATGTGTTCCATGTTGGCATACAGCTTGGGAATTTCACGCAAAAACGTGCTTTCGTAATAGCTCAGCGCGTTTTCGATTTCATCGGCCACGCTGAGCTTGCTGCTGCGCAGCAGCCGGGTTTGCCAGAGCTGCATCACGCGGGCGCGCATCTGGGCTTCGTTGGCAGCCAGTTCGCGCAGGGCCAGGGCATCGGTGTGGCCGCTGGCGTCGGTGCCCAGGCGCTTGATGTCCTCGCGCGCAGCCAGCAATTGGGCGATGGCGCGCTCGGCATCCAAAATACTTTTGCGTTGCACCTCGGTCGGGTGGGCGGTGAGCACCGGCGAGATAAAGCTTTGCGCCAGGCTTTGCGCCACGGCTTTGGCGCCGATGCCGCCTTCGCGCAGGCGTGCCAGTGCCACTTCCAAGCTGCCTTCTTGCAGCTCGCCCGCCCTGTCATGGATGGCGTGGCGGCGGATCTGGTGCCGGTCTTCGGCCAGATTGGCCAGGTGGCTGAAGTAGGTGAAGGCGCGGATGACGCTGACGGTCTGCGCGGCGTCCAGGCGTTTGAGCAGTTTTTTCAGGGCCTTGTCGGCGGCGTGGTCGGCATCGCGCCGAAAGGCCACCGACAAGCGGCGCACTTGCTCCACCAATTCAAAGGCCTGCACGCCATCGTGCTCCCGGATGATGTCACCCAAAATGCGCCCGAGCAGGCGGATGTCTTCCAGTAGTGGGCGTTCGCTGTTTTTGCGCTGGCTGGCGATGGTGGGTGTGGCGGGCATGCGGATCGGTCGGTAATAAAGCGGCGGGGCCTGGAGCGGGGGTCCATGCGGGTGGGCTGCGCCGGGCTGGTAAGGGCTATACAGCGCTACTGGGCATAAAGCATGCCACAGCCCATGCTAGCATCCCCCACGGCGTTTGCCGCATACATTGTTTACCAATAGGTTACGACTTTGCAACACTTCACTATTGCCACCCGCGAGAGCCGTCTAGCCATGTGGCAGGCCGAACACGTACAAGCGCTTTTGCAAGCCCAAGGCCACCAAGTGAGCCTTTTGGGCATGACGACCAAAGGCGATCAGATTTTGGACCGGTCATTAAGCAAAGTCGGGGGCAAAGGTTTGTTTGTCAAAGAACTGGAAACCGCACTCGAAGAAGGCCGCGCCGACCTAGCGGTGCATTCGCTCAAAGACGTGCCTATGGAATTACCACCCGGCTTTGCGCTGGCCTGCGTGATGGAGCGCGAAGACCCGCGCGATGCCTGGGTGTCCAACACCTATGCCTCGATTGACGCTTTGCCGCAAGGCGCAGTGGTCGGCACCTCCAGCCTGCGCCGCGTGGCCTTGCTGCGCGCTATTCGTCCAGACCTGAAAATTGAGCCCTTGCGCGGTAACCTCGATACCCGCTTGCGCAAACTGGACGAAGGCCTGTACGACGGCATCATCCTCGCCGCTGCGGGTCTTAAGCGTTTGGGGCTGGCGTCGCGCATTGCACAAGTTTTTGAGCCTTCTTACATGCTGCCCGCCGCCGGGCAGGGCGCGCTGGGTATTGAAATCCCCAGTGGCCGCGACGATGTGGCGCAGGCGCTGTCCCATTTGCTGCATAGGCCCACGTTTTTGGCGGTGTCGGCCGAGCGCATGGTCAGCCGCTTGATGGGCGGCAGTTGCTCCATGCCCTTGGCCGCGCACGCGACCTTTACTGGCGACGAGCTAGAGCTCCATGCCGCTTGGGGCGACCCGGAAGGCGCGCAGCCGCTGGTGCAAGTGAACGGCCAAGCGGCGGTACACACGCTGGAACAGGCCGAAGCACTGGGCACGCAAGTGGCGCAGGCGCTGCAGGCCGGTGTGGCGAAAAACGCGCATCTATGACGCAGTCCACCTTGCGCGCCATCGTGACCCGACCTGGCCAAGAGGCAGATGCGTGGGCAGCACAAATTAAGCGCAACGGCATCGAAGCGGTGGCGCTCCCCATGATCGAGATCGTGGCTGTGCCGGACCGCTCGCAGCTCGCACAGGCTTGGAAAGACTTGGGCGCGTACGACGCCCTGATGTTTGTCAGCAGCAACGCCGCCAGCCATTTTTTTGCAGCGCGGCCTACGGAGATTGCGAGCCCATGGGTATCGGGAAACAAGGCGCCGCGCGCCTGGGTGACCGGGCCCGGTAGCCGTGCGGCTTTGCTAGCGCAAGGCGTACCCGCAAAGCACATTGATATGCCCGCGCCCACAGCGCAAAGCCTGGACTCCGAAGCCTTGTGGCTACAGGTACAAGCGCAAATTGGGGCCGGTACGCGCATCCTGATCGTGCGGGGCGACAAGGCATCCGAGGCCGCCGATGCACCGGCACCCGGCAGCCCCAGCGGCCAAGGGCGTGACTGGCTGGCCGTGCAGTTACAGGGACGCGGCGCCCAAGTGGACTATGTGGTGGCTTATGCGCGCAGACCGCCCCAGTGGACTGCGGACCAGCGTGCCCTCGTCATGCAGTCGTTGCAAGGCCAGGACGTGTGGGTGTGGAGCAGCGCCGAAGCGCTGGGCAATTTACTGTCGGCATTCCCTGGTCAAACTTGGGCCGGGGCCAAAGCGGTAGCCACGCATACACGCATTGCACAAGCAGCGCGGCTAGCCGGTTTTGGCAAGGTGGCGCTGGCTAAGCCGGGCCTGGCCGCCCTGTGCGCGTCGATAGAATCGCTGGCATGACCAGCGCCGCCGAAGAAGCACCTCCATCCGAACCGGCAGCGCCTGCACCCCCGCCATTTACCTCCTCGGATAAGCCTGTATGGTGGCTCTACCTGAGTGCATTGATTGCCGTGGTGGCTCTTGGAGCTTGCGTGCTCTTGTGGCAAAAAGTGCAAGCCATGCAAGAAAACTTGGCACGCCAAAGCGCCGACGCCGTCGGCCAAAGCACCGATGCCAAAACCAGCGCCCACCAGGCGCGCGATTTGGCGATGGAGACTGCCGCCAAGCTCGCCGTCACCGATGCCAAACTCACCGAAGTTTCGCTACAGCGCGCACAGGTGGAAGAACTAATACAAAGCCTCTCGCGCTCACGCGACGAGAACCTTGTAGTGGATATTGAGGCAGCGGTGCGCCTGGCGCAGCAGCAAGCGCAACTGACCGGCAGCATTGAGCCTTTGGTGTCGGCGCTGAAGATGGCCGACTTGCGCCTGGGCCGTGCGGCGCAACCGCGCCTCGCTCCGCTGCAACGCGCTATTGCCCGCGACATAGCGCGCGTGCAAAACACACCGCTGTCGGACACACCGGCGCTGCTGTTGCAACTAGACGAATTGGTTTTGCTCGCCGATGAATTGCCGCTGGCTAATGCCGTGGGCCAAGCGCCACCGCCCGACACGCTGGCGCGCAAACCCAAGGAAGCGGTGGGCGATTGGTGGTTGCGCGTGCTGGCCGTGTTGCGCGAAGAAGCCAAAAGCTTGGTGCGGGTGAGCAAAATCAACGAGCCGGAGGCCGCGCTTTTATCTCCCGAACAATCGTTTTTTGTACGCGAAAATTTCAAGCTGCGCATCCTCAACGCGCGCTTAGGGCTAATGGCGCGCCAGATCAGTCCGGCTCGCGGCGATGTGGCGGCTGCTGCCGAAAGCCTAACGCGTTACTTTGCGCCGCAGTCGCGCAAAACCCAAACCGCCGCTGCGCTCTTGCAGCAAGTGCAAACCAAGATGCGCACCTTGGACGTGCCCCGCGTGGACGAGACCCTGGCGGCGCTGTCTACAGCGGCAGCGGGGCGCTGAGGTGGTACGCGCTGTTTTGTGGCTGCTGGCTTTGTTCGGCATTGCCGTTGGCAGTGCCTTGTTTGCCGCTGGCAACCCTGGCACGGTGACTTTGTTCTGGCCGCCCTACCGGGTGGACTTGTCGCTGAATCTAGTGCTGCTGGCTTTGCTGGCGCTGTTTGTCGTGCTGCATTTGGCACTCGGTACGCTAAACGCTTTTGCAGGGATTCCCGGTCAGGCCCGGCGCTGGCGTTTGCAGCAAAAAGAGCGATTGGTGCAAAGCTCGCTGGTGGATGCACTGGCGCATTTGGTGGCTGGCCGTTTTGTGCGCGCCCGTAAAGCGGCGGAATACGCGCTGGCCATGCATACCCGCCCGGATGCCAAAGACGAATCGCAGGGCCGCAGTTTGCGTATCCAGGCTGTATTGCATTTGGTGGCTGCCGAAAGCGCGCATGCGGTGCAAGACCAAAGCCTGCGCGACCAGCATTTTCAGCAAGCCACCGAGTTATTGAACAACCCCGAAGTCAGCGCCACGCAGGAAGGATTTTTCATGCGAGCGGCGCGCTGGGCCTTGGACGACCACGATGCACCGGCTGCTGCGCAGTGGCTGGAACGTCTGCCGCAAGGCGCAGCCCGGCGCACCTTGGCGCTGCGCTTGCGTTTTCGGGTTGCGCGCATGCAGGGCGAAAACGCGGTGGCCTTGGAAACCGTGCGCTTGCTGGTCAAGCACCGCGCCGTGTCGGCCAGCAGCGGTGCCAGCATTTCACAGGCGCTGGCGCTGGAATTGTTGTACGCCGGTCAGGACACCAGCCAGATTGCGACGGCCTGGGATTTCCTGGACGACGAAGAGCGTAACTTGCCCGACGTGGCCTTGGGCATGGCCAAGCATTGGCTGGCCAAGGGCGGCGACGCAGCGCAATCGCGCCAATGGCTGCTGCCGGTGTGGGAGCGCATGGTGCAGGACGCCAAGGCCTTGAGCTCCTTGCAGCGCATGCGATTGGTGCGCGCGCTGGAAACGGGCTTGCTGGCCCAGCACGACGCGCCCGATGTCAAATGGGTGTCGCGCATCGAGGCCGCCCAGCGCGCCCAGCCGCGCGACCCGCTCTTGCAATACCTGGCCGCCGTGATGTGCGTGCGCCTGAGTTTGTGGGGCAAAGCCCAGCATTTGCTGCGCCAATGCATAGCCACCACCCCCAACCCGGAGATCAAAAGCGACGCCCAACGCATACTGGCTTCGCTGGCGCAGCGCAACGACTAACTGCATTGTCCGCCGGCGATGCGGCAGCCCATGCATGAGTGACGGTTTGTCGCCCTTGCGCTAAGCCTCGGATTGCTTCGCTTCCCTCGCAACGACTTGCTTTCTTTGGCCCCGTGATCGCGCACGGAAGAATCTCAGGTTTCCCACATGCTCCCTACCCAAAATAAAGGGCACCGAAGTGCCCTTTATTTCTTGTAGCAGCCTAGGCTGCTGTAGTCCCGCGCTTTAGGCGATAGGCAATTGCATCTGGCCTAAGTCGCGCTTGGTCTCTACCAAGACCAGCGGTGCATCCTCCAGCACCACAGGCGCAGGACGCTCGCGCGGTACATGCACGGGTGCGGGCTCTGCTGCAATCGCTGCGTTCACCGCAGCGATTTTTTGCGGATCCGAGTTCACCCATTGCAAGCCCGAGCTTTGCGCCACGGTCACCAGGTTTTCAACTGGCAATACAAAGGCGCTGACGGCTGGCATGGCAGGTGCAGCCGGGGCTGCGGGTGCCGGTGTTGCGCTAGCAACTGGCGCTGCGGCCTGCGGTGCTACCTGGCTCTGCGCCACAGCGTGTGGAGCAGCTTCGGACTGCGTAGCAGCGTGAGTAGGCGCGTCGGCTTGCGCCGCATTATGAGGAGCGCCCTCAGCCTGCGCTGCACTATGGGGAATCGCGTCAGCTTGCGCCGCCACGGGGGCCGCTGCCGCATGGCTGTCCTGTGCCGTTTCCTGGGCGCTCACTGGTGCAGCCGCTGCTTGCGTAAAGTACGAACGCACCGGCGCATCGCCGTCTTCGCTTGCGCGCTCAGGCTGACGCATCTCGAAGTTGCTGGGGGTTTGCTCTTCCTGGTTTTCTGCACCGGCATCGCGGCCACCACGTGGGCCACGCTCGCGGCCATAGCGGTCGCGTGAGCGGCGGCCATTGCTGCCCTGGTTGTCTGCGCCTTCCGCAGGTGCTTGTCCATTGGCTTCGTCTTGGCCTGGTGCCGCAGGAATCGGGTTGCCGGCTTCATCCAAACGCGGGCCGCGGTCATTGCGACGGCCACGACCACCACGGCTGCGCCCGCCTTCACGGCCTTCGCGGGCTTCACGCGGTCCGGCGTCATTGCCGTTGGCGTCGGTTTGCGCAGCAGCGTCGCCACTGCGATCCGCCTGGCGTTCGCCGTTCTCAGAGCGCTCGGTACGCTCGCCGCGCTCACCACGTTCGCTATTGCGTCCGCCGCGTCCGCGTGCGGGGCGTGGGCTCTCGGCGCCGTTGGCATCCACAGCCACGCCCTGGGCGTTGTCGCCAGCGGCCATCGGTTTTCCTTCGGCGTCAAAACGCTCGCGTTGGCTGCCGCGCTCACCGCCGCGTTCGCCACCACGTCCGCCGCGTCCGCCACGGCTATTGCGTCCTTCTCCACGTCCTTCACCGCGACCTTCACTACGTCCATCGGCGCGGGCCTCGCCACGGCCTTCGCCGCGTGCACCACGACCCTGACCATCGCGACCGCCCTCACGCGGGGGACGGCCATCACGGCGCTCGTCGGCTTTGGGTGCTGCGGGCTTAACGTCTGTCGGCGCTGGCGGTGCCGAAGAGAACAAGCTCTTGACCCAAGAGAAAAAGCCTTGCTGCGCGGGCGGCGCCACGGGTGCGGGTGCAGCCGCTGCGGGACGCGCGGGTGGAGCCGCTTTGGGCGCTGCCTCCGCACGCGGTGCGGCCTGGGGCGCGGGCGCGTCTGGCAGCACACCTTTAATCACTGGGGTTTGCTTATTGGTCGGTTCTTGCGAGCGGCGCGTTACCGAGGTCGGGTCCTCGATGGTGTCGGCCATTTTGTAGCTCGCTTCGATGTGGTCCAAACGCGGGTCGTCGTGCTTCAAGCGCTCGAGCTTGTAGTTCGGGGTTTCCAGCGTTTTGTTGGGCACCATCAGCACATTGATGCGCTGCTTGAGTTCGATTTTGGCGATCTCGGTACGCTTTTCATTCAGCAGGAAGGAGGCCACTTCGACCGGCACCTGGCACAGCACCGAAGCGGTGTTGTCCTTGAGCGATTCTTCCTGGATGATGCGCAAAATTTGCAGCGCGCTGGACTCGGTGTCGCGGATATGGCCGGAACCACCGCAGCGCGGGCAGGGGATGGAGGCGCCTTCGGACAGGGCCGGGCGCAAGCGCTGGCGGCTCATTTCCATCAGGCCGAATTTGCTGATAGTGCCAAACTGCACGCGGGCGCGGTCTTGGCGCAGCGCGTCGCGCAAACGGCTTTCCACTTCGCGGCGGTTGCGGCTCTCTTCCATGTCGATAAAGTCGATCACGATCAGGCCGCCCAAGTCACGCAAACGCATTTGGCGGGCCACTTCGTCAGCGGCTTCCAGGTTGGTGCGAGTAGCGGTTTCTTCGATGTCGCCGCCTTTGATGGCGCGCGCCGAGTTCACGTCCACGCTGACCAGCGCTTCGGTGTGGTCGATCACGATGGCGCCGCCGCTGGGCAGTTGCACCGTGCGGGCGTAGGCCGACTCGATCTGGTGTTCGATCTGAAAGCGGCTGAACAGCGGCGCGTCGTCGCGGTAGCGCTTTACACGGGCCGCATGCTCAGGCATGACGTGGGCCATGAACTGCTGGGCTTGTTCATACACATCGTCGGTGTCGATCAGGATGTCGCCGATGTCGTGGTTGAAGTAGTCGCGGATCGCGCGGATCACCAGGCTCGATTCCTGGTAGATCAGGAAAGCGCCCTTACCGCTTTTGGCTGCGCCGTCGATGGCGTTCCAGAGCTTGAGCAGGTAGTTCAAGTCCCATTGCAATTCCGGCGCGCTGCGGCCAATGCCAGCGGTGCGGGCGATGATGCTCATGCCGTTGGGGTATTCGAGTTGGTCCAGCGCCTCTTTCAAGTCAGAGCGGTCTTCGCCCTCGATGCGGCGGCTCACGCCACCGCCGCGCGGGTTGTTGGGCATCAGCACCACATAGCGACCGGCCAATGAGACATAGGTCGTCAGGGCCGCGCCTTTGTTGCCGCGCTCTTCTTTTTCCACC
>CAJBBZ010000107.1 GCA_903951445.1 uncultured beta proteobacterium
CGCACCCGCACCCGCACCCGCACCCGCACCAGCAGGTGCCGACTCTTTGTTGCCGCAGGCGCTGAGCAGCATTACCGACAGGCCGAAACAAAGGCTAGCGTTTCGCAAGAAATTTGAACGCGTTTTTTTCATTTTTAGTGAGAGCTAAAGTTTGTCGAAGGTAATGGATTGGCTTTGGCAGCCATGGGGCCGGGCGGTTTTTCGCGGCGCAGGCATCTTATCTGCAATGTTTGGCCGCGTGATGTCTGCGCTGCTATGGCGTGCGCAATGCCGATTCTTTTTGCTGCGGCCCGTTGGCCAGATTGTGGTTTATACCTATAAGGCGCTAATTCGCGAGTCAGCGCGCCCGACTTGTCTTGGGTGCGGGGCAGTCGTTGAAGCCAAGCAGGACCCGTGGCGGGCGGCAAGCGCACGATGCAAGCAGCCCGTAATGCTGCGCTGCAATAAACCAGGCCTGCAAGGCGGATGGTGCCGTTCGGGCCGCGCCTAGCGCCCGCCCTGCTAGTGTGTGCGCCAGCCCTTAGGCAAACACGCCAGCCGTATCCTGCATACGCGCAGACACTTCTCCCAGCTGGTGCATGCTGTCGCCATACGTCATTTCCATTTGGGTCAAGGCTTTAAAGTAGTGGCTCACCATGTACTCATTGGTCACGCCAATGCCGCCGTGCAATTGCACCGCTTGCTGGCCCACGTAGCGCATGGATTGCCCGATCTGGTACTTGGCACGCGCCATGGCAGCGCGGCGCTCGGGCGCTGGCGCATTGAGCTTGAGGCTGGCGTAATAGCTCATGGAACGGCCCAGCTCCACTTGCATCTTCATGTCTGCCGCCCGGTGGCGCAGTGCCTGGAAGCTGGACAAAGTGGCGCCAAATTGCTTGCGCGTGTTCATGTATTCGGCCGTCATGCCCAAGGTCTTGTCCATGGCGCCTACGGCCTGGGCGCACAAAGCGGCGATGCCGACGTCGGTGGCGTGTTCCAGCGCCGTGATGCCCTGGCGTGTGATCAAGGTGGCTGGGCTTTGGTGCATGTGTACTTCAGCCGCGCGGCCCCCGTCTTGGGTGCCATAGCCGCGCGTTTGCACGCCGCTGGCTTGGCGCTCTACCAAAAATAGAGCCAGCTCGCCGTCCAACACAGCCGACAGCAAAAACGCATCCGCCTGGTCGCCGGCAGGCACCAGGCTTTTGGCGCCGCTGATCTGGTAGCCGCCCCCTGCCGCCGTCGCGGTGCAAGAAGATGCATCCAAGCGGTAGCGCTTGCCCTGCTCCTGGGAGGCCAGAACCACCAAGGCCTCGCCGCTGCACAGTTTGGGCAGCCACTGGGCTTTGGTCTGGTCATCGGCATAGCCCGACAAAACCGCGCCGCACACCAGCGCTTGGGCCAGGGGCTCGAGCACGATGCCGCGCCCCAGCTCTTCCATCACCACCATACCTTCGACCGGTCCCATGCCCATGCCGCCATCGTCCTCGCTGACATACAGGCCGCACAGGCCTAAGTCTGCCAGTTCGTTCCATACGCCACGGTCAAAGCCGCCGGCTTGTTCGATGCTGCGGCGGCGATCAAAGCTGTAGGCCTTGTCCACCCATTTGCGTACCGCGTCGCGCAGTTGTTCTTGGTCGTCAGAAAAATCGAAATCCATGGTGTGTTTCCTTTGCGGTCTGCGGCCTATTAGCCCAGAACAAATTGCGAGACGATATTGCGCTGCACTTCGTTGCTGCCACCGTAAATCGTGGTTTTGCGCATATTGAAATAGGTCGATGCCAGGGGCGCGCAATGCGCATGGCCGACATGGTCGCCTTGCCAACCCGCTTCCATGGCCTCGCGGATGAGGGGCAGGGCAAAAGGCCCGGCCGCCAGCATCATGAGTTCACTGTAGCGCTGCTGAATCTCGCTGCCACGAATTTTTAGGAGACCCGCGATGTCCAGCGACTGCTTGCCTGATTTTTCTGCCGACAGCACGCGCAGCACCATCATTTCTAGCGCCACTACGTCCACTTCAAGCTTGGCAATTTCATCGCGAAAGCGGCTGTCCTCGTACACGCCTTCGGTTTTGGCGATGCGCTTTAAGCGCTCCAACTCGCGCTTGGCGCGGTTGACGTCTGCAATATTGGTGCGCTCGTGGGCCAGCAGGTATTTGGCGTAATTCCAGCCCTTGTTTTCCTCGCCAACTAGGTTATCCGCAGGTACTTCAACGTTGTCAAAAAACACCTCGTTCACTTCGGCAGAGCCATCGAGCAAGATGATGGGCCGCACCGTCACGCCGGGGGACTTCATGTCGATGAGCAAAAAGCTGATGCCGTTTTGCGGCTTGCCTTCAGCGGCGGTGCGTACCAGGCAGAAAATCCATTCGCCGTACTGGCCCAGCGTGGTCCAGGTCTTTTGGCCGTTCACAATGTATTTATTACCTACGCGCTCGGCGCGGGTTTTGAGCGAGGCCAGGTCCGAACCTGAGCCTGGCTCGCTATAGCCCTGGCTCCACCAGACCTCACCACTGGCAATGCCTGGCAAAAAGCGCTGTTGCTGCTCGGCATTGCCAAACGCCATGATTACTGGCGCCACCATGACCGGGCCGAAGGGCACTACGCGCGGCGCACCGGCCAGCGCGCATTCTTCTTCAAACAAATGCTTTTGGATCGCGTTCCAGCCCGGTCCGCCAAATTCCTTGGCCCAGGCGTGCCCCAGCCAGCCTTTTTTACCCAAAATCTTGCCCCAGCGCTGCATGTCTTCGCGCGTCAAATGCAAGGCGTTGTGGACTTTGTGTGAAATGTCTTGCGGCAAATGGGCATGCACCCAAGCGCGTATCTCTTCTCGAAAACCCAGCTCTTCGGGGGTAAAGGCCAAATCCATACAGGCGTCTCCAGGTGGTCAATGGGTGCGGGCGCTGAGCCCAGCCCGCGTTTTTAGCACGGTCGTTCGTTTTTTTCTGTCAGTGTTGCGACATGGGCTTGCACGGGGCGGGTTTTTTGCTGCGATATTTAGCCTGCCGCCGTGCTGTCTTATGGCCGCTTGCGCGGCGCCTGTCTTTTGCCGTGACCTTGGCTGCGTGGACTTGGTAGGGCTGCCCCGACAGCTTGCGGTTTGTTGAGCAGCGCGAGTCACACCGGATAATCGCTTCCCTATGCAATCGATTGTGATTTTGATCTCCGGCGGCGGCTCCAATATGGCGGCCTTAGTGCGCGCGGCCCAGCAGGAAGACTGGGCTGCTCGTTACGGCGCACCGATTGCAGCCGTCATTAGCAACCGGGCTGATGCCGCAGGCTTGCGCTGGGCAGAGGCGCAAGGCATTGCCACCCAAATCATTCCTCACACCGACTTCCCAGACCGCGCGCAATTTGATAGCGCATTAGCCCAGGCGATAGCCGCGCACGGGGGCAAGGACATTGGGCCGAAGCCCTTGGTTGATGCGCCCTTGGGGATAGCCGTGCACCCGGGCGAGGGCACGCGCAATGTCAAGCCGCCCTTGGTATTACTGGCCGGATTTATGCGCATCTTGACGGCTGGCTTTGTGCAGTCGCACTCTGGGCGCCTGATCAATATCCATCCCTCGCTGCTGCCCGCGTTTACGGGCTTGCACACCCACGCGCGCGCGATAGCAGCCGGGTGCAAATTTGCCGGCGCCACGGTGCACCGCGTGACCGAGGTCTTGGACGAGGGCGCCATCTTGGAGCAATCAGTGGTGCCCGTGCTGCCCGATGACGATGCGCACACACTGGCGGCACGCGTGCTGGCCACCGAACACGTCATCTACCCGCGCGCGGTGCGCAGGCTTTTGGCGGCGGGGCTTAGCTAGCCAGGTCCAATGCACCCACAGGCAAGTCGCCGATGCGGGTAAAGCGGCTTTGCTGCACGCCTTCCCAAAGCACCATCTCGCCAAACATGGCGGCGGGCCGCACCCACAGGCCATGGGCGCCGTAGAGCGCGCGGTACAAAGTCATGGGCTCCAGGCTTTCGCTGTGGCGGGTGGTGGCCAATACCGCGTACATGCCGCCTTTGTAATGGCGGTACAGGCCGGGCGGCGTCTGGATCAATGGGGGGAGGTCTTCATCTTGCATGGGACAATGCACTGCTTATGCATCCAAAAGCTTTATTAGACGCCTGCGCCGAATTGGTGCGGCTGACCCTGCGATTTGAACATCCGGCGGACGCCACCGTATCCCGGTTTTTCCGGGACCACAAAGGACTGGGGCCACGCGAACGCGCCACCATGGCCGAAACGGTTTACACCGTGCTGCGCAAAAAGCTCTTGTTTGACCATCTGGCGCCCTCGGGCAGCGGCCCCAAAGAGCGGCGGCTGGCGATTTTGGGTTTTTACGGGCCGGGCGACTTTTTGCGCAGCGCCCTCACCGACCAAGAAAAAAACTGGCTGGACGCCTGCGAGAAAGTTAAAACTGAGGATTTGATGGAGCGCCACCGCCACAATCTGCCCGAGTGGCTGGTGCAGCCGCTCAAAGACCAATTGGGCGACGAATTTTGGCCCTTGGTAGCGCAAATGAACCAGGGCGCGGGCTTGGATTTGCGTGTGAACGACTTCAAGGCCAAGCGCGCCGATGTGCAAAAAGCCCTGGCCGCTTCGGGCATCAAAGCCGTGCCGACGCCGTATTCGCCCTGGGGTTTGCGTATTGCGGGCAAGCCCGCGCTCAACAAGCACGAAGCGTTTTTGCGCGGCGATTTTGAAGTGCAAGACGAAGGCTCGCAGATTTTGGCCATGCTCTTGGACGCTAAGCGCGGCGAAATGGTGGTGGATTTTTGCGCTGGTGCGGGTGGCAAGACGCTGGCGATTGGCGCCTCCATGCGCAGCACCGGGCGTCTGTATGCGTTTGATACTTCGGCGCACCGACTGGATTCCTTCAAGCCGCGCATGGCGCGCAGTGGATTGTCCAATGTGCATCCGGCGGCGATTGCCCATGAGCGCGATGACCGCGTCAAGCGCTTGTCGGGCAAGATCGACCGCGTGTTGGTCGATGCGCCTTGCTCCGGCCTGGGCACGCTGCGCCGCAACCCCGATCTGAAATGGCGCCAAAGCCCGCAGTCGGTGCAGGAAATGGCGGTGTTGCAGGCGGCGATTTTGCAAAGCGCCTCGCGCTTGCTCAAAGCGGGCGGGCGTCTGGTGTACGCCACTTGCAGCTTGTTACCCCAGGAAAACGAAGACATTGCCCAAGCCTTCAGCGTCGCCAACCCGGGTTTTGAACCTTTGGACGCGGCAAGCATCCTGACCGGCTTGAAGGTTGCGGATGCGGCAAGCCTGTGCACCGGCGGCCCAGAAGGTGGTCAATACCTGCGTTTGTGGCCCCAAAGACATGCCACTGACGGCTTTTTTGCAGCGGTTTGGCAGAAAAAATAGCAATTCTAGGCAGGCCGAGCG
>CAJBBZ010000108.1 GCA_903951445.1 uncultured beta proteobacterium
GATCAGCCTTGATGGCACATGACACACGCGGCCTCAGCCCCTTCTCCTGCTAGTATGAAGTACGTCTACTTCATACAAACAACTCAAGCATAGGATGACGGAATTGCACTTATGCGGAGCTTCCCTCATTGTTTTTTAGGTTTTATTGAACGCCAGCCCCATTACTTGGAAGGAGTTGTTCCATGCAAATGTTCCCCCCTTATCGCCGTCCACATGAGCGCCGCCTTGGGCGCGGTGGCGCTCGGGCCGCTCGCCATCTGGGCGCGCAAAGGCGCCGTGCTGCGGCCCCGCCTACACCGCGCTTCTGGCTACGGCTTTGTCACCCTCATGCTGGGGGCCAGTATCAGCGGTATGTTTATCCGCGATTACAAATTGCCCAATATCGAAGGCTACACGCCCATCCACCTGCTCATTCCGGTCACGCTGCTGAGTTTGTGGACCAGTTTTTCCGCGCTGTACAAGGGCAATATCGCGGTGCATCGCAAAACCATGGTCTCGCTGTACCTGGGCGCCTGCGTCACTGCGGGGGCGTTTACCCTACTGCCCAGCCGTTATTTAGGGCAGTTGGTATGGGGCCAATGGCTGGGGCTTTTATAAACTGAATGGAGCCCAAAAAGGAAAATAAATGTCACGCGCATTCGTTAGCATCCAACAAGGCCTAAACGAAGCCATTAGCCATGCCAAGTCAAAAAGCCAAAAGCCCAAAGGGGTCAAGCTCTATCAAGTGCAGGCCTTGGAGGTTTCCAGTGAGCGCGAGCGCCTGAGCTTGAGGCAAGAAAATTTTGCAGCACCTGCTGCCGCGTCCAGGCCGCGAGCCAAGCCAAATCGCACAAAACAAAGAATTTAAATATCACAGTAATGCAGTAATGCAGTTAAACTGCACCCATGCAAGCCACTCTCACCATCAACAGCCGCGGCGTGGTCACGCTACCGGCCAAATTGCGCCAGGCCATGGGCCTAAAAGCGGACGATCAATTGATCGCCGAGACTACGCCGCAAGGCCTGTTGCTGCGCCCTGCGGTGACCCTGCCCCTGGAGCTTTACACGCCCGAACGCGTGCAAGAGTTTGATGCCGCCGAGGCAGACCTTGCCGCCGTGCTACCCAAGCGCAAACTTCCGCGCTGAGCCCGCAGCCGCCCGTGCGCGTTTTTCTGGACGCCAATGTCCTATTTTCTGCAGCCCAATCGGCGGGCGCTGTCCGGCGGTTGGTCCAAGCATTGCAAGCCGATGGCCACGCGCTGGTAGCCGACGAATATGTGGCCACCGAGGCACGCCGCAACATTGCGGGCAAAGCCAGGGCAGATAGCCAGGCGTATTTACAAAACTTGCTTTCGCAGATCGAAATCAGCGCCGCGCACTTTCCTGCAAACGCCCACGCTGCCGTGCAATGGTTGCCTGACAAAGATCGCCCGGTGCTGATGGCCGCAATCGCGCTGCGCTGCGACGCGCTGTTAACCGGCGACCGCACCCACTTAGGGGCGGGATATGGTCAAACCTTTGATGGCGTCACTATTTATGCCCCGGCCCAATTGGCTATGGCTGTATTTCCGCCCACCTGAAGATACTTGGGTGCTCCAATTTCGACGCCAAAGCTTGCGTGCCAGCGCGATGGCAATAACCAAAAAGCGCTGTCGTTTTGAAAAGCGCCTATTCAGGGCCAATGACTAGAGTTTTTAAGCCCAAGCACCACGCCTAAAATCCCCGCATGACCGTGCCCCATACCGCTTCCGAAGCCGATAGCAACAAACCGAGTAACTTTCTGCGCCAGATCATCGACGCAGACCTGGCGCGGGGCACGTATGCCAGCCGCCGCTGGGCTGGCAGCCCCGGCGACGCCGCCCACCACGGCGCGGGCGCACCCGACCCGGCCCGCATCCGCACCCGCTTTCCGCCCGAGCCCAATGGCTACTTGCATGTGGGCCACGCCAAAAGCATTTGCCTGAACTTTGGGCTGGCGCGCGACTATGGCGGCGTGTGCCACATGCGCTTTGACGACACCAACCCGGAGAAAGAAGACACCGAGTACGTCGATTCCATTCTGGACGCGGTGCGCTGGCTGGGCTTTGGCTGGGACGCCAACGGCACTTCGCACCTTTTCCAGGCCAGCGACTATTTTGGGTTTATGTACCGCGCTGCCGAATACTTGATAGAAGCCGGCCACGCTTATGTAGACGAACAAAACGCGGACGAAATGCGCGCCAACCGGGGCGACTTCGGTAAGCCCGGTGTCAACAGCCCCTTCAGAGGCCGCACGCCCACTGAAAACCTGGCCCGCTTTCGCGAAATGCGCGATGGCCTGCATGCCGATGGCGCCATGGTCTTGCGCGCCAAGATCGACATGGCCAGCCCCAACATCAATATGCGCGACCCGGCTATTTACCGCATCCGCCGCGCCACGCACCACAACACCGGCGACACCTGGTGCATCTACCCGATGTACACCTTTGCGCACCCGCTGGAAGACGCACTAGAGCAAATTACCCATAGCATCTGCACCCTGGAGTTTGAAGACCAGCGCCCGTTTTACGACTGGTTGCTGCTGCGCCTGGCCGAAGGCGGCCTGCTTGCCCAGCCCCTGCCCCAGCAATATGAATTTGCGCGCCTGAACCTCACCTATGTGATTACCAGCAAACGCAAACTGGCCGCGCTGGTAAACGAACACAAAGTCAATGGCTGGGACGACCCGCGCATGCCCACCATAGTCGGTCTGCGCCGGCGCGGCTACACGCCCGAAAGCCTGCAACTCTTTGCCGAACGCATTGGCGTAACCAAGAGCGATAGCTGGATCGACTACTCCACCCTGGAAGGCTGCCTGCGCGAAACCCTGGACGGCAGCGCCGCCCGCGCCATGGCGGTGCTCGACCCGGTCAAACTGGTGCTGACCAACTGGGACGAGGTCATGGGCGCAGGCACTCTGGACGCGTGCAGCGCGCCCGTCCACCCGCACCACCCCGAGCGCGGCCAGCGCAATTTTGTAATTGGCCGCGAAGTCTGGATCGAGCGCAGCGACTATGAAGAGACGCCACCGCAAGGCTTTTTTAGGCTCTTCCCCGGCAACAAAGTGCGGCTGAAGTACGGCTACATCATCGAATGCACCGGCGCGGCCAAAGACGCCAGCGGCCGCGTCACCGAAGTACACGCCACCCTCATCCCCGACACCAAAAGCGGCACGCCAGGATCGTCCAGCGTCAAGGTCAAAGGCGTCATCACCTGGGTCAGCGCCCACGACGGCCTGGCCGCCGAAGTGCGTATGTACGACCGCCTCTTCCTCGACCCGCAACCCGACGCAGGCGGTAAAGACTACCTGGAAAGCCTCAACCCCGACAGCCTAAAAACCGTCACCGCCATCGTGGAGCCTTCGCTTGCCCACGCGCAGCCCGATGAGAAATTTCAGTTTGAACGGCATGGCTACTTTGTGGCCGACCGGGTGGACCACGCGGCGGGCAAGCCGGTGTTTAATTTTGCGGTGGGCTTGAAGGATTCGTTTGGGAAGTGATGATGCGAAGTACGCGCTTCCAAATGCGAGTGGTGTTGACGGAACACGCTAAGGCTCGTATGGTGGAGCGCGACCTTAGCCCCGCATTGATCCTGGATATTATTGATAACGGAATGCAAAAGGAATCTGGTGGACCACATTAGTGGCTCTACAAGCATTTCCCGGATCGTCCGGACAACTTGCTTTGTGTAGCCGCAGTCGTCGAAAATGTTTTGGTAGTGAAGACCGTTATGCACCATTGGGAGCCGCAGCCATGAAAAGCATCTACTTTGAAAAGGACGACATCTTGCACATTCGGATGTCCGACAAGGCCATCGTGCGCGAGGTTTCCCAGGACTGGCACACCAACATCAGCTATGCCGAGGATGGAACGATTGTGGAGATCGTCCTGCTGGATGCCAAAAAAGAGGGGCTGATGCCCATGGAGTTGCGCCAGGCGGCTTGAAGGCTCGGTCTTGGTGCTGAGGCATCTAACCTTTTAAACCGCCACACTATGAATCCAAGCGACACCCTCCACTTCTGGTTCACCGAACTCACCCCCAAGCAGCACTACGCCAAAGACAGCGCCTTGGACGACGCCATCCGCAGCCGCTTTGGCGCGACGCTAGAGGCGGCGGCGCACTGTGAGTTGTTTGCCTGGCGCGCCACGCCCGAGGGGCGCTTGGCCGAGGTCTTGGTGCTGGACCAGTTCTCGCGCAATGTGTACCGCGACACGGCCCGCGCTTTTGCGCAAGACGCGCTGGCCTTAGCGCTGGCGCAAGAGCTGGTGGCCAGTGGGCAGGATCGCAGCCTGCCGCTGGCGCAGCGCAGCTTTGCCTACATGCCCTATATGCACAGCGAGTCCGCGCTGATCCACGCGCAGGCCGTCACACTGTTTGCGCAGCCGGGCATGGAAGATAGCCTGCGCTTTGAGCAGCGTCATCAAGCCATCATCGAGCGCTTTGGCCGCTACCCCCACCGCAACGCGCTGCTGGGCCGCGAGTCCACGGCTGAGGAACTGGCTTTTCTTGCTGAGCCGGGGTCGGCGTTTTAGGGCTAGAGTGCTGACGGCGATATGCGGTGTCGCTGTATGTACCGCCGCAGACAAAAGGCATTAGCGCGCGCAAGCCCTTAGGACGCCATCGGCGCACACACCACTGAATTTTTCAGCCTCTGCGGCAGCGTATCCCACGGCACCCAGGCCGTGCGGCCATTACTGAGCTTTACCGCCACGGCCAAGCTGTCGCACCAAGCGGGCTGCACCAGTTCGATCTGGCTTTCAGCCAACAAAGCCACAGGCACCGCCCCAAACCGCCCGGACGCCACAGCCACCGCATCGCTCAACTGACCGTACACCGGCACCACCTCGCGCATCGCGCCATCAGGCACCGATTGGCACGCCAATTGGCAAAGGGCAAGCAGGCAACTTATGGCGAAGCGACGGAGGGCTGGGGGCATGCGGGGATTGTGCAACGAGGATGTGCTTGGAGGGTGAGCAATAGGCGATTGCCATTTACGTAAGCATACCTACGGCAACTAAATCAACCTTACCCCAGGCCATGCCGCCACAATCTAGTTAGAGCGCAGCTGTGTTTGAAGCCATTGAGTGGCGACGGTTTGAAGCAGTTTGTGAGGGCTTATTTGCACAGGCAGATTTTCAAACCAAAGCACAGTCGCATGGTGCAGATGGCGGCGTAGACATCTGGCTTTACAGCCAACACGCGCCTTGGCCAGTATCGATCGTGCAATGTAAGCATTGGCGCGGTAGGTGAGTTGGTGTCAAACAAAGGCGTGAGTTTTTCGGCGTTATGACGGCAAACCAAATTGCGCGCGGCCAAGCATTCGGGTGCCCATACACACCCGCCACCCCTAGCGCTTAAACCCCGCTTCGCGCTGCGCCCGCACCGCCAACACAAACACCGTGTCCAGCGCTGGCACATGGCGGTAGAGCGCCACATAGCCGCGCGTGCCGCGCCCTATGACCAATTCGCGCTTGCCGTTTTTCACTTTGCGGCCTATGGTGGGGCTTTGTTGCAAGATGTCTATGGCTTGCACAATCTCGCCAATGCGCTCGGGCGCAGAGCCGGGGTCAAACTGGGCGATGTGCTCAAAAAAGCGATCAAAGTCGTCCAGCACCTCGGGCACCAGGACGATGCGGGTTGGGGGCCGTTTCACTTGGCCTTGGCACCTAGATTGCGCGCTACGGGTTTGCGCACTGGCGCCCCTTGCGCCCGTGCTGTCAGGTAGGCCTTGGCCTGGTCCCAAGCCACGGTTTTGCCGCTGCTTTGCGCCTGCGTCCAGCGCTGATCTGCCAAGGCGTCAAAAGCGCTGTCCACCTCGTGTTGCTCTACGGTGTGCGCAATGGCATCGAGCATGAAGGCATGCGCCGTCGTGCCTGCACGCTCTGCGGCGGCAAGCACGCGCGCCTTGAGTGCATCTTCTAGTCGGATGGTGGTGGTGCGCATTGGCTGAACTCCTGATCGATGGATCGCATGCCAAAAATAGTAGCACGTTTGTGCTACTAATGGCGGTATGCTGCTGGCTTATGCCCACTACCCGTGGTGCGGGCGCTCAACGGGCTGGCCCGTGGCCATCCATAGCTAAGCGCACTGACCGTCGCTAGACTAGGCACCATGCATCCTTTCCTCACACCCTTGCACCAAGCCCTAGCCCAGTTGCGCGCCGATACTTTGGGGGTGCAGGCCTTTTGCGCGCAGGCACGGGCGCAAGAAGCATTGCTAGCGGCGCTGCCGCCGCGCTATCGCGAGGTGTGGTTGGGGTTGATCGACCGGCTGGAGTCCAGCGCTTTGTTTAGCGAAGAGAGTTGTTCCTTTAGCCAGTCGTCGCTACTAGACAACCTAGACGGCTGGCTGGCCAAGGCTGCCGAAAAGCTGGCCGCTTGATTTGTCGCCCCGGTGCCAGGCCGGGTGCTCACCACGCTGGGCCGCCCGATACACTGGCGCGCTAATTTCCCAAGGAGACTTTCCCCATGATCACGCTTTGCGGCTTTGCCGTTTCCAACTATTTCAATATCGTCAAGCAAGTTTTGCTTGAAAAGCAAATCCCCTACACCGAAGAGCGCGTCATGACGCGCAGCCAAGACGATGCGGTGTTGGCGGCTTCGCCGCTGGGCAAGATTCCTTTTATCCGCACGCCGCAGGGCCCGCTGTGCGAAACGGCAGTGATTCTGGATTACCTGGAGACGCAATTCCCCGCCCACCCGCTGGTGCCCGCGGACGCGTTTGCCGCCGCCAAAGTGCGCGAGCTGTGTACTTTTATCAACCTACACCTAGAGCTAGTGGCGCGCGATTTATATCCCGCTGTATTTTTCGGTGGCAGCGTGAGCGACGAGCAAAAAGAAAAAACCCGCAAGCAGTTGGTGCGCAATATCGAGGCCTTCAAGCGCCTAGTGAAGTTTGCGCCCTATGTGGGCGGCGACAGCTTCACCCTGGCTGATTGCGTGGCCTTTAGCAACCTACCGCTGGTCGGCATGGCCAGCAAAGCCGCCTATGGCGAAGACTTGCTGCTAGCCGCTGGCGTGGACTACAAGCCCTATATAAAACTGGTGGGCGAGCGCGCCAGTTCGCAGCAAGTGGTGGCCGAGCGCAAAGCCGAAATGATGCGGCCCAAAGCCTAAGCGGCTCTGTCCCACAACCAGCGCCACGCATGCCGCCATCTTCAGGCCCAGGCGCCCATGGCTAAGGTACAGACTTCTCGAAGTAGCCCTTAGACCACCCCGGCTGCGCGCAGCGCGGCAATATCGCTCTCGCTGCGGCCCAGTTGGCGCAAGATGGCATCAGTGTGCTGCCCCACAGCGGGTACCGGGTCCATGCGGTAGTCAAAAGAGGCATTGCGCCCGGGCGGCAGCAAAGCGCTGATGGCGCCCGCCGGTGTGCCCACTGTGCGCCAGCGTGCGCGGGCTTGCAATTGCGGATGCGCCCACAGGCCGGCCATGTCGTTCATGCGGGCATTGGCAATCTGCGCCGCATCCAGGCGCGCGCTGACTTGCTCCGCGTTCAGGCCAGCAAAGCATTGCAAGATGATGGCCTCCAAGGCTTCGCGCTCTTCATTGCGCCGGGCGTTGCTGTCAAAGCGCGGGTCAGTGGCGAGCGCAGGGTGGTGCAAGACCTGTTCGCAAAATGCTTTCCATTCGCGCTCGTTTTGCAAGCCCAGCATGATGGTGCTGCCATCACCCACCGCAAAAGGGCCGTAGGGGTAAATGCTGGCATGCGCGGCCGCCGTGCGCGGTGGTGGCGACGCGCCTTCGGATGCGTAGTACATCGGAAAACCCATCCACTCGCCCAGCGCTTCGAGCATGGACACATCGATATGCGAACCCTTGCCCGTGCGCCCGCGCAGCAGCAGTGCCGACAACACATGGCTATAGGCGTACATGCCCGCTGCGATGTCGGCCACCGAAATACCGGCTTTGCTCGGCGCGTCCGGCGTACCGGTGACCGACAGAAAACCGGCTTCGCTTTGGATCAGCAAGTCGTAGGCTTTTTTATCGCGGTAAGGCCCGTCTGCGCCATAGCCGGAGATGTCGCACACAATTAGGCGCGGGTGCAGCGCGCTCAGCGTGTTAAAGCCCAGGCCCATGCGCGCCGCAGCGCCAGGCGCCAGGTTTTGCACCAGCACATCGGCTTGGCTCAATAGTTCTTGCAACACCGCCAGCGCTGCTTCCTGCTTCAGGTCCAGCGTCAGGCTTTCTTTAGAACGGTTGGTCCAGACAAAGTGCGAAGACTGGCCCTGCACGCGGCTGTCATAGGCACGCGCAAAGTCCCCCGCGCCAGGCCGCTCCACCTTGATTACGCGCGCGCCCATATCTGCCAACTGGCGCGTACAAAACGGCGCGGCAATCGCATGCTCCAGCGACACCACGGTAATGCCATCGAGCGGGCGGATCATGCGGAGCCTCAGTACGAACGCGGCAGGCCCAGCACGTGCTCGGCGATGTAGGCGTAAATCATATTGGTGGAGATGGGCGCCACCTGGTAGAGCCGGGTTTCGCGGAACTTGCGTTCTATGTCGTATTCGGCGGCAAAACCAAAACCGCCGTGGTATTGCAAACACACATTGGCCGCTTCCCAGCTGGCTTTGGCGGCCAGGTACTTGGCCATATTCGCCTCGGCGCCACAGGGCTGCTGTGCATCAAACAAAGCGCAGGCTTTGTAGCGCATCAAGTTGGCGGCTTCTACTTCGATATAAGCATCGGCAATCGGAAACTGCACGCCCTGGTTTTGCCCAATGGGGCGGCCAAAGACGTGGCGCTCCTTGGCGTACTGCGTGATGCGGTCGATAAACCAGTACCCGTCGCCAATGCATTCGGCGGCAATCAGGGCGCGCTCGGCGTTCAGGCCGTCTAGGATGTATTTAAAGCCTTGCCCTTCCTGGCCGATCAGGTTGTCTATGGGCAGCTCTAGGTTTTCAAAATACAACTCATTGGTTTCGTGGTTCACCATATTGGCAATCGGGCGCACCGCCATCCCGGCTTTTTCAGCCAGACGCAAGTCCACCATAAAGATAGACAAGCCTTCAGATTTTTTGCGCACCTCGGCCAGCGGCGTGGTGCGCGCCAGCAGAATCATCCAGTCCGAATGCTGCACGCGCGATATCCACACTTTTTGGCCGTTGATCAGATACCGGTCGCCTTTTTTAACGGCAGTAGTTTTGATTTTGGTGGTGTCGGTGCCGGTGTCCGGCTCGGTCACGCCCATGGATTGCAGCCGCCATTGGCCGCTGGCGATTTTGGGTAAGTAAAACGCTTTTTGCGCGGCAGAGCCATGGCGCAGCAGCGTGCCCATGTTGTACATCTGGCCGTGGCAGGCGCCCGAATTGCCGCCGCTGCGGTTGATCTCTTCCATGATCACCGAGGCCTCGGTCAGGCCCAGCCCGGCGCCACCGTATTCGGTGGGAATCAGCGCGGCCAGCCAGCCCGCGCTGGTGAGCGCGGCGACAAACTCCTCTGGGTAGGCGCGGGCTGCATCGACCCTGCGGTGGTATGCATTGGGGAACTGGGCGCACAAGGCGCGCACTGCGTCGCGGATGTCTTGGTAGTTGTCGCTGGACGTTTGCATGGTGTGGGGCCGGCTTGGATGCGCTGCAAAACTTCAGCTTAGCGCAACATCGCCTTGCATGGTCAACCAGCCCTCGTGGTCCGAGGCCCAGACGCGCACACTGCGGCCATCGGGCGCGGGCTGGGCGTGCAGGCGCAGCGGGTGCTGATCAAACGTGGGGCGCAAGGCCTTGAAGCTAAATTGGCCGATGGTGGCATCAGGGAGGTGGCGGCGCAGCAAGTCCAGCAGCAGCGTGGCAATCAGCGGGCCGTGTACCACCAGGCCGGGGTAGCCCTCCTCTTGCGTGACGTAGCTGCGGTCGTAGTGGATGCGGTGGCTGTTAAAGGTCAGCGCGGAGTAGCGGAATAAAAGCACCGCATCGGCCCGCACCTCGCGCTGCCAGGGTGCGCTTTGGTCGGCAGCAATGGGCGCAGGTGCGGCCTCGCCCGCTTGCGCAGCGGCGCGGTACACGATGTCGTGTTCCTCGGTCAGGCACAGACCGGCGTCGTTAGAAATAGCATGGCGCACCAGCACAAACAGCAAGTCGCCGCTACGCCCGCGCTTGTGCGTAATCGATTCGATGCTGGACGCGCGGCGCAGCGCATCGCCCACACGCAGCGGGTTGGCGGCCTGCCAGCGCAAACGCCCACCAGCCCACATGCGCCGGGGCAGCGGCACGGGCGGCAAAAACCCGCCCCGCCGCGCATGGCCGTCCGGCCCTAAAGCGCTATGCCGGTGCTGCGGCAAAAAATACAGCCAATGCCACAAGGCCGGTAAGGCATCGCCCGCCACAGGCGCAGGGTCGTCCCGGTCCAGCGTGGCCGATAGCGCGCGCACTGGCGCAGCAGTCGCTTGGTCCAGCAAGGTCTCGGTGCTGCCGGTCCAGCTTTGCAAATGGGCCAGTGTGGCGGTGTCTAGGGTGTCGGTCGAAAGCGTCATAGGTTTTGGTGCACCATCCCATGCGGGCGGCGCATTATCAACCGGCAATATAGCTGTGCAATTGCTCGATGATGGTTTTCTGATGGGCCATCATTTCGCGTACCACATCGCCGATGGAGATCAAACCGATGACGCGCTGGCCCTCCAAAATGGGAAGGTGGCGCACATGCTTATCGGTCATGATTTGCATGCACTCGTCTATGTTTTGCGCAGCTTGGACAGTGATGACCTGGGCAGTCATGATGTCTTGTACCAATGCGTCATTGCTGCTTCTGCCCTGAAGCACCACTTTGCGCGCATAGTCGCGTTCCGAAAAAATGCCTGCTAGCGCTGGCCCGTCCATAACCAGCAGAGCGCCGATATTTTTTTGCGCCATCAGTTCCAGTGCTTCGCGCACAGTGGCGTCCGGACGGATGGAGTAGACAAGGCGTTGGCCTTCGGCCAAAAAGAGTCCCATCGTTTTCATGGCGGTTTCCTTTCAAATCAGCACCCCAACAGGGAGCAGAGCCCACACCCCGGCGAGTGCACCACGGGATACCAGCAAATAGTGAAGGCTTTACCCGCGCAGCACAAGGATGTTTACCCTTGTCCGCATGCCTGCCAAGCCACCCTCGGTCGCTAAGCCGGGGACGCAAACCCCGCCCGCGCGCCACGAAGTTCAGCAAAACCACCTCTATCTGAAAAATTTTTTTGCTGGGATTTTGGAAATTCACCCGACATGAAAACCTGATTTATGACACCCAGCTATGTACTAAATAGCATACAAAAAAATCTGTCTTAAACCGACAGAGGCTTTACCAGCGGCCTATCCCAGCGCTTTTCTATTTTTCGCTTTGAAGCACTTTGTCAGAAATGGCTTGCGATCCTTGGCACTTTTCAGATTATGGATGGTTAAAAAATATAAAAGGAAATGAATCAGCCACATAGCCCTTAAGTACTAACCCTGTAGCTGATATGGGATGCCTTGCGTAAATTGGCCCTCGCCAACAAGCGAGACAGGTGAGGGTTGGCACATTCGAAAAGTTCACGCATCCCAATATGGCACCTTTGCCATACAACACTTTTGGAGGCTACTTATGGACATTCAAAACGCATCCCCATCCCTCTATAACGAGGACCTGGCTCCCGCCAAGGAACGACATTGGGGTGCGTTCAGCATCTTCAATGTCTGGACTTCGGACGTGCACAGTCTGTGGGGCTACTACCTGGCAGCCAGCTTGTTTTTGCTGTGCGGCAGTTTTCTTAATTTCGTGGTTGCCATTGGGCTGGGCTCCCTGGTGATTTTTGGGCTCATGAATTTGATGGGCTATGCAGGTGAAAAAACTGGAGTGCCCTACCCGGTGCTGGCGCGCGCATCCTTTGGCATTTGGGGCGCCAACTTACCGGCCCTGGTCAGAGCCATCGTGGCCTGCTTTTGGTATGGCGCACAAACCGCCGCGGCCTCAGGCGCCATCGTGGCGCTGCTGACGCGCAGCGACGCCTTCATGGAGTACCACAAGACGACGCAATTTTTGGGGCATTCGGGCTTGGAATTTATTTGTTACGTGGTGGTCTGGGCCTTGCAACTCTTGATCATCCAAAACGGCATGGAAACTGTGCGCAAATTTCAGGACTGGGCTGGGCCTGCGGTTTGGATTGCGATGCTGGTGCTAGCCGTGGGCTTGTGCGTCAAGGCAGGCGGATTTTCTTTTGACCATGAAATCCCGCAAGCCTTGTTGCTGGAGAAAACCAAGGACGCGGGCATTGGCGGTGAGCCTGGCTCGTTCTGGGCCTTGCTGGCAGTGAGCGCCACTTGGGTAACTTACTTCGCCGCGCTGTACCTCAACTTCTGCGACTTTTCCCGCTACGCTAAAAACAAAGAAGCCGTTACCAAGGGCAATTTGTGGGGTCTGCCGGTGAACCTGATATTGTTCTCGCTGGTAGCGGGTGTCACCACCATTGCAGCCTTCAAGGTGTATGGCGAAGTGATGTTGCACCCGGAGCAAATTTCCGCCAAGTTTGACAGTTGGTTCCTGGCGATGCTGGCGGCACTCACCTTTGCCGTGGCTACCTTGGGTATCAATGTCGTCGCCAATTTTGTGTCGCCGGCGTTTGATTTTTCCAACGTCTTTCCCAATTCAATTGACTTCAAAAAAGGCGGTTATATCGCTGCCGGTATCGCATTAGTCTTGTATCCCTTTGCACCCTGGGAAGGCAATGCGGCCCATTTTGTTGGCGCGATTGGCGCCACCATGGGGCCACTGCTGGGCATTATCTTGGTGGACTATTACCTGATTGCCAAAGGTCAGATCAATGTCGCCGCCTTGTACGACGAGCAGGGGCAATACCGTTATGGCAATGGCTGGAACCCCAAAGCCCTCATCGCAACCGCAGTCGGCGCGCTGTTTTCTAGCATCTTGCCCAACTTCACCACCCTCTTGCCCAGTTGGTGGGGACTGTATGGATGGTTCTTCGGCGTGGTGATAGGCGGTGGCGTCTACTACGCCTTAAGCGCGGACCGTATAGCCAAAGAAGGCGAGGAAAGCGCTTAAGTCTTTTTACAGTTTTAGTTCACTTGAAGGGTGCGTCTCAGGGCGCACCCTTTTTTTAATCTTTCAATTAATTCTTCCAGAAATTATGGAGAACAAGGGCAAAATTTTGCGCAACCAATGCGACAGATTTCGGGGTATGCAATAAGGCACAATGCCCCGCAGCGAAATCCGCCCTGGGAGCGGCCCAAATTTAAATCTTGAGAGAGACTGTTATGAATCCTTTTATATTCGTGATCCCGGTTGCCCTGTTAATGATAGGTATCGAGTTATGGGTGGCACGGCGGCGCGGCCTGCAGGTGTACCGTCTGAAAGACTCCATTACCTCGCTTAATGTAGGTACGGTCAGCCAATTTGTGATTACCCTGGGTGCCGGGATGAATATCTTTATGTATTCGGTGGTCCTGGACAAATTCGGCGCCTTCGAATGGGACACCAGCAACCCGCTGACCTGGATACTGGCGCTGGTGCTGTACGACTTTTTCTATTACTGGGTACACCGCACCGGGCATGAAGTGAATTTGTTCTGGGCTGCGCATGTGATTCACCACAGCAGCGAAGAATTTAATTTATCCACCGCGCTGCGCCAATCGGCCACGGGCTTTTATTTCAAATGGGTGTTTTACGTGCCGCTGGCCTTGTTGGGTTTTCCGATGAAAGTCTATCTGACGGTGGCCTTTATCGATCTGGTGTACCAAATTTGGGTGCATACCCGATTGGTGGGGCGCTTGGGTTTTCTGGAGTGGTTCTTGGTAACGCCATCCAACCACCGCGTGCACCACGGGCAAAACGAATATTGCCTGGATAAAAACTACGGCGGCATCTTTAGCGTATGGGACCGCATGTTTGGCACCTACGCCGACGAGCGCGTGGACGAGCCCGTGGTCTATGGCGTGCGCAAGCCGCTGCAAAGCTGGAACCCCATTTGGGGTAATGTGTACCACTACACGGTCATGTGGCAGCAAATCCGCAGCACCACCGGCTGGCGCAACAAGCTGATGTGCGTGTTTGCCGGGCCGTCGTGGTTGCCGCCGGGTGCCACCCCGGCACCGGAATTTGTGCCAGAAAAATTCGAGCGCTTTGACACCCCCGCGCCCACCTGGATGCAGGGCTTGGGCGTGTTTACCTGCGGCCTGGGCATGTCCGTCCTAGTGCACTTTTTGCTGATTTCAAAAAATCTGGCTCCCGGTAAAGCGCTAAGCTATTCGGCTGCGGCTTTGCTGGCCTACCTGGTCATCGGCTGGTTGTGGCAGCGTCCACGCGTAATGGAAGCCGCCCATGCCTAGCCTGGCCTATACCGACGGCGTTCTGGCGCTGGTGTGTCTCTGGCTGCTAAGCCGCGCCAGCCTGCCTCTGGGCGTACGCATTGCGGCGGGCACACTGGGCGCTGCGGCGGTGCTGGGGGTGCTGCGTTTTTCGGGCCTGTACCCGATTCCCCAATGGCACCAGTTTGTTTCCATGCTGGGCGCTTGTGCTGCCTTTCCGCTGCTGGCCGTGGCCGTCCTATGGCCGAATGCTGCCGTCGCAAGGCAGCTCAAGTTTGCAGCCATCTTTTTTATTGGTTTGGCGGCGCTGGGTTTGCTTGCGGTGGGCGTGGCGCAAAAGCGGGTGGTGGTGGATGCGCTGACAGTCATCTCCGTGGTGGCGATGTTGTTCAGCCTGGCACGCGGTGGGCGCTGGCCGACGGCGCTGACAACAGCGCTGATGTTGGCCGGTCTGCTGCTGTTTGCAGCCAAGGCTACGGTCGTACCCGCCTTGGTGCCTGGCGACTTGCTGCATATCGGTGTGGCGATTGGATTGTTGGGCTTGGGTGTCAGCGGACTTTGGTCGGCTACGCCCAATATAGAAGCGCAAGAAGCGCAAGAAGCGCAAGAGGCGCAGGCGCACAGCGCCTGAAAGCGCCTTAGCGGCGCTGCGCTATCGCCAAGGGTAGCGAATCTTCGGTGACTATAGGGCATGCGATGACGGCAACAAGCGCGTTATGCTGCCGCGCTGCGCAAGCACCGGGCCGCCTAGGCCCTGCGATCCCCACCATTTTCGAAAGTAGTTCATGCAGCAAGTTCACGCCAACGGTCTGGAGTTTCATTGCCTGACTAAGGGCAGCGGGCCCAAGGTGCTGCTGCTGCACGGTTTCCCTGATACGGCGCACACCTGGCAGCACCAAATGGATGCGCTGGCGCAAGCGGGCTTTTGCGCGATTGCGCCCTATTTGCGCGGCTACCACCCGACCACCGTACCCACCCACGGTTTTTACGACAAAGCCACGCTGGTGCAAGACCTGGCCTGCCTGATCGAGGCTTTGGGCGACGGCGAGCCACTGTATTTTGTGGGTCAGGACTGGGGTGCCATCATTGGCTACGCCTTATGCGCCGCGCGCCCGGATTTGCTGCGCAAAGCGGTGCTCATGGCAGTGCCGCATCCGGCCATCGTGGCAGCGCATTTGCTGGACCCCAAGCATGTGCAGCGCTCGTTTCATTGGTGGTTTTTTCAGCAGGCCGACTTTCCTGAAAAAGCGCTGCTGGCCGACGACATGGCCTTTATCGACTACCTATGGCGCGAGTGGTGCGCGCCGGGCTACCAGGACCGGGAGCACATCCAAAGCGTGAAAGATTGTTTGCGCCAGAGCGGTGTGTTGCAAGCCACGCTGGGCTATTACCGCGCCATGTTTGACCCAGCGCGTGGCGATCCGGCACTGGGTGCACTGCGCACACTAATGGCCCGACCGATTACCGTACCCACGCTAGCCCTGTGCGGCGCACAAGACCTGCGCGCCGAGCTAATGCGCCAACAAGATGCGTATTTCACCGGCGAATATACCTACCAAGAAGTGCCCGGTGCCTGCCACTTTTTGCACCGCGAGCAGCCCGCAGCCGTCAACCAGTTATTGCTGGATTGGCTGCGCTAAAAAACCCGTCTCTGCGAGGAGCGCTAGCGACGCGGCAGTCCATCTGCGCATACAGCAATGGATTGCCACGGCCTGCGGCCTCGCAATGCACTTGCTATGGTCTGGCAATGACTAGACAACGATTGGGCACGCTGCGCCCTAAGCCGCTTTAGCCAGCGGCGCTGCAAAATGGTTTTCCATTTCGCGGCGTAGCTGGTAGGCGCGGGTGCTGGTGTCTATGGCGACATCGTCCCAGCACAAAGACTGACCCTGGCGGACCGGGCGCAGTAGTTTGATGTTGTGCGCCAAGCCCAGCGGCAAGCCGCCCAGTTTGCGCGAGGTGTCCGCTGGTAGCAATTTGCCCCAGACGGTGTAACCGCCCTCGCCGTCCAGCATTTCGCCCGGCTGCAAATCGCGCTTGGCAGTGGCGACCACATCGGCATTCCAGCCAGTGGCCACGCCGGTAGGCTCACCGCGCAGCGCCACGCTGGCGACCGACATACCCACTTCCAAGCCGATCAAGTGCCAGCGCTTGTAAAGCGTGAAGTAGCGGCCACTGGGGTCGGTGTGTGCGTTGTACTCTTCAAAGCAGTTTTTGATGTAGTCGGTCTCTGCCTCTACTGTTACCCACACGCCCATGCGGATGTCGTAGGGGATCTTGCGGCCATTAGCCTCGAGGGACGAAATCACCTCGACCATGCCTTTGCGCTCCAGCACGCCGCCTTCGCTAATTGGGCGCGTCACAAAAGGAATGTCTTCCACGCTGGCTGGTGGATACAGCAAGCCGTTGGACGGCACGCCCAGCCCTGTAGCGTTAGATACCGCGCTGCTTTCGATAGAGGGCTTGGAGCCGTCCAAAAAGCTATTAAACATTTTGGGGTTGAGCCCGCCGCGCAAAGCCTGCTCGGGCGTGAGGCCGTAGTTGCCCCACACGGTGTCGGGTGTGGATTGGTTGAAATGCGGCAACCATTTGTGGCCGCGCCCCGCTGCCACCACCGGAAAGCCGCAGGTGCGCGCCCAGTCCACCAAATCGCAGATCAAGGCCGGTTGGTCGCCAAAGGCCAATGAATACACCACGCCAGCTAGCGAAGCTTTATGCGCTAACAAGGGGCCGCAAAACGCATCGGCCTCGACCGTCACGTTGACCACATGCTTGCCATGCGCAAAGGCTTCCAGGCAATGGTCCACGGCGGCAATCGGGTGGCCGGTGCATTCGACGATCACGTCAATGGCCGGGTGCGAAACCAGTGCGCGCCAGTCTTCACCGATGTGGGTGGTACCCATCTTGATGGCCCCATCCAAAGACGCGGCCTGCATGCGCTGGGCTTCCCAACCGACACGGCTCAAGTTGGCGCGCGCCCCATCGGGCGACAAATCGGCAATGCCTACCAAATGCACGCCCGGCGTGCGCGGAATTTGCGCCAAATACATGGAGCCGAATTTGCCCGCGCCGATGAGGCCGACGCGGATCGGGCGGCCCTCGGCCTGGCGTTGCTGGAGTTTGGCAAACAAGCTCATGCGGCGGCTTTCTGCTCGTCAAAAGGCACGGTGGAAGTTTGCAGCGCGCTGCCGGGCATGCCGTCTTTCCAAGGAAGATCGACGGGGTAGTCTGTGAGCAGGCAATCGTCGGGCAGGCATTCGATGGGGGTGAAGTCGCGGTGCGCGATGTATTCGGGGCGCTTGTGGCGGCGGATGTGGTTGCTGACCGCGCACAGGCTCAAATACACCGCTACGCGGTTCCAGGGCGAGAGGTTGCTAGTGGACGCATGGACCAGGCAGCTATGGAACAAAATCATGGAGCCGGCCGGGCCTTTGGGGCTGACGATGCCGCCGTTTTTGCCGCCCGCGCGTTCCACCAAAGAGGTAATGAGTTCATTGTCCACCGTCCACAGCGGATAGCTGGTGGTGGACAAGTCGTGCTTGGCTGCGACCACGCCACGCTTGTGGCTGCCGGGGATAAACATCAAGGGGCCGTTGTGCTCGTTCACATCGTCCAGAAAAATCGCGACGTTCATGGCGCGCTCGGTAGGCATCATGTCGTCGTTGAGCCAAGTGCCGTAGTCTTGGTGCCATTGCCAGACATCGCCCTCAAAAGCCATCTTGCCGTTGATCTTGAACTGGTGCATGTACAGCTTTTCGCCCAGCAACATTTCCACCGGTTCGATCATGCGCGGATGGCGACCGAGCTTGCCAAATGGCTTGCTAACCATATGCGCCGCAAAGTTGGTACGCACCGAGTCACGCCCTTTTTCGCGCACATTAAAGGCGTCGCGCTTGGCGTACAACTCGGGCACCGCGTCTAGCAGGGACTGGGTTTCTTCGGGTGAAAACTGGCTGGGGAAAAAGAGGTAACCGTCGCGGTCAAACTGGGCTAATTGCTCGGGGCTTAATTTCATAGCAGTCTCGCGGTTCAAAAAGGTGCCGGGCAGGCGGCGGGTGGCTGGGGAAAGACGTCGCACACTATATCGCGTCAGCGCAGGGCGCTCTGCTTGCTTCGATCAGTTGCATGGGCATGCCTCAATCGGAGGGCTCGTAGGGCTCATCCACCCGCGCCGGGCGCGGGATTTTTTTCAGGCGGATCAGCCGTGCTTGTTCGATAGCGTCTTTTTTAAGCTGGCGTTCGGCGTCGAGCTTTTCACCCGCAGCTAACCATTGGGCAAACTCTTCTGGGGTTTCCAGGCTGGTGCGGCCTAAGGCACCGCTGCGAAAGTCGTGGATGGCGATTTCAGCGGCTTTTTGCAAATTCACCCGGCCACCCGATTGCAAAGCGCCGCGCCTGCGGCCCACGCCTTCAAGTACTTGTTCGTCGGTCTGCGCCTCAACATCGGCCAAGCCGTAGCGCGCCGCCAGCGCTTGCGGGTAGTGTTGGCGCAGGTAGTCCAACAGTTCCAGCGCCACTTCTTCGTCGTCAAAGGCATTGCGACCGATGGCGCCGCTGGCGGCCAGGTTGTAACCGCTTTTGGCCACGATGATGCGCGGCCACAAGACGCCAGGGGTGTCATACAGATAAAAATCATCGGCGATGGTGATGCGCTGCTCGGCTTTGGTAACCCCGGCCTCGTCGCCGGTTTTGGCAGCGCGCTTGCCTTTGAGGGTGTTGATCAGCGTGGACTTGCCCACGTTAGGAATGCCGCAAATCAGCACGCGCATGGGTTTGGCCATGCCGCCGCGCAAGGGCGCGAGTTGGTGGCAGGCCTCGACCAGGGCGCGCGCCGGTGTCGTCATGCCCGCGTCCAGCGGCAGCGCACGCACGCCGGGCATGGCGTTGTAATGGGCCAGCCACTCGGCGGTGCGCGCCGGATCGGCCAGGTCTTGCTTATTAAGTACCTTGAGCGCGGGTTTACCGCGTGTGAGCTCGGCCAGCATGGGGTTGGCACTGGAGCCCGGCAGGCGCGCGTCCAGCAGCTCGATCACCACGTCAATCTCCCGAATGCGTTCGCCAATGGCTTTGCGCGTCAAGTGCATATGCCCGGGAAACCACTGTATCGCCATGTTCTTGTTCTCTGTGCCTAGGGGAATGCGCGATTGTCCGGTACTTTGCCGGCTGCGGCTGCGGCTGCCGTTGGTGGGCGTGCAGTCATCGTGAGGAGCGAAGCGACGCGGCGATCCCTGCTGGCATGCAGCCACGGATCGCCTCGGTCCAGCCGTCCGCAATCCGTAATCCGTAATCTAAGAGGTCTTAGGACGCCCCAAACGCTCAGGCGACAGGTATTGCTGCAAATAACGGTCAAAAGGCAGCGTGTCTGCCGCTTCGATTTCGCGTTGGCGCTCTAAAGAAGCCTGCGCCAGTTGCTGGAAGTGCGCCAGCTCGTGCGCCGCCAAGGGCTGCGCCAGTTCCTGCGCTTTGGTTTGCTCCGACAGGCTGCGCACAAAAGCAGAAAACGATCCGCCATGGTCTTCGCGCATGGCCTGCAGCACGCGCGCCGAAGGCAGGCTCTCCGGGTGCATCAAACCATGCTGCGCCAGCTCGACCGCTTGTGCGTAATCGTTACCGCCATGGACCTGGTCCAGCGCCTGGGCCATCGGGCGCAACTGGGCCACGATGTCCAGACCCCAATCGGCCAAGCCGACCATCGCATCGCCACGCTGCAATTGCAGGCCGGGTTCGCGACCCCGCTCGGCCACAGATTGCTGGTTGCGCGCCATGGCGGCGATTTCGGCAGGTGTGTCGTCCGGGCTGGGCTGGCTCAGGCAGTGCAGCAGAAAAACATCCAAAAAACGCAGGGTAGAAGCGCGAATGCCCACGGGCTCGAACGGGTCCAGGTCCATCAGGCGCACTTCGACATATTCCACGCCGCGCTCACGCAGCGCGTGCAAGGGACGCTCGCCCTGGAAGATGACGCGCTTGGGCCGAATAGTGCCGTAAAACTCGTTTTCAATTTGCAGCAAACTGGTGGCCAATTGTTTGAAGCTGCCATCGGCATTACGCACGCCAGTTTCCACATAGGGCGCATAAGGTTCGGTCAGCGCCTGGTGCAGCGAGGCGGCATAGCCTTCTAGGCTGTTGTAGCTAACAGCTAGCGCACTTTGCGCATCACTTTGGTAGCCTAATCGCCCCATACGCAGCGAGGTGGCATAAGGCAGGCCCATGGTTCCAGGGTGCAATTCTTGCAAAGAGTGGCTGCGGCCCTGCACGAAGGTGGAGCACACCGCAGGCGAAGCACCAAACAAATACAAGAGCAAAAACGCATGGCGGCGGAAATTGCGGATCAGCGCGAAATAGTCCTGGCTGGATACCTCGGGCAAAGACCAGTTGTAGTGGATGCCCGAGATGGTTTGCATGCGCCGCCCGTAGCGATAACCCAAGCCACTGCGGTACACGGTTTTGGCCTGGCCCACATTGGAGCTACCGTACTGGCCCAGCGGTATCGCGTCATCAGCGGGCAAGCCGCAGGGCATGCTAGAGACCCACAGCATTTCCTCACCCATAGATGCCAGCGTGTAGTTCTGTACGCGGCGCAGTTCGTCCAGGCAGTCTTCTATGCCCGCGTGCACGCCGGTGATGAGCTCGATCTGCGATTCACTGAAATCGGTGGTGATATGCGGATGCGTCAGGGCCGAGCCCAATGCTTTGGGGTGCGGCGTAGCTGCGAGCGCGCCGCCGCGCTGCGAGCGCAGGCTTTCTTTTTCTATGCCTCGGCGGATACCCAGCAGTTGCTGCGCCGGGAAGCCTTCAAGGGCCCAATTGCTTTCACTCATGCCAGTCGGCCCTTCTATTCTCTATTCACTGCGTAATCGCCAGGCGCATTGAGGTCTGGCGATCCATAAGTCACTGTTTCACGGGGCTCTGCGTTGCGGTGGCCCTGCGCCACCCAACGGCCTGCCAAGGTAGCACAGTAAGGTTTAGCTGGGGTGACCAGCCCCGATTGCAAGAGCGCGCCGCAAGGGAATTGGCGCACAAGCGCGCAAGCGCGCGCTTTTGGCGCTAAGGCATGGCGCTTGCGCGCCGCTTAACGCAGATGCCGTCCGGCGCGGCCTATTTCGTGTGCGCCTTGGGATGCGCCACTGGCCGGGATCTGGAATTTGGTAGTCGCCACAACTTCAGGCATTTGCGCCTGCAAACGCTCGTCAGCGCCCTCGCCCAAACCGATCCAGCTGCCCTCGCTCAGGGTGATGTGCGCCGCCTCGACGCTGCCCGCACCGGCGCACAAAATCGTGCGGGTGGGTGCGTCCTGTGCCACCAAGACCAACATGGCCGGCACCACGGCCTCAGGCTGCAAGGCGGCCAGCACCGGCTCGGGCATCAGCCCAGCGGTCATGCGCGTGGCGGCGGTGGGGGCCAGGCAATTGACGTGAATATTGTTTTTTGCGCCTTCAATGGAGAGCGTCTGCATCAGCCCAACCAAGGCCATCTTGGCCGCGCCATAGTTGCTTTGGCCGAAATTGCCGTACAAGCCGCTGCTGGAAGTTGTCATCAAAATACGGCCGTATTTTTGCGCGTTCATGTGCGGCCAGACGGCTTTGCTGCAATGCACCGCGCCCATCAAATGCACTTCCATCACTAGGCGGAAGTCGTCTATTTCCATCTTGGAAAAACTTTTGTCGCGCAAGATACCTGCGTTATTTACCAGGATATCGATGCGACCCCAAGCGTCCATGGATTCTTGCACCATGGCTTGCACCGCCGCGAAATCGGTTACCGACGCGCTATTGGCCATGGCCGTACCGCCGGCAGCGCGGATTTCCGCCACCACCGCTTCGGCTGCGGTCGACGATCCGCCCGAGCCATCGAGCGCGCCGCCCAAATCGTTGACCACCACTTTGGCGCCGCGTGCCGCCAGGGCCAAGGCGTGCAAGCGGCCCAAACCGCCGCCCGCGCCAGTCACAATCGCTACACGGTCTTTGAAATCTATCGGCATAAGATGTCCTGCATGAAAAAGGCGCTGCGCACCCTGCGCAGCCAAACCGCCAACTCTACTGCAAGCCCTTGGGCTGCACCGCCAACGCCCGCAACTAAAGCGACACCATGGAACTGAACTCCGAAATCCCTACCGCCCCACCCCGAGATGCCGCCACCGTCGTGATACTGCGCGACGGCGCCCACGGCCCCGAGGTGTTTTTGGTCAAGCGCCACGGCTTGTCGGACGTGCTCGGTGGCGCCTATGTGTTTCCCGGTGGCAAGATGGACGCCGCCGACAACGCGCCGGGCCACCAGGCTTACTTGGACCAAAGCCCGCAGCAACTGCACGCGGCTTTGGGCGAGCCCGACACCGCACCGGGCACTGCCTGCGGCCTATTTATCGCCGCGCTGCGGGAAACCTATGAGGAAGCGGGCGTGTTGTTTGCGCAAAACGCCCAGAGCGAGAGCCAGCAAGGCAAGTCAGAGCTGGCCGGTGCCGCCAAAGGCAGCGACTTTCACCAGCGATTAGAAAGCGGCAGCTTGCGCTTGCAAACCCTGGCGGTGCATCCCTGGTCGCGCTGGATTACGCCGCGCATGCCCTCGGTAACGAATAAGCGCTTTGACACCCGGTTTTTTATCTCGGTCATGCCAACGGGCCAGCACGCGGCGCATGATGACTTTGAAGCCACCGAAAGTGCCTGGCTGCGTCCGCGCGCAGCGCTGGAGCAGTATTGGGAGCGCGAGATCGAGCTAGCGCCACCGCAAATCATGAGCCTGGCGCACCTATCACGTTACCAAAGTGCAGCGCAGGCCCTGCAAGCTGCTCGCGCCAGCACGCCGCCGGTCATCATGCCTGAGGCTTACCATGAGAACGACGAGCGGGTCATCTGTTACCCCGGCCACTCGCGTCACCCGGTGGCCCAGCGCGCGCTGCCCGGCCCGCTGCAATTGTTCTGGCGCAACAAGCGCTTTGAGCCCGAAGGCGGTTTTGAAGCGCTCTTTGCATAAAGCCTTGTCCATAGGCAAGCTCAATCAGGGATATTGAGCTTGCCAATTAGACGGCGTCGCACGGGCGGGTTAAGCTGGCGCAGTCTTTGATCCTTGTGTTCAGAGCAAACGCGTTTTCTTTAACCCCCCTTAGGAGATTTCCATGGCAGCACTCAAAGGCTCCAAGACGGAAGAAAATCTGAAGGCCGCCTTCGCAGGCGAGTCCCAGGCTAACCGTCGTTACCTGTATTTCGCGAACAAAGCCGACGTCGAAGGCCAGCCTGACGTGGCAGCATTGTTCCGTTCCACCGCTGAAGGCGAGACCGGACATGCCCACGGCCACCTTGAGTGGCTTGAGCAGTGCGGCGACCCCGCCACTGGCATGCCTTTTGGTAGCACCCGTGACAACCTGGCCTCTGCAGTGGCTGGCGAGACCCACGAGTACACCGACATGTACCCTGGCATGGCCAAGACAGCACGCACTGAAGGCCATGACGAAGTGGCTGACTGGTTCGAAACCCTGGCTAAAGCAGAGCGTTCACACGCCAACCGCTACGCCAAGGCACTGACCGAACTGGTGGATTGATGTAAGCAGGCGCTGGCTGCACCCGCAGTTAGCGTCTTTTTCCATCGTGGTGCGCGGTGTATTGGTAACAAGACGCCGCCACCAGCCTTCCGATTAGCTGCGGTGACTGCTCCGGTGTGCGACTTGCAACGCAAGCCCCAGACCCGAGAATTCCCCGACCTCCAACTTCTTGCGCCTGCGCGCAAGCCCCCAAAGAGAACTCTGTATGGCCACTGAAGGCAATCTGCAAGCACCGACACGTCACCCGATTGACTGGAAAAACCCCGAGTACTACAACGAGGATGCGGTGTTCCATGAAATGGAACGCATCTTTGATATTTGCCACGGATGCCGCCGCTGCGTCAGTTTGTGCGGGTCCTTCCCCACCTTGTTCGACCTAGTGGACGAAAGCGCCACGATGGAAGTCGATGGCGTGAACAAGCAGGACTACTGGAAGGTCGTGGACCAGTGCTATTTGTGCGATCTGTGCTACCTGACCAAATGCCCTTACGTGCCACCGCATGAGTTCAATCTGGACTTTCCGCACACCATGCTGCGCGCCAAAGCTATCAAGTTCAAAAAAGGGGAAGTCAGCACCGGCGAAAAGTTTCTAGCCAGCACCGATGTGCATGGCTCTTTGGCCGGCATTCCGATCGTGGTGCAAACCGTCAATGCGGTCAGCAACACCAAGGTGGCGCGCAAAGTGATGGAGTCCACGCTGGGTGTGGACAAAGACGCCTGGCTGCCTTCGCTGGCAACCAAGACCTTTCGCGCCAGCGCCCCAAAAGCCAAATCTACCGTGGTGCAAGACGGCGCCAAGACGCCAGGCAAGGTGGCGATTTTTTCTACCTGCTACATCAACTACAACGAGCCGGGCATCGGGCTGGATTTGCTGAAAATTTTGGACCACAACGATATTCCTTATGTCATCGTGGACAAAGAAAAATGCTGCGGCATGCCCAAGCTGGAGCTGGGCGATTTGGAATCGGTCAATGAATCCAAAGAGGCCAATATCCCGGTACTGGCACGTTACGCAAATCAAGGCTACGCCATATTGGCCGCCGTGCCGAGCTGCGCGCTGATGTTCAAGCAAGAAATCCCACTGATGTACCCGCAAGATGCGGATGTGCAGTTGGTCAAAGAACATATGTGGGACCCGTTCGAGTACCTGATGCAACGCAAGCGTGACGGGCTGCTCAAGACCGAGTTCAACACGCCGCTGGGCAACATCAGCTACCAGATGCCTTGCCACGGACGGGTGCAAAACATCGGCAAAAAAACCGAGGAAATGCTCAAGATGATTCCGGGCACCACGGTGCAAACGCACGAGCGCTGCTCCGGCCATGCCGGCACCTTTGGTGTGAAAAAAGCCACCCACCAGCAGTCCATGAAGATAGGCAAGCCCTTGTTCAAAGCCATGGCTACCATGAAAGACGGCAGCAAGCCGGACTACATCAGCTCGGACTGCCCGCTTGGCGGCCACCATATTGCGCAAGGCTTTGAAGTTAACGGCCTGGGCGCACCCACCCAAGAACACCCCATCAGCCTGGTCGCCAAGGCCTACGGCTTGTCTTGAAACCCTTGAAAGAGTAACTGCTATGCAACTGACTGGAAATATCACCCCCGAGAGCCTCATGACGCTGGAGGCGTACACCAAGTACCGCAAACTGCACAAGCCCGACATCATGGCGCACCGCAAGCTGCGCAGCGTTGCGCTGGGCGAGAACATCACCTTGCAATTTGAAAGCGAGACCACGGTGCGCTACCAAATTCAGGAGATGCTGCGCATCGAGAAAGTATTTGAAGAAGACGGCATATTGCAGGAGATCGAGGCCTATGCCCCGCTGGTGCCCGATGGCAGCAACTGGAAAGCTACCATGTTGCTTGAATACCCGGATATCAACGAACGCAAGCGTGAACTGGCTCGCCTGATTGGCGTGGAAGACCGTATGTTTGTAGAAGTGGAAGGCCAGGCCCGCGTCTATGCGATTGCCGACGAAGACTTGGACCGCGAGAACGATGAGAAAACATCCGCAGTGCACTTTGTGCGCTTTGAACTCACACCCGCGATGTGCGCTGCAGTGAAAGCGGGCGCCAGCGTCAAGCTGGGCTGCGACCATACCAACTACCCGGCGCACCTTACGATTGCCGCCGAAACCCTGGCTTCTCTGGCGGGCGACCTGAAGGCCTGATTACCCAGCCCCCTAAGGAAGCACTGCATAAGTGCAAATCCGTCATTGCGAGCGTAGCGAAGCAATCCATTTTGGTTTACGAATCAGGCACTTATGGATCGCCGCGTCGCTGCGCTCCTCGCGATGACGGACTTGTGCAGACCTTCCCTAAGAGAAAAGGCTTGAACCTTTCAGTTCAAGCCTTTTTCTTTTACGCCGTAAAGCGGGCAATGCCCGCGAACTCAATCTTCGACAAAAGCCTCTTCGCGCTTGGCCTTGATAGAAGGCAGGAACACAATACTCAACAGAATGACCGCTCCGAGCAAAAGACTAGCCGACAGCGGACGGGTCACAAACACCGTCCAGTCGCCACGCGAGAGCAGCAGTGCGCGGCGTAAATACTCTTCCATCATCGGGCCTAGAATAAAGCCCAAGAGCAAGGGCGCAGGTTCAGTACCCAGCTTGATAAAGATGTAGCCGATGCAGCCGAAGATAGCCACCATCCAAATATCGAATGTAGTGTTATTGGTGGAATACACGCCAATGGCGCAGAACAGCACAATCGAAGGAAACAACCAGCGGTAAGGCACGGTGAGCAGCTTGATCCAGATGCCGATCAGCGGCAGGTTCAAAATCACCAGCATCAGGTTGCCGATCCACATCGAGGCGATGATGCCCCAGAACAGCGCGGGCTGTTCAGCCGCGACGTTGGGACCCGGCACGATGCCCTGGATGATCATGGCCCCCACCATCAGCGCCATCACCGGATTGGCCGGAATGCCCAGCGTCAGCAGCGGGATGAAGGAGGTCTGCGCCCCGGCATTGTTGGCCGATTCTGGCCCCGCCACGCCCGCAATGGCGCCGCGGCCGAATTCCTCGGGCGTCTTCGACAGTTTCTTCTCAACCGTGTAGGAGGCGAAGGCCGCGAGGATGGCGCCGCCGCCA
>CAJBBZ010000109.1 GCA_903951445.1 uncultured beta proteobacterium
CCGCGCTGTATTTGGCGCAAGACCATGGCATTGGCGCGGTGGTGCTGGAAGCCAACCAAACCGCCTGGGGCTGCTCCAGCCGCAGCGGCGGCCAGGGCCAAAACGCCAGCGGGCGCCTCACGCGCTCGCAATGGATTGAGCGCTGGGGCCTGGATACGGCCAAAAAACTGGACACCGAAATCCGCACCGGCTTTGAAAACTTTCGGGCGCTGACGCAAGAGATTGATTGCAATGCCTTTGACGGCGGGCATTTGTATGTGGCGCACCGCGCATCCAAGGTGGCGTATTTGCAAGAACAAACCCGCGTGCGCCGCGACATCTTTGGCTATGGCACGCGCATGATGAGCACGCAAGAGCTGCACGAAAACTACTGCGACGAGCGCGACGCACACGCCGCCATGTGGGAACCCGAAGGCGTGGGCGTACACCCTTTGAAATTTACCTTCGGCCTGATGCAAAAAGCCAGGGCGCTGGGTGCCAAAGTGCATACCGCCAGCCCGGTGCAAGGCTGGCAAACCATCAACGGCGTGCACCATTTGCAAACCCCCGGCGGCGTGGTGCGCGCCAAGCGCGTGGTGGTTTGTACCGGTGGCTACACCGGCCAACGCATGACGCCGATTCTGAAAAACAAGCTGCTGCCCATCTTGTCCAACTCGGTGGTCACGCGGCCATTGACGGATGCCGAACTTAAGGCTACGAATTTCAAATCGCAAACTTTTTTGACCGACACGCGCACCTTGCGTTTTTATTACCGCCTGTTGCCCGACAACCGGCTGCAACTAGGCAGCCGCAGCGCCATCAGCGGCGCCGATGCCGAGCGCCCGGCCCATCTGAAACTGCTGACGGACGCGATTGCCCGCAAGTTTCCGCCCTTGGCCGGTATTCAAATTGACTATTCCTGGTGGGGCTGGGTGGACGTGAGCCACGACATGATGCCGCGCCTGACGCGCCCGGACCCGACACAAACCGTGTGGCACGCGCTGGGCTATGGCGGTAACGGCGTGTCTTTTTCCACCTGGGCGGGCAAGCGCATTGCCCAGCGCGTGGCGGGCAAAGACCAAGGGCAGGCGGTGTTCCAACTTCCCATATACAGTTCGCCCCTGGAATATCCGAATTTCTTCAAGCTGTTCCGCTCCGAAGCCCTTGCGCCGTTTCGGCGTTTGGGCCAGCACTTTCTGTACAAGTGGTACTGGATGCAAGACGAGCTTTAAATTATGGGTCACACGGTCACAATTCTCGATGGCGGCATGGGCCGTGAACTCAAACGCATAGGCGCCCCTTTTCAGCAACCCGAATGGTCTGCGCTGGCGCTCATGCAAGGCCCGCAGTTTGTGCGCCAGGCGCATGATGCGTTTGCCCATAGCGGCGCGCAAGTGCTAACGACCAATAGTTACGCGGTTGTGCCCTTTCATATCGGGCAAGAGCGCTTTGACGCGCAAGGCGTAGCCCTGGCCCGCTTGTCCGCCGAACTGGCCCGCGCCAGTGCTGACGCGGCTGCGCACAAAGTGCTGGTAGCCGGTTCGCTGCCGCCTGCGCTGGGCTCGTACCGGCCTGATTTATTTGTGCATGCGCAGTCGGTAGCGATACATCGCGCACTGATTGAAGGCATGGATGCACTGGTGGATGTGTGGCTGGCCGAGACGCAAAGCTCGATCGCCGAAATCCGCGCTGCGCACGAAGCGCTAGGTGCCAACACCAAACCCTTGTGGATTTCTTTCACGCTAGACGATGAGCCTGAAGGCGATGCGGTAACGCTGCGATCGGGCGAAGCCGTCGATGTGGCGGTGCGCGAAGCGCTGGCTTTGGGGGCCAAAGCCGTGCTGTTCAATTGCAGCCAACCCGAGGTGATGGAAGCTGCGGTGATCGCAGCGCGCCAAGTGATTGGTGACAGCGGCGTGGACATTGGCGTGTACGCCAATGCCTTTCCGCCACAGCCCAAAAAAGCCACGGCCAATGCGGTCATTTTGGACATCCGCGCCGACCTGGACCCGCTGTCCTACACCGGCTGGGCGCAGCGCTGGGTGGACCAGGGCGCCACCATGGTGGGCGGCTGCTGCGGCATTTCGCCCGCGCATATTGCCGAGTTGTCACGCACATTTTCTTAAAGCGAGCGCCGCATGCGTATCTGGCAAAAACCTATTTGCGTAGAGCTGCTCACTGCGGGCACACGCAAAACAGCGGATGAACACCTAGGTATCGAGTTTGTAGAAGTAGGCGACGACTACATCGTGGGCCGCGTGCCGGTGGATGAACGCACGCGCCAGCCCTATGGCCTGTTGCACGGCGGCGTATCGGTGGTGCTGGCCGAAACATTGGGCTCCTGCGGCGCGGCTTTTTCCTGCCCGCCGGGCTATCGCGCCGTGGGCCTGGACATCAACGCCAACCATTTACGCGGCGTGTCCTCCGGCTGGGTCACCGGCACCGCGCGCTCCGTGCATCGCGGGCGCACCACCCATGTGTGGCAAATTGAGTTGCGCGACGAGGCGGGGAATATGACCTGCATCTCGCGGATTACGATGGCGATATTGGCGCCTGCGGGTTAAGTGGCTTGCTTGCGTTGCCGATGCTTCGAGGGCTTGGCCGCAGCCTATTTGAGTCGTTTTTGAAAAAACTCGACCATTTCTAATCGGGCCAGTTCTGCCTCTTTGGCAGAGTAGCGCATGGTGACCATAGCGCCGGTTTGCGCCTTGGCAGATGAACTGAATGCGGGCGGAGGCGGATTAGGCCAATCAAACGCATGCGTAGCACCCTCAAGAAAAACAAGCGCTCCCCAGGCATCTTGAAGTCGGTCGCATCAAACGGGGGCATTTCGATCGTTGCCATTGCGTGCGCCGCGCGGCGCAAAGGAGTCAATTTCTAGGGTAGCAATACCGGCAGCATTTAGCGCCTGAGCGTAAAAATCACCAACGCCTATGACACCCGCATTGCTGTGAAGCAAAACCACCGCTGGCACTGCAGCTGTGGCCTGGGATGGCAGGCGGAGTACTCCCCAAACGCTGTTGACCTCTTTGACTCGTTCATTACATTTTGCGCCGACTACAGGTACTTCAACTTTACTGCTTGTCACTTCACTAATTGAAGGGGTCAGCGCACTCAGTAAAGCAATGGACATCGGGGCAACTAGCAATGGTCGCCTGGGCGCGCCGCAGCCCAGCACAAATTGCCAGCAGCCGAGATGCTGCTTTAATGAGCTGCTGCTTTAATTGTAGCTAGACGCACTACACACTACAATGCTCCCATGATTAAAAGTTTCCGGCACAAAGGATTGGAACGCTTATTCAGGGAAGGCAGCAAGGCCGGCATTCAAGCGGCCCACGCAAACAGGCTGCGATTGCAACTTGCCGCACTGGACCAGGCGGTGGGTCCGCTAGATATGTCTGCGCCTGCCTGGAAGCTGCACCAACTCAAAGGCGACTTGAATGCGCATTGGGCAGTTACGGTCAATGGAAATTGGCGTATGGTTTTTATGTTTGAAGGTACGGACGCCATCTTGGTGGACTACCTTGATTACCACTGAGGTGAAACGATGACTCGAATGCACAATCCGCCACACCCGGGTGAAGTCCTGCGGGAATATTTGGGTGAAACGACTATCACCGCAGCTGCTATCCAATTGGGGGTCAACCGTGTGACGCTGAACCGCATAGTGACTGGAGCATCCGGCATTTCCGCTGATATGGCCTACCGCCTAGCAGCTGCCTTCGGCACCTCTGCCGAATTGTGGGCTGGTATGCAACTTCAGTATGACTTGTACCAAGCGGGAAAAATCAAGCGCCCGCGTATTGAAAGACTGGCGGCCTAAGCAAGTGCGCCAGTAGTTTTTGCTTGGCCAGCAACTATCGAACTACCGCGGCAAGCAAGCGGGCGAAAGCTTTCGGGCGTTTGCGCAATTTTCTCAATCGCGCTACGAATCACGGAAATAGCCCGTCGGATGACATCAACATCCTGCGCGCCTTGTCCGCACAGCGGATCACTATGCGTTCTTTTGACTTTTTGTGCATACCGCGCAATGCTTTACGCATACTATGAGGAAAGAAACCATGCCAAGCCCACACTATCAGCGCTTTGCCATCAGCATCCCTGCGCCGATGGCAATGCAAATTGAGGAGGTCTGCAAGACGGAGGGGCGCAACCGTTCGGAGTTTTTCCGTGAGGCGGTTCGCTTCTACATCAACGCCGGTCGCGCACCACAGCCACCTCAGCTCGTCATGCCAGCCAACGAAGAAGAGCGCAAAGACAATCCTTTCCGCCTTTTCGCCGAGTGGAACTCGGATGCCGACGCCGCCTATGACGCCCTCCGCTAAACACGCATGCCCTATTACCGCAACTGGGACATCGTCGTAGTTCCCTCCCTTTTAACCGACCAAAAGACCAACAAAGTCCGCCCTGCCGTCATCGTTTCGACGGACATCCTGCTGCAACGCAATGGCAAATACATCGTTACCATGATTACCAGCGCCAAGAACGCCGCGCAATACGGGGATGTGTCCATCAGCGAATTGAGCGCTGCCGGGCTACCCATAGCATCCGTCGTGCGCGCCAGCAAAGTGGCCGTAATTGAAGACCAAGACATTCTCAAACGCGTCGGAACGCATCACACTGCCGATAGGACGCTGTTTACCGGGCAGCTTCGGGAGTATCTGGTCGGCGACTGAATAGCCCGCGCACCAGCCAGCCTAAAAGTAAACATGGCTGTGTTGCCATTTGAGCGGCATGTGCTACGGCTGGGTCACCGGCACCGCGCGCTCCGTGCATCGCGGGCGCACCACCCATGTGTGGCAAATTGA
>CAJBBZ010000110.1 GCA_903951445.1 uncultured beta proteobacterium
CCTGGAGCAAAAACCCGACGGCACTTGGCGTGTCATCACCAACAAAGGTGTGGTCGAGTGCGAGCATGTGGTCAACGCTGGTGGCCTGTGGGCGCGCGAAGTGGGCCGCATGGTGGGCATCGAACTGCCGGTGCTGGCGATGGAGCACATGTATTTGGTCACCGACGACATTCCTGAAGTGGAAGCCTTTAACAAAAGCGCGGGTAAAGAAATCGGCCACGTCATCGACTTCGGCGCCGAGAGCTATTTGCGCCAGGAAGGCAAAGGCATGGTGTTGGGCGTGTACGAACAAGCAGGCAAGCCTTGGTCCACCAAGACCACGCCCTGGAGCTTTGGCCAGGAGTTGTTGCAGCCCGACCTGGACCGTATCGCGCCTTCTTTAGAAATTGCCTTCAAACATTTCCCCACGCTAGAGCACGCAGGCATCAAGCGCGTGATCAACGGGCCTTTCACCTTTGCACCTGATGGCAACCCGCTGGTTGGCCCGGTGCAGGGCCGCACCAATTTTTGGAGCGCTTGCGGCGTCATGGCTGGTTTCAGCCAAGGCGGCGGCGTGGGCTTGGCGCTGTCCAACTGGATGGTCGATGGCGACCCCGGCTTTGACATTTGGGGCATGGACGTAGCGCGCTATGGCGACTGGGCCACGCGCACCTACACCAATGCCAAAGTGCGCGAAAACTATTCGCGCCGTTTCCGTATCCGCTTCCCCAACGAAGAGCTGCCCGCAGGCCGCCCGCTGCAAACCACGCCCTTGTACGACACATTTATCGCCCAAGGCGCGGTTATGGGCGACTCTTGGGGCATGGAAACGCCGCTGTGGTTTGCGCCCCCGGGCACGGAGGCCAAAGACATCGTGTCCTTCCACCGCTCCAACGATTTTGAGCCCATCAAAGCCGAGTGCAAAGCGGTGCGTGAAGCCGTCGGTGTCACCGAGGTGGCCAACTTCGCGAAGTACGAAATCACCGGCTCGGGCGCCGAGGCCTGGTTGCAAGGCCTGATGACCAACACGCTGCCCAAAAAAGGCCGCTTGCAACTATGCCCCATGCTCAACCACCAGGGCAAGATCATTGGCGACTTCACCATTGCAAAAGCCGAGGAAGGCCGCTTCATGATGTGGGGCTCCAGCCAGGCGCAGGTCTATCACATGCGCTGGTTTGAGCAGACTTTGCCCAAAGACGGCTCGGTACACATCACGCCCTACGGCATGAAGCTGATCGGCTTGTCCATCGCTGGCCCTAAGTCGCGCGAATTGCTGCAACGCCTGACCGACGAAGACGTGTCCAACGAAGCCTTCAAGTTCATGGACTACCGCGAAATGGAAATCGCCACGGTGCAAGCCAAAATCAACCGCGTCACCTACACCGGCGACCTGGGCTACGAGATTTGGGTAGCGCCCGAATACCAGCGCCGCTTGTACGAAAGCATCATGGCAGCGGGCGCGGATTTGGGCATTAAAAACTTTGGCATGCGCGCGCTTTTGTGCCTGCGGCTGGAGAAAAACTTCGGCACCTGGTTCCGCGAATTCCGCCCCATTTACGGCCCTTTCGAAGCCGGTCTGGACCGCTTTGTCAAGCTCGACAAACACGAGTACATCGGCAAAGCCGCCGCGATCCAAGAGAAGCAAGACGGCCCGAAAAAGACCCGCATCTTTATGGTGGTGGACGCGCTGGACTGCGACGTGATGGGTGACGAGCCGATCTGGGTCGACGGCAACGTGGTCGGCTGGGTCACCTCGGGCGGCTTTGGCCACTATGTGAACCAATCGCTGGCGCAAGGCTACATTCCCACTGAATGCTTTAAGCCGGACATGGCTTTAGAGATTGAAATTCTGGGCGAGCGCCGTCCGGCCCGCCTACAAATGGATCCGCCGTTTGACCCCGAAGCCAAGCGCATGCGCATGTAAGGAGCCCACCCGATGACGCACTACTCGGCCTGGGCGCTGCTGCGCAACGCCCTTGGCGGCCATAAACATTGGGACCGCGCCTGGCGCGACCCCGAGCCGCGAAAAAGCTATGACGTCATCATCATCGGAGGGGGCGGGCACGGTTTGGCGACCGCCTATTACCTGGCTAAAAACCACGGCATCAAAAACATCGCGGTGCTGGAAAAAGGCTATATCGGCTCGGGCAATGCGGGGCGCAACACCACCATCGTGCGCTCCAACTACATGATGCAAGACAACACCGCGTTTTACGAGCATTCCATGTCCTTGTGGCGCGGCATGTCGCAAGAGCTGAATTACAACGTCATGTTCTCGCCGCGCGGTTATTTATTCGTCACCATGTCGCCCAGCGGGCACGATGCGCAAATCCGCCGCGCCAACACCATGCGGCTCAACGGCATTCGCGCCGACATCCTCAGCCGCGAAGACGTGATGAAAGAAGCGCCCTACCTTGACTTTTCTGACGAGGCGCGCTTCCCTATCTACGGCGCTATGCTGCAACCGGACGCCGGCACAGCACGCCACGACGCCGTAGTCTGGGGCTACGCCCGCGCGGCCAATGCGCTGGGCGTGGACATCATCCAAAACTGCGAAGTGCGCGACTTTGAATGGTCGGGCGAACGCATTACCGGCGTACACACTTCGCGCGGCACCATTAGCGCGGGCAAAGTGGGTATGGCGGTGGCGGGCAACACCTCGCCGCTGGCGCAAAAGGCCGGGCTGCAATTGCCTATCGACAGCCATGTGCTGCAAGCCTATGTCACCGAGTCCATCAAGCCTATCGTCAACCATGTGGTGGTCTGGTCGGCTTCGTATTTTTATTTCTCGCAATCCGACAAAGGCGGTCTGGTGTTTGGCGGCCATATCGACCGCTACAACTCGTATGCCCAGCGCGGCAATTTGGCCAATGTGAGCGAAGTAAGCCAAGCCCTGGTCAGCGCCATGCCGAGTGCTGCGCGCCTGCGCGTGCTGCGGCACTGGGGCGGCATCATGGACATGACGCCTGACGGCAGCCCCATCATCACCAAAACCCAGGTCGATGGGCTCTACCTAAACGCCGGTTGGTGCTACGGCGGATTTAAGGCCACACCGGCCTCAGGCTGGTGTTTTGCGCACACGATTGCCAATGACGCGCCGCATGCCTACAACGCCGGTTTTACGCTAGACCGCTTTGCCCAGGGCCGCTACATCGACGAAGCGGGCACTGGCCCTTACAACCATTTGCAATAGAAAGGGCAGACCCACCATGCTACGCATCGCCTGCCCCTACTGCGGCACCCGCGACCACGAAGAGTTCAGCTACTTCGGGGACGCCACCCAAGCCTACCCCGACCTGGGCGTGGAGCACCACGACGCCTGGGTTAACACCGTCTATACCCGCCCCAACCCGCGCGGCATCCACAGCGAGTTTTGGCAGCACACCCTGGGCTGCCGCCGCTGGTTGGTGGTTAAGCGCCATACGGTGACGCACGACATCGAATCGGTGGTGCCCGCCGCGCAAAGGACGCTGCCATGAACGCGCCGCACACAGCCCAAGGCGGCAAACAGCGCATCGCCAGCGGTGGCCGCATCGACCGCAGCAAACCAATCACCTTCATCTTAGACGGCTCGCCCTACCAAGGCTTTGCCGGTGACACCCTGGCCTCTACCCTGCTGGCGCACAACGCGCATTTGGTGGGTCGCTCTTTCAAATACCACCGGCCACGCGGCATTCTGGGCGCTGGCGTGGAAGAGCCCAACGCTTTGTTCACGCTGGGCGACGGCGGCACGCGCGAACCCAATATCGCCGCCACCACCACCGAGCTGGAACAAGGCCTGCGCGCCTGCACGCAAAACGCCTGGCCCTCGGTGAGCCTGGATTTCATGGCCATCAACTCCCTGCTCTCGCCGGTGTTTGTGGCCGGGTTTTATTACAAAACCTTTATGGGCCCGACGCGCAAGGCCTGGATGTTTTACGAACACTTCATCCGCAAAGCCGCAGGCCTGGGCGCATCGGTGGCGGACTTTGATATCCACCGCTACGACTACCACAACGACTATGCCGATGTGTTGGTCATCGGCTCGGGCCCTGCTGGCCTTGCCGCCGCGCTGCAAGCGGCGCGTGCCGGTGCAGATGTGATGTTGGTGGAACAAGACTTTGCGCTCGGCGGCGCCTTGCTCAACTGCCCCGCCGCCAGCGCGCAAGCGCAATGGCTGGCGCATATGCTGCAAGAAATCCAAGCCACGGGCCGTGTGCGCATGCTCGCGCGCAGCACCGCTTTTGGTATTTACGACGGCAATACGGTAGGCGTGATCGAGCGCAGCGCGCCCGGCGTGGCGGACCCGGCGTTTGGCGTGCCCCGCCAGCGCATGCGCACGGTGCGCGCCAATGCCATCGTCATGGCCTGCGGCGCCATCGAGCGGCCCTTGGTGTTTGGTGGCAACGACAAACCAGCGGTGATGCTCAGCAGCGCAGTAGGCGCCTATGTCAACCGCTATGCGGTAGCACCGGGCCGGCGCGCGCTGTTTTGCGTGAACAACGACGCGGCCTATGCCGACGCTATTTCTCTCGCGCAGTCGGGCGCGCAGGTGCAGTTGGTCGATCTGCGGCCCACCAGCGCGCCGGCGCTGCTCACTGCGGCCAATAGCGTGGGCATTACCGTTCACCACGGCAGCGCTATCACGCAAGTGAGCGGCTTTCAGCACGCCAACACCGTGCGCATCGAGGGCTTTGACAGCAACACAGGCCGCGTCATGGGCGGCGCTGCGCACCACGAGGTGGACTTGGTCGCCATGTCCGGCGGCTGGACGCCGACGGTGCACCTGAGCTCGCACCGCAACGTCAAACCGGTGTACCGCAGCGACATTGCCTGCTTTGTGCCCGGCGCTTTTGACCGCGCGCAGTTTGGCGCGGGCAGCATGGTGGGCGAGCAAAGCTGGGACGGCGCTATCGCCTCCGGCTGGGCGGCGGGCGCGCAAGCGGCTGGTGTGCTCAGCCTGCACAGCAGCGGCGATGCGCCCACGCTGCAAGACGGCTTTGGCATGGCTTTTGTGCCCGCCGGGCCGCTGCGCTCGGACTCCTCCGGCGGCAAATTGTTTGTCGATTTTCAGCACGACGTGACGGTGGACGATGTAGAGCTGGCGCACCGCGAAGGCTATGTGTCGGTAGAGCACCTCAAGCGCTACACCACGCTGGGCATGGGCACCGACCAGGGCAAAACCTCTAACCTCAATGGCATGGGCGTCATGGCCACTGCGCGCGGCCTGGATGTGTCCCTGGCCGGCACCACCACCTTTAGACCGCCCTACACCCCGGCGGCGCTGGGCGCGCTGGCCGGGCGCAATGTGCGCGGCCACTTCCAGCCCGAGCGGCTTACCGCCATGCACGACTGGCATCTGGCCCACGGCGGCGTCAAGATGGAGGCGGGCTATTGGCTGCGCCCGCTTTGGTACCGCACGCACGGCGCCACGCTGTCCGAGGCCTACAAAACCGAGATGGAATTTGTGCGCGAAGGCGTGGGCATGGCCGACACGTCTACTTTGGGCAAGATCGACGTGCAAGGCCCGGACGCCGCCAAGTTTTTAGACCGGGTGTATGTCAACGGTTATTCCAAACTGGCCATAGGCAAAGCGCGCTACGGCTTTATGTTGCGCGAAGACGGCATCGTCATGGACGACGGCACCACCACGCGCATCAGCGAAACCCAGTTTTTCATGACCACCACCACCGCGCAAGCGGCCAAGGTGATGAGCCACCTGGAGTTTTTGCTGCAAGTGGTGTGGCCCGAATTGCGCGTCACCGTGGCTTCCGTCACCGACCAATGGGCGGCCATGAGTATTGCCGGGCCGCGCACGCGTGAGGTGCTGCAAGCAGCCTTTCCGCACCTGGACTTTGCCGACGCCGCCCTGCCCTTCATGGGCTTGTTGGATACCCACGGAAAAGGTCCGTTAGAAGGCGTGGCGCTGCGCATATTGCGGCTCACTTTTTCGGGCGAACTGGCATTTGAGATCTTTGTGCCCACGCACCACGGCCTGGCGGTGTGGGAACACCTGATGGAAGCGGGCAAGCCTTGGCAACTGCGTCCTTATGGCCTGGAGGCGCTGGGCTCCCTGCGAATCGAAAAAGGGCATGTGGTCGGCTCAGAGATGGATGGCCGCACCACCTTGGGCGATATGGGCGCCGGCCGCATGGCCAGCCAGACCAAAGACTTTTGGGGCAAGGCGCTCAGCCACAGCCTGCATTTGCAAAAGCCAGATCGGCCTACCTTGGTCGGCCTGGAAGCCGTGGACCCGGCGCAGCCGCCGAGCAATGGCGCAATCTTGTTTTTTGCCGATGACGCGATTCGCGGCCACGGGCGCGGCCATGTCACCTCCACCACCTTTAGCAAAACCGTGGGCAAGGCTATCGCGCTAGGCCTGCTGCAAGGCGGCACCGCGCATGTGGGCCAAGAAGTGGTGGCGGCATCGCCAGCCACAGGCCGCCAGTACCGGCTGCGCGTGGTCGAGCCCTGCTTTATCGACCCGCAAGGAGTGCGTTACCGTGTCTGATGCCATCGCCACCCCCGCAGCCCCCGCCACCCGCAGCCAGCCCACGCGCAGCGGCCAACTGCAAGTGCATTTGCGCGTGCAAAAACTCTCCAAGCTGACGCAAATTAGCACCTGGTCCAGCAGCATAGGCGCGCTCAGCAGCGCGCTGCACCGCGCCCTGGACTGCGAAGTACCACTGCACACCGGCCAACTGGTGCCCTGCGCGCTGGGCACGCTGATGCGTAGCGGCCCGTTTGAGTTTTTGTTAGTGGGGGACGCCGACCAGGCTCCCAGCGACCGCGTCGCCCTGCTGCGCCAGCATGTTGGCGCCGAGATAGGCTCCGTGTTAGACCTGAGCCACGCCCGCGTACGCGTCAGCGTGCATGGCGACAAAGCGGTAGAGGCCCTGTCCAAACTCTATGCCCTGGACTTTAGGCTCGCTGCTTTTGCGCCCAACAGTTTTGCCCTAACCGGCCACCACCACATCCCCTGCTTGCTGCACCGCCTCGATGCGCAGCACTTTCACGCTTATTACTTCACTACCTATGCACGCGGGCAAATTGATTTGCTGGCCGATGCGGCGCTGGAGTTTGGGGTGGATGTGACGCAGGCGGGCTAGGCGCCCGCCGCGCTAGCGCATCGCAGAGCGGGCGGCTTCGACCAAAAAGCCGCTGCGGCTCATGCCCTGGGATTTGGCGTAGTCGTCGATGCGCGCCAGCATCAATCGCGGTACGGTGATGTTGATTTTTTCGGCTGGCCCCAGGTATTTTTCGACCGGCACATCCACCACCGCCCAAACCCAACCCACATAGTCTGGGTCGGCTTGCCAATGCGCCAAGCCGCGCGGGGCTGAAATGTGCGCACCATCTTCAATCAACACCTCGACATGCTGCTCAATCGCCTGGCGGGCGTTTTCCATGGCCTCTTCCATGGTGTCGCCGGCCGAAAAACATCCCGGCACGTCGGGCACCGCCACGCCCCATGCGGTGGTATCGGTTCCGGGCTCTAAGGCAATCATGAATTTCATCGGGCTTTCCTTTCAGCGCAGGCCAGCCTGCTTCTGTAGCTTGTGCAGTAAACCTACCCCCAGGTCTTTTTTAGGGTGCGGAACGCTGATGTGGCCGGGCTTGTACGGATGCACAAATATATGGTGACTTCCTTTAGAAGCCCGCAAAAACCATCCATCGGCTTCTAGCTGCTTAATCAGCTCCCTGCTACTCATGGTGGTTATTGTACCCACCGAACAGAGGTCTTAGCACTCGTACGGAGTCAATGATGCTCAGCCATTGGCTGTGTTCCAGACGGTCGTCGTAGTGTTCGAAGGCGCTTTGCGTGTTGTAGGGCGGGTCGATGAATATGCACTTGACCTGCCTCCGGTAAAAGGGCAGCAGCGCCTTGAGGGCCAGCTGGTTGTCGCCCTGCACTAGCAGGTTGTCGGCATAGGGGCCATCGACATCACCATGCGCGCTGACCTGGCGCAGCAGGTGATAAGGCACCTCTTGCGCGTTGCGCGTGGCCTGCGGCTTGTTCACCCAATCGAGAAATGGCATGGCTTAGCGCTTACCCGCCCTAGCAACACCACGCGCTGCGGTTGAAACTGTGAGCAGCCTTTGTTGCGCGGGGTATCTGGGTACATGATCCATCGCCAGACTATAAACCATTGCTTTTTTTATATTGATTGACTGGGATCGACATGCAACGCCCTTGTATAAGCCTGCAGCATGCATCAACTAGCCGCCCCCAACCCCGTGAAAACCCTAGTAAAAAGTGTCTTGACAGCCCCTGCTTCCGGCCTACACTTCAAATATATTAAGAACATATTTAGACCGACTAGCTGCCATAAATTGAAGGAGCCCGCGCCATGAAAAATCCCCGCTGGAAAGGCATATTTCCCGCAGTCACCACGAAATTCCACGCTGACGAGAGCCTGGATCTGGAGAGCACGGCAGTGCATCTGGACTTTCAAATTCGCAATGGCGTCCACGGCATGGTCACCTGCGGTTCGCTGGGCGAAGCCAGCACGCTGACGCTAGAAGAAAAGCTGCTGGTCGCCAAAAATGCCCTGGAAGTGAGCAAGGGTCGGGTGCCGGTGCTGGCCAATATCTCGGAGACCAGCACGCGCGAAGCCATCCGCTATATAGAAGGTGCCAACAAAATCGGCGTCGATGGCTTTATGGTCATGCCCTCGGTGATTTACGTGGCCGATGCGCGCGAGGCCATGCAAAACCTGCGCACCATGGCTGCCGTGGCGCAAAAGCCCATGATGATTTACAACAACCCGGTGGCTTACCGGGTGGACCTAAAACCCGAGCACATGCTGGAGCTTGCTGATTGCGAGTGGCTGGTCGCTATTAAAGAAAGCAGCGACAACATCCGCCGCATTACCGATTTGCGCAACACCGTGGGCGAGCGCTACCAGCTGTTCCTGGGCGTGGACGACCTGGCCTACGAAGGCCTGGCGCTGGGCGCTGATGGTTTATTGGCCGGCGTGGGTTGCACCTTCCCGCGCGAGACGGTGGCTTTGTACGACTTGATGGTGGCCGGCCGCTTTGCCGAAGCGCTCAAGCTCTACCAGTGGATGACGCCCATGTTGCACCTGGACGTGTCCACCAAGCTGGTGCAAAACCTGAAATTAATTGACGTGGTGGCCGGCATGGGTTCCGAGCACATGCGTCGCCCGCGGCTGCCTTTGATTGGCGCTGAACGCGAATTTGTCGAGACTATCGTAAAGACCGCCCTGGCCACGCGCCCGGCGCAATACCAGTCCGTTCCCTGAGCATCCCGTGCCGCTCTTTGAAGGCGGCATATGTGCAAGTCGTTCTATTTATTTCACAATTATTGAGGTGCTGATATGAAGATGAAATCCCTCGCGGTACTGGCTGTTGGTTCCGCTTTGTTGTGCGCCGGCCCTATGGCCTTCGCCAAAGACAAACTTGACAGCATTATTGAGTCGGGCAAGCTGCGCTGCGCCGTGGTGCTGGACTTCCCACCCATGGGTTCGCGCGATAGCAGCAACAACCCCATCGGTTTTGATGTGGACTATTGCAATGACCTGGCCAAAGTGCTGGGCGTGAAGCCCGAAATCGTGGAGACGCCATTTGCCGACCGTATCCCCGCGCTGGTATCCAACCGCGTGGACATCGTGGTGGGCTCCACCTCGGACACGCTGGAGCGGGCCAAGACCGTGGGTATGTCTATCCCTTACTTCGCCTTCACCATGGTCGTGCTGACCCGTGACGACAAGAAGATCCAAAACTACGCAGACCTCAAAGGCCACCCCGTGGGCAACACCGTGAGCACCTACGAAGCCATCGCGCTGGAAAAAGACGTGAAAACCTGGAACGACAAGAAGGGCAGCTTCCTGGCCTTCCCGACCCAGGCCGACACGATTTTGGCCGTCAGCCAAGGCAAGATTGATGCAACCGTAGCCACATCCACCGTGGCTTTTGCATCTATCAAATCAGGCAAATACGACAAGCGACTGAAGGTGGGCGGCAATGCGCCTTACCCCATCGACTATGTATCTTTGGTGGCACCGCGCGGCGAGTACGGCCTGATCAACTACCTCAACCTGTTTGTGAACCAGCAAGTGCGCACCGGTCGCTATGCGGAGCTGTACAAAAAATGGGTGGGCGACGGCAAAGCACCGGACCTGACCGTTCCTGGCGTTTACTACTGATAGCCATCCGCGCCCGCCAGCCCCTCCCGTGTGGGACTGGCGGGTGCCTGTAGGAGAGAATTTTTATGCAGGCCCAAGCCATCCAAGGCGAAGCGCTCACCTCGGGTTCGGCAGAGGGGCACCTTCTTTTTAGCGACACCGCGCTGAGTTTTTGGGGCGGCGTCGCACCCACCAGCGGCGAAGTGATAGACCGCCACCACCCTTTAAGCGGACAGATCATCACCGGCAAAGTGCTGGCCATTCCCAACGGACGCGGCTCTTGCACTGGCAGCAGCGTGCTGATGGAAGTCATCCTCAACGGCAAGGGGCCTGCGGCCTTGGTGCTGGAACAAGCCGACGAAATTTTGGCGCTGGGCGCTATCGTGGCCGAACTGGTGTTCGGACGCGCGCTGCCCGTGGTTAGCGTGGGCAGCGCCGCCTTTGCCAGCTTGCAAGGTGCAGCCTGGGCCGAGGTACTGGCCGATGGCCGCGTACGCCTGAGCGACCAAGCGCCAAGCGCTTCTGCAATTGCAGCCACGGCAGCCACGCGCGCAGCGGCCGGCGAATCATCTTCTGCGCCATCCGCTCAAGAACCCACCACAAGCAGCGTGCCCGAGGGCATGCAACTGAGCGCCCAAGACCAAGAAATTTTGGCCGGGGCCCAAGGCAAAGCGCGCCAAGTGGCGATGCAAATAGTGTTGCGCATGGCGCGTTTGCAAGGCGCGACCGAACTCATTGACGTGGTGCAGGCGCATATCGACGGCTGCATCTACACCGGCTCGGCCAGCTTGCGCTTTGCGCAGCAACTGTGCGCCTGGGGCGCGCAAGTGAAAGTGCCGACCACGCTCAACTCCATATCCGTCGATCAGCGCCGCTGGCGTGCACTGGGTATAGACCCGGTGTTTGGCGAACCCGCCAGTGCCTTGGGCCAGGCCTATGTCGATATGGGCGCGCAAGCAAGCTATACCTGCGCGCCCTATTTGCTAGATACAGCGCCACTGGCGGGTGAGCACATCGTCTGGGCCGAGTCCAATGCCGTGGTGTATGCCAATAGCGTGTTGGGGGCTTACACCGCTAAGTACGCGGACTTTTTAGACATCTGCATTGCCCTCACAGGCCGCGCACCCAAAGCGGGCTGCCATTTGCCGGGTAATCGCTACGCCACACTGCGCATCGACGTGCCCGCCCCCAAAGGCGCAGACGATGCTTACTACCCGCTGCTGGGCTACCACGTAGGCCTGCTCTGCGGCACCCAAATACCCGTGCTCTGCGGGTTGGAAAAATCGGGCCTGACAAGCGACGACATGAAGGCCTTTGGCGCCGCCTTTGCCACCAGCAGCGCAGCGCCTATGTTTCATATTGTGGGCGCCACGCCCGAAGCGCCAGACGCCGATACCGCCTTGGGCCGCAAAGCGCCAGTGCAAACCTTTACGGTGAGCTTGCAGGACTTGCAACATTCCTGGCGCGAGCTAAGCAGCTCCCCCGAACCGACGGTAGATTTGGTAGCCCTGGGCAACCCGCATTTCTCGGCTACTGAGTGCCACGCGCTGGCCCGCTTGCTGCAAGGGCGCCAGCGCCACCCGGCCACGCAAACCGTACTGACCCTGGGCCGCGCTGTCAAAGAACAAGCCCGCACCAATGGCGATATCGCGGTGCTCGAAGCCTTTGGCGTGAACCTGATTACCGATACCTGCTGGTGCATGCTGGACGAGCCGGTGGTGCCGGTGGCGGCGCGCGTGATCATGACCAATTCGGGCAAATACGCGCACTACGCGCCGGGCCTGACCGGGCGGCAAGTGCACTTCGGCTCTTTGGCCGCCTGCGCTGACACGGCCTGCACCGGCCAGGCGCCGTCTGCCCTGCCCGCTTGGCTGCTACCCAGCCCTGCCACCGAAAGCGCCCTGGCATAAGGCATAGTGCGGCTATGGACTTTGACTATTCCTTCCGCTGGCTAGCCGCCTTCAAGGCCCTGCCCGATATGCTGCTGGGCACTTGGGTCACCTTGCAAACCACGGTGTTGTCGATGGTGTTTGGCATCCTCATTGCGCTGGCGCTCACTGCCATGCAAACCGCCCGCCAAGCACCGCTGCGCCACTTTGCCAATGCCTGGGTTTCGGTGGCGCGCAACACGCCGGCCTTGTTTCAAATCTATATGCTGTATTTCGGGCTGGGCGCGTTTGACATCCACTTAAGTTCCGCGTTTGCACTGCTGGCAGGCATTACCTTTAACAACGCCGGTTACCTGACCGAAAACTTCCGGGGTGGACTTAAAGCCATTCCGCATACGCAAGTGCGCGCCGCGCGTTCGCTGGGCATGAGTGCTTTTCAGGCCTACCGGCTGATCGTGGTGCCGCAGCTATTGCGCATTGTGTTTTACCCCATGACCAACCAAATGGTGTGGGCCATGCTGATGACTTCGCTAGGCGTGGTGGTGGGCCTCAATAACGACCTGACTGGCGTTACCCAGGCTTACAACGTGCTCACCTTTCGCACCTTTGAGTTTTTTGCCATTGCTGCGGTGATTTACTACCTGCTGGCCAAGGGCATCATGGTCGGTGCGCGTCTCTTGGCCTGGCGCCTGTTCCGTTACTAGGCCGCCGCATGCTCAGTACCGACTTCTCCTTCTCTGACCTGCAATTCATGCTGGCAGGCGCCTGGGTCAGTTTGCAACTGACGCTGTGGGCCATGCTCATCGGCACGCTATCGGGCGCGGTGTTTGGCCTGCTGCGCGCGGTCTATCCGCGTGCCAGTGCGCCACTGGGCTGGCTGCTCGATGTGTTTCGTTGTGTGCCCTTGCTGATTCAGTTTGTGCTCTTTAATTCCTTTAACAGCATCGCCGGTATCAACTGGACGGCTTTTGCCATTGGCTGCCTGGTGCTGGGTATTTACTGCGCCTCGTATTGCACCGAAGTGATACGCGGCGGCGTGCTGGCGGTGCCGCCCAATGTGGTGCGGGCGGCGCGCTCGCTGGGCCTGAGCTACACACAAACCCTGCGCTACATCATCATGCCCATGGCGGCGCGGGTGAGTTTTCCGGGCTGGATCAATTTGACCCTGGGCGTGGTCAAAGACACCTCGCTGGTGCTGTGGATTGGCATTATGGAATTGCTGCGTGCCTCGCAGTCCATCGTCACCCGGATTCAAGAGCCTCTTTTGGTGCTCTCGATTGCCGGTCTGATGTACTACATCATGAGTTGGGGCATTGCCCGCATCGGGCAGCGGGTAGAAAAAGGATGGCAGGAAAATGATTGAAATCGACCAGGTACACAAATCCTTCGGCAGCCTGGAAGTGCTGCAAGGCGTGAGCATGACGGTGAACAAGGGCGAGGTGATCTCGGTCATCGGCGGCTCGGGTTCGGGCAAGTCCACCTTGCTGATGTGCATCAACGGCCTAGAACCAATTCAGCGCGGCAGCATACGCGTCGATGGCACCAATGTGCACGCGCCCGACACCAATATCAATGCCTTGCGCCAGCGCATCGGCATCGTGTTTCAACAATGGAACGCCTTTCCGCACCTGACGGTACTTGAAAACGTGATGCTGGCCCCGCGCAAAGTGCGCGGGCTGAGCGAGGCACAAGCCGAAGAACTGGCGGTGAAGCAACTCAGCCATGTGGGCTTGCAAGACAAGCTCAAAGTGTTTCCGGGCAAGCTCTCGGGCGGGCAGTTGCAGCGCATGGCGATTGCGCGGGCGCTGGCCATGTCGCCGGACTACATGCTGTTTGACGAAGTGACTTCGGCGCTAGACCCGCAACTGGTGGGCGAAGTGCTGGACACTTTGCGCATGCTGTCAGAAGAAGGCATGACCATGATTTTGGTGACGCATGAAATCCGCTTTGCGCGCGATGTGTCCGACCGGGTGGCTTTTTTCCGCAACGGCATCATCCACGAAATCGGCACGCCGCAGCAAGTGATTGACGATCCGCAGCGCCCGGAAACAGCGGCTTTTCTCAAGTCCTCGCACTGATTGCGCACACCGCCATTGTGCGCTTTGTTTTGAATACCACCAGAGTGCAAACGCTATGCAAACGATAGAAGTGATTGACTCCCACACCGGCGGCGAACCCACGCGCTTAGTTGTAGCCGGTTTCCCGGACTTAGGCCAGGGCAGCATGGCAGAGCGCCGCGAAATTTTGCGCACCCAGCACGACGCCTGGCGTGCCGCCGCCATGTTGGAGCCGCGCGGTAACGATGTGCTGGTAGGCGCGCTGCTATGCAGCCCGCAGGACCCGGCTAGCGCGGCGGGCGTGATTTTTTTCAACAACACCGGCTACTTAGGTATGTGCGGCCACGGCACCATAGGCGTGGTGGTGTCTTTAGCCTACATGGGCCGCATCGGCGCGGGCACGCACACCTTAGAGACCCCCGTGGGCAAGGTGCAAGCCACCCTGCATGAAGATGGTTCGGTCAGCGTGCGCAATGTGCCGGCCATGCGCCATTTGCAGCAGGTGCCAGTACAAGTGCCGGGCTACGGCCTAGTGCATGGCGATGTGGCCTGGGGCGGTAACTGGTTTTTTCTGGCCAGCGACCACGGCCAGCGCGTAGCCAGCGACAACTTGGCAGGCCTGACGGCCTATAGCATCGCCCTAAAAAACGCGCTGGTGGCGCAAGGCGTTACTGGGGCTGATGGCGCTGAGATCGACCATATCGAGCTCTTCGGCCCGGACGATACCGGTGCGGACAGCCGCAACTTTGTGCTCTGCCCCGGTGGCGCCTACGACCGCTCGCCTTGCGGCACCGGCACGAGCGCCAAAGTGGCCTGCCTGGCGGCAGACGGCAAGCTGGCGCCGGGCGCCATGTGGACGCAAGCCAGCATCATCGGCAGCCGCTTTGAAGCCAGCTACGCGCTGGATAACGGGCAGGTGATTCCGATCATCCGGGGCCGCGCGCATATCAGCGCCAAAGCCACGCTGGTGCTAGACCCACATGACCCTTTTGTCTGGGGCATACGTTTATGAATACCAAGTGCGCAGCATGAGCGACACCGTTCATTTATCCCTAGACGAAGTGCAGGCCCTGGCGCTGCGCGTGCTGCGTCACCACGGCATCATTGAGGCGCAGGTGCAAGCCATGGCACGCGTCATGACGGCGGGCGAGCGGGACCACTGCCACTCGCACGGCTTGTTTCGCTTGCTGACCTGTAGCCAGTCTTTGCGCGAAGGCAAAGTGGCGCGCGATGCCTTGCCCACCGTGGAACACCGCTCACCCGCTTTAGTCGCAGTGGATGCGCAATGCAATTTTTCGCCACTGGCGTTTGAGCTGGGCAGCGAACTATTGATTGAAAAAACCCGTAGCGTGGGCCTAGGCGCTTTGGTCATCAACAACTGCTTACATTTCTCAGCGCTCTGGCCCGAGGTGGAGCGCCTGACCCAGGCCGGGTTGTGCGCCCTGATCATGACGCCCAGCCATGCCTGCGTGGCGCCTGCGGGCGGGAAGCACGCCGTGTTTGGCACCAACCCCATAGCCTTTGGCTGGCCGCGTGCCAACGCGCATCCTTATGTGTTTGACTTTGCCACCAGCGCCATAGCGCGCGGCGAGATCGACCTCTACCGCCGCAGTGGACGCACCCTGCCCGAGGGCTGGGGTATTGACGAACACGGCGCGCCCTGCACCGATGCAGCCACCGTTTTGCAGCGCGGCGCCATGCTCACTTTTGGCGGCTACAAAGGCTCGGCCCTGGCCACCATGATAGAGCTGATGGCCGGCCCGCTCTTGGGCGACCTGACCAGCGCCGAATCCGTTGCCATCGATGGCAGGCCTGGCGGCGCACCGCGCCATGGCGAATTGATATTGGCGTTTGACCCGCGCTTTTTTTCCGGGCGCGACCCGCCCACCGACCAGGCCAGCGCCGAAGCGCTCTTGCAAGCCATCAGCGGCCAAGGTGCGCGCCTGCCGTCAGAACGCCGCTACGCCGCCCGTGCCCACAGCATCGCCCACGGCGTGGACATCGCCGCCGCGCTGCACCGCGACATCCTGGCCTTGCTGGACTAGCAACATGGCAAGCGCAAGCAAGCAGTGCCATCGGAAACCCATTACTTCATTGCAAGACCGCAGGCCTTCGAAGTCGTTGCGAGGCCCAAACCCGTCATTGCGAGGCCGCAGGCCTTCGAAGTCGTTGCGAGGCCCAAACCCGTCATTGCAAGACCGCAGGCCTTCGAAGTCGTTGCGAGGCCCAAACCCGTCATTGCGAGGCCGCAGGCCTTCGAAGTCGTTGCGAGGCCCAAACCCG
>CAJBBZ010000111.1 GCA_903951445.1 uncultured beta proteobacterium
CACGCTCCAGCCACTGCCGTAGATGGCAGCACGCACCCACTGTGCGGTGACAGATCTACCCATCTCATTTTGGCGTTGCCGGTCTAGTACGCCGATGAACACGGCGATGAACAAAAAGGTGCCTAGCATGAAAGGTAGCCCTGTACCTATGAGCAAAAGCGCGTAAAAAAGCGACCCGCCAAACACCAGCGCCATGTACCTAAACAAAGTGGGGTCATGGACTTTGGCCGATGCCATAGGGGCTTGCCAGCCGCCCTGGGTCCAGGCGCGAAAGAAGAGACCCAAGCCCAAGACGGTCATGGCGCAACCGAGTAAAAAAGGGACGAGGCCCGGAACTTCATAGGGGTTGATGTTGAGCTTTTCAAGTCGGTCCATGCGCCATGAGCCAATGGTCACCGCCAAGCCAAATGCCACCCAAAGTACCGCGGCGATCAAATCCTCACGCGGTGAGGCCACTTCGTCACCTTCTACTTCCATGCTCATGGCGTGCCTTTGTCAAAAGGGGCAGCCTATGCCTACCCCTATGTGATGCTGTCAGGGTTTAGGGATGCCTACGGTGTCGGGTGATACCTTGGTTTTGCCCCCGGTGTGTAACAGCCAGGCGTTTGCCTGTACGGCAGGGAAGGCAGCGGCTTGAGCAGCCTCGCCACTGGCGGGGCCAAAGAAGGCGCCTCGGTTGACGGCGTATTTCTTGATGGCTTCGTTGTTGGTGATCTGAGTGGACCAGATGCGCTCAACCGTGGCCACCACTTCAGCGGGCACACCTTTGGGAATAAAAATTCCAAAGTAGTTGGCTGGCGCCTTGAAGTTCGACAAGGTCTTTGATATGGGCTCAATCACGCCATAGCCTTCAATTTCGAGAGCCTTGTCGGAAACGGTTGCCAGAGGGCGCAGCCGTTTGCCGCGAATCATTTCTGCTTGCTCGACGGCCAGTTGCGATGTGGCATCGGTCTCGCCAGAGACGGTGGAGATAACGGCTGGGTTGCCGCCGTCATAGGTGACATGGCGATACTTGCTTCCGGTGACACTCACAATGGCGTACATCGCATTGTGACCCCCCGAGGTCACGCCAGCTGTGGCCACCTTGATGTCAGATTTGGTTTTCATGGCATCCAGAAATTGCCCGATGTTTTGATAGGGCGTGGACGGGTTGACGCTGACCACGGCTATGTTGGCCACATGCAAAAACAGGTGCCAGTCTTTGATGCCCGCATTCAACATTCCCAAGGACTGGTAAGTGCCCAAGTCTTGAGCCGCACCTGCGGTCCAGGTGTAGCCGTCCCGCGGGGCATCCCAGGCGTTTTTACTTCCAATCGAGCCAGAGGCACCGGGCTGGTTAACCACCACGATTTTTTGGCCTAAGGTTTTTTCAATTTCGGCCGCTGCGATGCGAGTGATCTGGTCGGTGGAGCCGCCCGCGGCCCAGGGAACGATCAGGTTGATGGGCTTGGTGGGTTTCCAGGTGGCTTGCGCCATGGCGCTGGCGCTGGCGCCCAAGGCGAGTCCCAGGGCGATGGTTTGAATCAATGTCCGCTTTTTCATTGTCTGTCTCCTCATTTCATGGTTCAAAGGTTAAAAAACATGCTGTCTTACAACAGCTTCGCAAAAACGTTAGCCATCAAGCCATCGGGCCAAGTGACGTTTGACAAAATTATCGTCGATCAAGTCCGGATAAGCTTGGCTGACTCGGGTGAGTTCTTCGGCTTGTCCAGCGCTAAGGGCCTCATGCGGGTCAAGGCACCAGATGCCTTCGAGCAAGCCCTGGCGACGCAGGACTTCATGGCAACCAGCAATGCACCCGGCAAATTCATGGGCCACATCGAACAAGGCGCTGTTGCAATCGGTGACTTTCGAATCTAGGGCCAGCAGTTCCGCCGAAATTTGCCCAAGTGCAGCTTCTTCTTGGCAACGCTTTAGCTGCTCAACCGCTTTCTGGGTCCAAACGCTCCAATGACCCAGCAAGCCCCCGCGGATGCGCACTTGCACTGTTTCGGCACCGCGCTTGACGTGAAAAGGTGTCACCAGGTCAAGCACGATGTGGTCATCGTTGCCGGTGTACAAGGTGATTCGTTCTTCGGCTTGCGCTGCGACCACACCATGAATCACGTCGAGTGTGCGATAGCGGTTGAATGGCGCCATCTTGATGGCCACAACTTGTTCAATGCGTGCAAACGCTTCCCAGAACGCGGCCGACAGAACTACGCCGCCCCCTGCAGGTTGAAGGTAAAAGCCCACCAGCGGTATGACCTGAGCCACAGCGCGACAATGCGCAAGTATGTCGGCCTCGTTAGCACCGCGCAGCGCCGCCAGACTGAGCAGACCTGCGTGGTAGCCCATCGCTTTTGCCGTAGCCGCTTCGGCGCACGCCTGTGATGTGGGGCCGGCCACGCCTGCAATCATGACCAGCGGACGCGAACCTCCCAGAGGAATCCAGTCTTGAACCGTTTGCATGGCCATTTCCAGGACGGGGACATACATGCCGTTTTCGCGGATGGCAAATTGGGTGGTGTGCACACCGACTGCCAGACCGCCAGCGCCGGCATCGAGGTAGTAGCGGCTGAGCGCCCTTTGTCTGCGAGGATCGAGCTGGCGCTGTGCATTGAGTGCCAGCGGATGCGCAGGAATTACGGCACCTTGGCGCAAGACCTGCGATACGGATTCAGGCAACAAGCCGGACAAA
>CAJBBZ010000112.1 GCA_903951445.1 uncultured beta proteobacterium
GGCCGCTCGAATCAAAGATATAGGAGTTGTAGGCGTCTGTGCCCGTGGCGCGGATCACCACAAAACGCCCGCCCGTTGTGGCCGTGGCGCCCGCTTTGCGGATCATCAGGCGAAAGCCCTCGTCCACATCGGGCCCGCCGCCCATGAGCAAAAACGAGGGCTTCCTTTGTGGGTCGTTCCCAATCTTTGGCGCTGTGTCGGTCAGCGCGCCCGGATCGCCCACAGCGAAATAATCGTAAGGCGGCTTGCCACCCCCTGCCCCCTTGGCCGCCATGGCTGCACCGCTTGCAAGACCCAACACCGCCAACGCAACGAGGGGGAGTGCGCGCCACGCGCGAAGGACGCGCGGAACCCCGAGTGCACTAAAAAGCCGAAGTAAAAAGAGGGCCATGACAAGCTCCAATCGCGCAAAGGGAAGACGGACTTCCGGAATCGTTGACACCCGAAATGCGTTTTGCAGCTTAGGCCCAAGGCTGCCGGACCGTCGATGATCTGGCTTAGAAAATAGACACGCCCGTGCGGCAGAAGTGTCTGCCTGGGCCCGCCTGGCGCTGGCGATTGACAGTGGCCACAGGGCTGCGCCCATGGCACGCACAGGCTTGCCGCAGGTGCGGTTTAGGACGCGAATTTCTGATGTTACAATTTGCGGCTCAGGCCCGGTAGCTCAGTCGGTAGAGCAGAGGATTGAAAATCCTTGTGTCGGTGGTTCGATTCCGCCCCAGGCCACCAAACTCATTTTCGCACACTCAGTGCAAGCCTCCAAAAAGCCCTTTGTTTTCAATAACTTAGGGCTTTTTTGTTGTCTTCCGCGCCCCGGTTCCAACAGCCCAAAACCAGCACTTTTGCAGTAACTTCTGCAGTAACTTTCGCAGTAAGATTTTTTGCCGGTTCAGAAGCCCGACACGAACGTGCCCGAGCATCTATTTCGAGCCGATAAAAAGACCGCGCTGGTTACTTCTCATGTCGCTGCATCACTCCGATCGACCGGGGCGCGCATGGCAGTGAAGGAGAAACCGTGGCAACGGAACTCATCAAAAGCGAGCGCACCATCAGCTTGCTCAAAAAAGGGGCCAAACGGCTCAACGATGGCGGGGGACTCTACTTGCTCCCGTTTGCAGGTGGAGACACCCACTACTGGCGTCTGGACTACGTATTCCAAGGGCGTCGCAAGACCTTAAGCCTTGGGTCACACCCCCAGGTGACCCTGGAAATGGCCAGAGAAAAGGCGCAAGGGGCGCGCGCCATCCTGACTGCCGGCTTGGATCCGAGCAACGAGCGCCGCCAGACGCGTGAGGCGCATGTGCAGGCCGCGCAGGCTAAACGACGTGCACTTTCAGGGCAGCCGCAGGAAGGCAGCTTCGAGTGCGTGGCGCGGCGCTGGTTTGCGGTCAAAGAGAGCCAGTGGATGGAGAACTACAGCTCCAAAGTGATCCGCAGGCTGGAGCTCCACGCGTTTCCGAAGTTCGGCCGCAAGCCCTTGCAGGAAATCTCGCCCAAGATCGTTCTGGACGCCTGCCGAACGGTGGAGGCCCGCGACACCTTGGAAACCGCTCACCGTTTGCGTGAGCACTGCTCTTCAGTCTTCCGGTTCGCGATTGCAGAAGGCGCCGACTTGCGTGACCCTTGCCACGAAATCAGGGACGCTCTGAAGCGTCCCCCCGTGCGCCACTTCGCTGCAATCACCAAGCCTGCCGAGTTGACTGGTCTGCTCAGGGCCATCGACAACTACAGCGGAACCCTGTGCGTGCGCTCTGCTTTGAAACTCTCGCCCATGTTGATGGTGCGGCCAGGTGAATTGCGGCTGGCGCGATGGGACGAGTTCGATCTGGATCACGGCATCTGGTATGTGCCTTCCATTCGCATGAAGCGCACCAAAGATCAAAAGATCAATGGTGAGCCGCATCTGGTTCCCCTGGCGCGCCAGGCAGTGCAGATCTTGGAGGACTTGTTTCAGGTGACAGGAGACAGCGGTTGCGTCTTTCCATCGACCAATAAACCGGGCCGGTTCATTTCTGAGAACACGCTCAATAAGGCCATGCGCCTGATGGGGTACACATCCAGTCAGACCACAGCGCATGGCTTCCGCGCGACTGCAAGAACACTCATTGTCGAGATGCTCCAGATTCCAGAATCGGTCGTGGAGGCGCAGCTTGCCCATGCCGTCAAGGATGCAAACGGCACGGCTTACAACCGTACGGAGTTCATCAAGCTTCGAATCAACATGATGCAACTGTGGGCGGATTACCTGGAGGATCTGCGCCTCGGCAGAGCCACGATTGAGCATCCGGTGTTGCCCGAGTTCACGCCCGTATCCTCACGGCTCCATGCATCTCAGTACCAGCTTGGCAATAGCAATGCGTTGTAGTTGATGCGTCTATCGTCAGCGTCGGGACTCAGGATCAAGTGTGTGCTGTTAGCGTTATGGCCTCAGCACCGCTTGATTGATGTTTACCAATCAAAACGCATTAATCGGCTGATGAGGCCCTTCAACTGGAATGGCAAAAATGGGCTCAATCAGCGGACAGGAACAAAACTCTTCGAGACAATAAAGGCAGAAATTGACAGCCCCCCATTCATTCAAAAAATACACCCGCCATGCCAATGCGAGTCATGCCCACGCAAGATGCGATCGAGCAATCGATGCGTACCTGCGCGCGTATGGGGTTTGGTGGTGGCCTGTATCTGATCAGAGGCAAAGCCGATGGACGTCACTATTGGCGCGTTGACTACACATTCGCCGGGAAACGCCAAACCCTCAGCTTGGGTGTCTTCCCACTCGTCGCTCCCGAAAAAGCAAGGCAACAGGCTGACGCCCATATTGCCTTGGCCAAGACAGGTACAGATCCATCGGCTTCACGGCAAGCCAATAAAAATCAGCCTGTGAGTATTCGAAGCGGTAGCCCCCTGCATAAATTCGAAATCCTGCATCCCGAATCATTTCAAGTGCAGGCGCAAAAGTGGATGGGGTACGCAGGGCTTAACTGGCACGAAAACACCTTAGAGCCCACCGCCAGCAGGTTGGAGACCTATCTGTTTCCTGAACTGGGTCATAAGTTGATGCAAGAGGTTGGCCCGAAGGACGTGTCAAAAATTATTCAGTCGATCGTGCTTGAAGGTAAACCTGATACAGCCCAGCGCGTCTGGGAGATTGGCAACAGGGTTAGTGAACACAGCTTGGCCTTTGAGGTGACCAAGTCGAACCCGTTTGTTATAGCGAAATCGCTCTTGCCGAAACACAAAAGCAAGCCTTATGCGGCAGTGACACATCCGACCAAGCTGGCAAATCTACTTTCCAAAATCTACGGCTATCGCGGGACATTTCTGGTGCAAAGCGCACTGAAGTTGCTGACCATGCTGCATGTCCGCCCCGGGAACCTGCGCAAAGCGAAGTGGGACGAATTTGATTTGAAAAATGGTTGGTGGTGCATCCCCGGCGAGTACATGAAAGACTCCAGACATGAGAAGCCAACCAATCAACCCCATGTGGTCCCGCTGCCCCAGCAGGCTGTGGAAATTTTGTGGCAACTTCGTGAGTTGACAGGGCGCGGTGAAAGCGTCTTTCCAAACCGCCGCGGCAAAGATCGCTGCATGTCCCAAAACACCATGAATAAAGCGCTGAAGATCATGGGATTTTCAACCACCAAAGAAATCACCGCGCATGGATTCCGCGCGGTTGCCAGGACCCTCGCCAGGCAAGAATTGGGCTTTGATGAAGACCTTCTGGAGTTGCAGTTGGATCATACGGTTCGCGACCCCGAGGGCAAGCCGTATGCCCGCGAGGTAATGATCCGAGATCGAAAAAAGATGATCCAGGCTTGGGCTGATTACCTCGACGGATTGAGGCAAAAAAAGATTGTCTATGACGACCCACTGGCTAACTTCACACCGGTTACTTCGATATCCCAAAAACCAACAGTCGATACGAACGTAATCGATTTTGGGAAGTACCATGAGGTCGAAAACCCCCAATCACGAACCCGATCTGCGAACCAAAATACGTGGTCGGACTGGGATGATCTGGATCCTAGGGGCTGGGAAAACGTAAATGAATTTCTTCGAATTAGCGCGTGAGATCAATCTCTACGAAGCGCCAATGTTGTAAACGCTCTATATTTAGTCCATTCTTGCGGACGTTGGTTCCGATCTCGTGTGGTCCACCATTTCCCTCAAAAACTGACCTCTCACCAGAAATGGTGGGGGGTCTTTTTTTTGCAGTTTCCCCAGTGAAAATGCACTTTTCTGACCTTACCCCCTCGCGAGCGCCGTCGACCCAATTCGGTCGGAAGTGGGCATTTCTCTGCGTTTTCCTCTCTCTGTTCTCTGTGACCCTCGCGAGCGATCGCGAGACCTGTTTTATATAAATCAACAACTTACGAGGGGCTGGTTGGAACTAAAGTCTGCCTAGCAGCAGAAACCCCAAAACGAAAACTGGTCAGCTGATGAATGAGAACGTGTCCGCAAGCTTGGGTTGCCGGCGACCGCACCAGACTGATGATGGCGATGGACGCCTTGAATGATCGATACGGCCGAGGCACGTTCCATGTGGGAAGCGGGGCGCGTCAGCGCGCACCGAGTGATTGGTAAATGCGGCAGGAGCGCCTCACGCCGCAATACACCACCAAATGGGGTGATTTGTCCTTAGCAAGAGCCTAGACCTTTGCCATTGGTTGAATCGCGATGACGGCCATACCAGCCATTGCAATCAGAGCGCCGACCGCATCCCACGTCGTAAGTGGGATGCCATCCACGAGACGCAGCCAAACTATGGCCACCGCAATGTAGACGCCACCGTATGCCGCGTAAGTCCTTCCAGCGGCGGTGGGATGCAACGTCAGGAGCCAGGCAAAAAGCGCCAACGACAAAGCCGCGGGTATTAGCAACCAAATTGACCTACCTTGCTTAAGAATAAGCCAAGGCACGTAGCAGCCGACGATCTCTGCCAGTGCCGCGCCGACGAAAAGCAAGGCGGTTTTTACGAAATCCAATGTTGTTCACATTGGTAAAGCCCAATTCAGTTCATCATAACGATCCAGGGCCAGACCCGGCCGCGTATACTTAGTCTGTCACTGGGGAGTAGTCGGCTTTCGCTTCGGCGAAAGGGCTTGCGTCAACATACTTGATCCTTCGATCATGGTGCAAGCGGTTCCTAACTTGGCAA
>CAJBBZ010000113.1 GCA_903951445.1 uncultured beta proteobacterium
GGTGATTCACCCGGCCAACACCACGCACTTTCGTATGGACGATGCAGCCCTGCAAGCCGCCGGTATCGGGCCGGGCACCATCCGTTTGTCGATCGGCCTAGAAGACCCGGACGATTTGCTGGACGATCTGAAAAAAGCCTTGAAGGCGGCGGAGAAGGCGGCTTGAGGCGCCAGGTTTTGCCTAGTCCTTGAGCAGCGCGGACACCATTTCGCCCAAAGCCAGCGCGCTGGTCAGGCCGGGGGACTCTATGCCGAACAAATTCACCAAGCCCGGCACGCCATGGGTTTGTGGGCCTTGCGCGCAAAAGTCCGCAGCCGCCTCGCCTGGTCCGCTGATCTTGGGGCGGATACCGGCGTAGGCCGCTTGCAAGGCATCGTTGGGCAAACCGGGCCAGTATTTGCGCACTTCTGCATAAAACGCTGCACCGCGCGCGGGGTCCACGGCGTAATCCGTAGCATCGTCCACCCATTGCACATCCGGGCCGAACTTGGCTTGGCCACCCAAGTCCAGCGTCAGGTGCACGCCAAGGCCACCGGGTTCGGGCAGCGGGTAAATCAGGCGTTGAAACGGCGCTTTTCCCGCCAGTGAAAAATAATTGCCTTTAGCAAAAAATTCCTTCGGCACATGGTGCGCCGCCAGACCCTCAAAGCGCCGCGCCAGCGCCGTGGCGGATAAGCCTGCAGCGTTGACCAGGGCACGTGCAGCCAGGCAAGTGCCATCTCGCATCCACACATGGTGCCTGCCGGTTTGCGAAAGGGCCACCCGATCCACCACAGTGTTAAGCACCACTTGCGAACCGGCGTTTTCGAGGTCCCCTTGTAGCGCCAGCATCAGGCCATGGCTGTCTACGATGCCGGTGCTGGACGAAAGCAAAGCGCCATGGCAATGGAGCGCGGGCTCCAAGGCAGTAGCCTGTGCAGCGCTAATCAATTGCAGGTCATCCACGCCATTGGCCAGCGCCCGCGCCTGCACCTGGGCCAGCTCTGCCATTTGGGCCAGGCTGGTCGCTACCAGCAGCTTGCCGCAGCGACGGTGGGCCACACCGCGCTCGGCGCAATACGCATAGAGCATCTGCTTGCCCTGCACGCACAGGCGCGCTTTGAGTGAGCCTTGCGGGTAATAAATACCTGCGTGTATCACCTCGCTATTGCGGGCGCTTACGCCGCTGCCGATGCTGGCCTCGCTCTCCAGCACCCAGCCTTCGCGACCGGCCAGCGCCAAAGCGCGCGCCACCGCCAGGCCCACGACGCCCGCGCCAATAACGACGACGTCAACGGGTTCGGCGGTAGACAAGGTGGACATGCGTGGATTGTGCATCGTGGGCCTGCCACCCTCCAATTGGGCACAATGCACGCAAACGCCCGCTTTTCCAGAAGGACCACACCGTGCTGATCACCGTCAACAACGCCCCGCTTTACGCCTACACCGCAGGCAAGCCCTTTAGGCCCGAACTTCCCAGCGTCGTCCTCATCCACGGCGCGCTGCACGACCACAGCGTGTGGGGCCTGCAAAGCCGCTATCTGGCCAACCACCAATACAACGTGCTGGCTATCGACCTTCCTGGCCATTGCAAAAGCGGCGGCAACGCGCCCGAATCGGTAGAGGAAGCAGCGCAAAGCATTGTGGGCCTGCTAGACGCCTTGGAGATTGAGCAAGCGGCGCTAGTCGGCCACAGCATGGGCTCTTTAATCGCCCTGGAAGTGGCGGCGCAAAAGCCCGAACGGGTCAGCCATTTGGCGATGGTGGGCACCGCCTACCCCATGCGCGTGTCCCCGGCGCTGCTCGATGCAGCGCAAAACGCGCAATCCAAGGGCATCGACATGGTCAACACCTTTTCGCTGTCGATGATGGCGCCGCCGCCCTCGCTGATGGGGCCAGGCACCTGGCTGCACGGCACCAACAAAGCGCTGATGCACCGCGTGCTGGGCAGCAACCGCCAGGCCAATGTGTTTTACCGCAGTTTCAAGGCCTGCGACAGCTACGCGCGGGGCGACGAGGCGATGGCGCAAGTGCAGTGCCCCACGCTGTTTTTGCTAGGCGCCAGCGACCAGATGACGCCGCCACAAGGCGCCAAATCGCTGATGGCCCATGCGCGCCACGGCAAAGTGGTCACGCTCAAAGCCGGGCACTCGCTTTTGCAAGAAGCACCGGACGAGGCGCTCGATGCGCTGCGTGATTTTTTGAAGGCGCCCGTCGTGGCTTAAAGGGCTTGGTTCCTTGGCCAGGCTTTTTTGACAGCCTGGCGCCTCCAAGTAGCGTTCCGCCTTCAATCCCAACCTAACCGCCCAGTTCTATGGCGCGGCCCTGCGGCACGTTGAAGCTTTGGACGCACGCTGCAGGGTGATCGGCCCGAACACACTCACCAGCTTGGCGATGCCAAAACACTCCTCGGCGAACGAATGCGAAAGAAGCTTCAGCGCAAACTGGATCCTGGGCGTAGGCCTTTGGATACCCGCGGGCGAGCGCAAAAAGCAGGCCGATCAAGCGACCAAGAGAGGGCAGCGCGCTAAGCCGCCTCAGCAGTCAAATCGTGCAAATGCAGCAGGCGCTGGATAAAGTGCTCTATCCCGCCATCGACAAATTTTTGCAAAGCCAGGTGGCTGGTGTTGCTGGCGATTTGGCGGAAATCGCGCGCGCCACGGCTGGTGGGCGCATACTCGGTCACGGAAAAGTTGCGTTGGCCCGCATCAACAATCAGTTCATCCTGGGACACGCTGCCAAGGTAATGCAGCGCCCTGGTTAAAAAGCGCTGGCTGATTTTGTCCAGCACATCAAACATTTTTTTGCCTTCAGCCTCGGTGGTCACACCATTGACGATGATGCGAATCTCATCGAGCTTGAAGTCGCTGCACAGCACCTTGATCATGGCGTAGGCATCGGTGATTCCAGCCTGGTCGTTGCGCACCACAACAATCCGGCGGCTGGTACTGGCCATAAAGGACAGCACCGACTGCTCGGTACCCGGCGGCATATCCACAATCAGGAAATCGAGCTCGCTTTCCAAATCACCAAACTGCTTGAGTACCCGCGCGGCCTTAGACGGATTGAGCGTGGTCATGGCCTCGATGGTCGAGGCGCCTGCAATCAGATTGATGCCGTAGCGGCGCTTCAAAATGATCTCGCGCAAGGACTTTTCGCCATTTAAAAAATGGCCGAGGTGGAAGGGGCATACGGTGCCCAGCGCGGTTTGCGCGTTGTGGGAACTGGAATTGGCATCCAGGATCATTACCGTGTAGCCCATATCGTGCAGGGCGACCGCGAGGTTGACCGAAACCGTAGTTTTACCCACACCGGGCTGGCCGCTGGTGATTCCTATCACTTGGCAATGTGTTGGTTTTTGCATAGTCTGGACAGGCTCCGTACACAGATGTCTTTAGATGCTATCACTTTTTTCATTTTTAACAATTAGGGAAATGGCTTAACTTCAGGCACAAGTCCGTCATCGCGAAGAGCGTAGCGACATGGCGATCCATAAGTGCTTGATTGGCAGGCCAAAAATGGATTGCTTCGCTGCGCATTGACGGCTTGGGACTTATGCAGAGCTTTCCAAAAGACGATGCACAAGTTTGGCACCTGCATCCGGTTTATCGCAAATATTGGGCTTTTTGCTTTGAAAAGACACTTTTGCGACCCGGTTCCCCCGCTTCGTCCTTGGCTGCCACTATTTCGTACCATAATCGTTTTGCTTTATTTTTTGCGATTTTCGCGATTTAAACATTATTGGAGACACTATGCAGCTAGGAATGATTGGTTTGGGGCGTATGGGCGGCAATATCGTGCGCAGGCTTATGCGCAACGGCCACACCTGCGTGGTGTATGACACCAACGCCGCCAGCGTGGCACAGCTCGCCACCGAGGGCGCTACGCCCAGCCAGGACATGGCCAGCTTTATCAGCCAGCTGCAAAAACCGCGCGCCGTGTGGGTCATGCTGCCCGCAGGCGCTATCACCGAGGCGACGGTCAACACCCTGTCTGGCCTGCTGGAATCGGGTGACACCATCATTGACGGCGGCAACTCCAATTTCCAGGACGACGTGCGCCGCGCCAAGGCGCTGGCCGAAAAAGGCATCCGCTACATCGACGTGGGCACCAGCGGCGGCGTATGGGGCCTGGACCGAGGCTACTGCATGATGATTGGCGGCGACAAAGCCGCGTTCGACCATCTGGACCCGATTTTCAAAACTCTGGCGCCAGGCGTGGGCACCATCGAAAAAACACCGGGCCGTGAGGGCCGCAAGTCCACCGCCGAAGACGGTTACCTGTACACCGGCCCCGCCGGGTCGGGCCACTTTGTCAAGATGGTGCACAACGGCATCGAATACGGGCTGATGCAGGCCTACGGCGAAGGCCTGGACATTCTTAAAGGCGTCAATCAGGAAATCATCCCCGCCGAGCGCCGCTACGACCTGAACTTGGCTGACATTACCGAACTCTGGCGCCGTGGCAGCGTGGTGTCGTCATGGCTCTTGGACTTGACCGCTATTTCCCTTGCTGAAGACCCGGAATTGGCTTCCTATTCGGGCTACGTGGAAGACTCGGGCGAAGGCCGCTGGACCATCCAAGCCGCCATCGAAGAAGCCGTGCCGGCCGACGTGCTGACGGCAGCCCTCTACACCCGCTTTCGCTCGCGCAAAGAGCACACGTTTGCAGAGAAAGTGCTATCGGCCATGCGCAAGCAGTTTGGCGGCCACAAAGAACCTGGCAAAGCATAAGGAATACCCGTGGCACAAGACATCGAACACGAAAAGACCGCTCACGGCGAACGTGCACCGGCCTGCGCCGTCGTCATCTTTGGCGCCGGTGGCGACCTGACCAAGCGCTTGCTCATGCCCGCGCTGTACAACCTGGCGCGCACCAATCTGCTGCCGACCAACTTCGCCCTGATCGGCGTGGACCGGCTGGAAATGAGCGACGAGGCCTTTCGCAGCCATGTGGAAGAGTCGGTACGCGCATTCGCCGCCGACAAGCACTACGCCCAAACCCTGGATGAAGGCAATCTCAAGCGCCTGCTGGCGAGCATGACCTATTTGTCCGCCGACTTTGGGGCCGCGGCGTCCTACCTGGAGCTGGGCAGGCGCCTGGAAGCGGTCAAAACCAGCCACCATGTCAACGACAACGTGATGTTTTACCTGGCCGTCGGTGCGCGCTTTTTCGGCGGCATCGTCGATCAACTCGGCGCCGCCGGTCTGGTCAACGAGACCAATAACCAGTGGCGCCGCGTGGTGGTGGAAAAACCATTCGGTAGCGACCTGGCCTCGGCGCAAGCGCTCAACACCCAGTTGCGCCACAGCTTGGCCGAGTCGCAGATTTACCGCATGGACCACTTCCTGGGCAAGGAAACCGTGCAAAACATCATGCTCATGCGCTTTGCTAATGGCATCTTCGAGCCGCTATGGAACCGCGACCATATCGACCATGTGCAAATCACCGTGGCTGAAACCGTGGGCGTAGAAAAACGCGCGGCCTTTTACGAAACCACCGGCGCCATGCGCGACATGGTACCCAACCACGTTTTCCAGCTACTGGCCCTGACAGCTATGGAATCGCCCGCCTCGTTTGACGCGGATGCGGTACGCAATGAAAAAACCAAGGTGCTGCAATCGGTGCACCGCGTCGATGCGGTGACCGACAGCGTGCGCGGCCAGTACAGCGCGGGCAGCCGCGATGGACAGGCCCTGGCCGCTTACTTGAAAGAAGACGGCGTCAACCCAGGCAGCAAAACCGAAACCTATGTGGCCCTGAAGCTGGGCATCGACAACTGGCGCTGGGCAGGTGTGCCCTTTTACCTGCGTACCGGTAAGGCCATGGCCAAGCGCCAAAGCGAGATCGTAATCCAGTTCAAGCGCCCGCCGTTTTCGCTCTTTCGCGATACCGCAACCGACGCCCTCACGCCCAACGCGCTAGTCCTCAAGCTACAGCCCGACGAAGGCGCCATGCTCACCTTTGGCGCCAAAATCCCCGGCCCGAAAATCGAAATCGGCCAAGTGCACATGGATTTCCACTACAAGGACTACTTCCAGAACGCGCCTAGCACCGGCTACGAAACCCTAATCTACGACTGCATGATCGGCGATGCCACGCTGTTCCAGCGCTCGGACAGCGTCATGGCCGGCTGGGACATCGTGCGCCCCTTGCAGGAATACTGGGCCGACCCCAAGGCGCCACTGGCGCACTATGCGGCAGGCTCGGAAGGGCCAGCAGCGGCGGACGAACTGCTGAGCGACAGCCACCGGGCTTGGCGCACGCTGGCTTAGACTTACTCGAGTGCGGGGACTGACTAAAGTAGTCAGTCCTTGCCTTGTGCATTTTTTTGGTAGATATTGCGCAGATCCCCAATGAGCCCCACTACCCAGCGAACGGCAGCCGATTGCTCGGCCAGTGCGCGCGCATTGAGTCAATCATGTTTTCGATTACTATAACCATAAACGAAATTTTTGCGATCGATGCTGGACTTGGGAGATAACTTGTTAAAGCCCAAGCTGACAGAAGGTCACCGATACATGTGATGAGGCCATAGTTGTACCCTAAGCTTCGCTTGACTTGCAGGCTTACCATCTTTTGCATAGTTGATCCGGAAAGCATTTGGCTATGAGCAGCAATGATCCATCGATAGTTTTGTCTGCAATGCGGTCGCTTTTGATATCTAGACGCGCTCGTTCAAAAGTCAGTTCCGCTTGGTCTATGTGCCTGATCAGCCTCGCTCTTCTAAGTGCATGTGGCGGTGGTGGTTCAGCGACAGACCCAGAAACAGGAACCGGTGGCGCCACAGGCACAGGCACAGGCACAGGCACA
>CAJBBZ010000114.1 GCA_903951445.1 uncultured beta proteobacterium
ACATATTCGGCTGCGTGGTGTCGATTTCGGCCAGGAGTTCGCTCACGTTTTTCTCTCGGTCACACAGGGCACTGATAATTTTCAGACGCATTGGGGTAGCCAATAGCGCAAACAATTGCGCGGCCGTTTCAAACACCCTATCCTGATTGTTGAAATCTTCCATAATCAATTAACTTGTCATCCTTGGGGTGTCGCTGATTTTAGGGCTGATGTCCTGCAGCACTTGCCCGGCCAGGGAATACAGGTCCTCGTAGCCCATTTCACCGGGAATAGATTGCAACAGTCGCCCGTTCTCCGCTACCAAACATGTCAAGGGAATGACGCGCCGCTGGCTGAATTGATCCCGAAACCCTCGCTCTGTGTGGGTCACTGGGAAATGCAATTGATTGGCCCGCAGATAGGACGCCAGCTTGTCCGCGTTGGTTTCGGTTGTTGCACCCAAGACCCGGATGTGCATACCCCGTGTCGCTTGGTAGAGGCGCTCAATGTGTACGTTGTGGCGTTTGCAATAAGGGCACCAGGTTTCCCAAAACACGAGCATTACCGGCGTCGTGTTCAATGCAAGAGGCGTCAGGCTCGTTCCGTCTAAAAGCCTTAGCGCCGGCCAGTGGATGGTCGGTGCCGACGGCTCGGCGCTAGCGCGGCTTGCCCCTGGGCCCCAGAGCAGTGCTGCGGCGCTGCCCGCTAGCACATGGCGGCGCGAGACCGCGCTGTTCGGGCTGCTCTCAGGGCTCACCTTGCTGCTCCATCAGTAGGTAGGTGTTGTAGGCGTTCATGCGATTTGCGACGCGAAAAAGCGGGATGGACTCGAATCGGGACCAATCCGTTTTCGCATAAACCTCTTCAAAGGGCTCCATATTTTTTGCCGCTTCGCCCATGGTTTTTCGGAGATAGAGCAAGTAGTCTCTGGTCATGGTCATGTCCACCATCGGATTGGTAGAAGCAGGGCCGTGCCCGGGAATCACTATTTTGGGCTGGTATTTCATTAAGCGGTTGAGGGCTTGAATCCACAGTCGGCTGTCTGCTTGCCCCACAAACGGAATCCGGCCCTGAAAAAACAGGTCGCCAGCAAATAAAACGCCTAGTTGGGGCACAAAGACAACGACATCTTCAGGTGTATGTGCCGGGCCGACATGGTCCACAACAAAGTCCATGGACCCCAAACGAAACCGGGTTTCCTGCGTGGCTAGCCATTGGTCGGCTGGCACCAATCGGGTATTTGCGTCGATCCAGGGTGCCAGGTCTATGCGACTTGCTTCAAGCCGCCTTTGCGCTGTATCGGAGTTTAGATATTCTCTGGCTGATGCGTGGCCGATGACCTTGGCGCCTGCTTGGGCAAGTGTTTGCAAACCATAAATATGGTCTGCATGGTAGTGGGTCACTACGACGTAGCGAAGCGCTTGCGGGGTGACGCGATGGATCTCGCGCAACAATTCTTGGGCTAAGGCGGGCGAACCCAGCGCATCCACCACGACCACGCCTTCGTCGGTGACAAAAAACCCGGCATTGGAGATGAAGTTCCTATTGCCGGTGCTGCCCAGGGCAGAATTTCCCTGCACAAACCATACGCCTTGCGCAAGCTGCACCGCTTGAATGGAAGCGGGTTGCGCCGTGGCAACTGTGCTGACACAACCCAACAGGCTGGCAAATATTGCGGTGACTATTTTTTTTACCAAAACATTCCCGTCAGCGTCTCCGCACTCGGATTTTGATTGCGCATGCTTTATGGTCGGATGTAGGCGTAACCCTGGTGCTGAAGCTTAGCAATACGCACCACCCCGGACGGCGTGAAGTCGGCCTCTTGCAGGAATTGCTCGCTTTTGAGGTTACGGTTTTTGAGGGTGATCTCGCAGACTTCAAAAGTCACCCCGCGACTTTTCAGCGCAGATATCGGGCCGGCATACAAGCTGCCATTTTTGTCTTTTGCACCCTCCATCAAAAAGTCCACGCCGTTGCCGTGGGAGACCACGGTTATTTTGGCTGCGGGGTCGATGTCCAAATGGTTACGCACGTTGCGCAGGCCCCCTAGTGCTTGCGCTTCGGCGTCGCTGATGTGATAGATCACCTTGCTCTGCGCCCAGGCAAGCCCGCTGCTCAAAAGCGCCAGGGTCAGGGCAAAGACTTTTAAAAGCTTCATGGGTTTCTCCAGAAAAAAGCCATTCAAAACTCAATCGCATCGGCTACCGCGCGCAGCCCCGCCAAGGCGCAGGCGTCATCGGCTTCGCCACCCGGCGCACCAGAGACGCCAATGCCGCCGAGCAAGCTGCCGGCGGCCTCTATCACTAAGCCGCCACCGATGGCCAGCACATGGGGGTTGGCGCGCATACCGCTCATGGGTTTACCGGCCTGGGTTTCAGCGGCCAGGGCTGCGGTGGGCATTTTGAAGCTCGCTGCTGTCCAGGCTTTTTGGGTGGCAAATTCCACTGTGTGCGGGCCGGCAAAGCGGTCACGCACCAAGAATTGCAAGACGCCAAAGCGGTCCACAATGGCGACCGCTACCTGGTAGCCCACCTTGCGGCAATGGGCCATCGCCGCCTGGCCAGCGGTGGCCGCCACCTCTGGGGTGAGCATCTTGACGGCAAATGTTCCTTCGCCCGCCGCAAGGCTGTGCGGCGCATAGGCCAAGGCGCCAAGGCAGGCGACACCGCACACTAGCTTGCGCAGACCGTTAGTAGATGCTTGCAGGCTCATAGATTTGCAATACCTTGGTTACCCGTCATTCCGAGGAGTGTCGGGGTATTGATCTTGCGGGCTTTGACACGGCCACCGGCTTGGGATTTGAGCCAGGTCTCGACCACGTCCCAAATGGGTTTGCTGCCGGGCGCTGTGCGCGCGGCTTCGGCCACCGGCGCCCAGCCGGCCACTTTGTACATGCGCGAGGCCTCTACCGGTTGGCCACCCAAGCGCATGCCCGAGATACGTTGCCCCATTTTTTGGCCGGGTTCGCAGGTATAGGCCATGCCGCCTACCCGAACCATATCGCCGCCCTGTTGGTAATAAGGGTCGGGGTTAAAGAGGTTGTCAGCCACGTCTTCCAAAATGCCTTTAATCGATTCGCCGCTCATTTCGGTGAGCGTGGTGTAAGGGTAGGTGATGGCGAGTTGGTCCATCATCAGTTCGCGGGTTATTGGGTCGCCGGGCAATAAAGTGGTGCCCCACCGAAACCCCGGGCTCAGCGCAATGTCGGCGCCCTGTACCTCCATCAGCGCATCACACACCAACTGGTCCCAACTGCCGTTGAAATTACCGCGCCGGTAAAGCAAGCCATCGGTCACCGCCAGTGTTTCAGCCAGTTTTGAGGCGTAGGGTTGGCGTACCTTTTCGATCAATGCCGCCATAGCCGGATCGGCTTTAATCTGGTTGGAAAACACAGGCAACAGCCGGTAGCGAAAGTCGCTGACGCCGGCACTGCCCACCTGAAAATCCATGACACCCAAAAATTTGCCGTTGCTGCCCGCGTTGGTGACC
>CAJBBZ010000115.1 GCA_903951445.1 uncultured beta proteobacterium
GGCTTTTTCCAAAGCGCGGCCGGGAGGCTTGGCTTGCATGTCGCGGAAGTTGGTGGCCGTGATGCCGCCCGGGTAACCCGAGTGGCGGTAGTACACCTTGTCCATCGGCTTGGCGCCGGTGACACGCAGCTGGGCTGCATTGATAACGACAATGTAGTCGCCGGTATCGACGTGAGGCGTATAAATGGCCTTGTGTTTGCCGCGCAAACGGAGAGCAACTTCGCTGGCTACTCGTCCGAGGACCTTATCGGTCGCGTCAAGCACAAACCACTCGTGAACGACCTCAGCGGGTTTTGCGCTGAAAGTTGACATGAGTTTTCTCTTTAAAAAGAAGGTTTGCAGGGCTCTTTTCCACGGTCGGCGCTCCACTACCGGGAGCCTCTTAGGTGGGGTTTTCAAGCTTCGCCGCGGAGCCACTCAATCGCTGCGAAGCCTTCCATTGTAGCCTGCCTCGGGGCTTATTTGGCCTCGGGGGCGCTTTTTGACTGATACAGGCGCGGTTTCCAAAGGAATCCGACTTGTAAAGCGTCAATACTTGGACTGGATGCTGGGATTAGCCGATTTTTCGCAACATGGAGGGCGCAACGCCGACAGACAGCGGTTTGCTCATCATTTCAATAAGCACCATCACGCGCTTTTCGCCCTCGGCAATTTGAAATACGCCTTCAATGCCGGTAAACGGGCCATCGGTAAAGCGAACCCGGTCTCCTACTTCAAATAGACGGGCTGGGTGCTCCTTGAAGCTGGATTCGCTGGTTTGAAGCTGCGCGATTAAGCGATCGTCGATGCGCGCGGGTTCCGAGCCAAAACTGACTAAACGGCTCACACCCGTGGTGTAGCGTATCGGTCCCCAGCCTTTGGCTGACAGGTCGTTTCCCAGGCGGATAAATAAGTAGCGGGGGAAAAGCGCTTCGTCAGCAATGGTCAGTGAGCCGCGACGCATTTTCTCGGTGGGCAATACCGGTAGGTAGCACTGGTAGCCTTGACGCTCCAAGTTCTCCAAAGCAAGACGCTCTTGCCTGGGCTTGCTGTGAACGAGATACCAATGCATTGCGATTTCACCAAATTTAGTAAATCAAAATTCTAATGACACCAGATACGACTGCCTGACCTAGCCTGATAAAGCGTTTGGCCTACAAAAAAATGGTCTGGAGTTGACGCCAGTTCGTTGTATTTTTGGAGAGTATACGAGAGCTTAGATCGCGCTCACCGGCAGACGTGCGGTAGAAGCAATGGCGGGAATTTGGTGGCCTGGGGCGGAATCACATTCGCGCTTTTGCTGGGAATTTCCGGGGATTTCCCGAAAAGTTACTGCATTAGTTACTGCAGACGACACCCCAAACCGTTAACTTAACTCTCCATCTGGCCCTTTAGCCAAACACATAAATATTGTATTCGATGATGCTGGGTGTACATCGATGCTTTCGGAAAATTTTCAATTTTTCGGTACCGTAGGACCTGTCACATTGGACGGTCTTGACTGCTCTAGACACGTTGTGACCCATGGCTTAGTCAATTCAAGCGCCTGATAGCAGATCATCCAGTGATCTCACTTGCTCCTCAAAGTGGGGGCAGTGGTGAGGACCACCACGCGCATACCCAGTGCCCCCTTAAAGGCACTACTGGGGCCACCCCTTCGAGATGATCCACTGCCTGGGCAACGTTGGCACTTCTTCCCCAATGGCAAAGTATTTTTTAAACCAATAGCAAAGTAGATTCCAATCGAAAAACAAAGTATATTTCGGATAAATAACAGAGTAAATTCTTTGAAAATATAAAAGCGAATTTATGAACCCAGTAGCACCCAGACCCAAGGGCAACCCGACGCTCGCAGCCGCACTGAAAACGCTCAAACGGCTACAGGAAAAGCACAACGGCGTTATCGAAGCCTCTGACATCAAGAGCGACGAACAGCGCATCGTGTTGGTCGATACAGGGTTCCTGCGGCCAGTGATGAAGGGTTGGTACATCAGTAGCAGCCCGAGCGACAACGATGGAGACACCACCGCCTGGTATGCGTCATTCTGGGACTTCGTTTCAGGATACCTGGGTAAGCGCTTTGCCAAGCGGTACTGCCTGAATCCAGAGGCATCGCTGATGCTTCACACAGGCAACACCACCGTACCCAGGCAGGTTACATGCGTCACTATCGACAGCGGCACATCCAAGGTGGATCTGCCCTTCGACACCTCACTGCTGGTATATCCGGACAAAATACGGGTTCCCATGGCTCGCTTAGAGGTTCGAGGTCTGCAAGTTTGGCCCGTTGCCGAGGCCTTGTGCATGGTCGGTCCTTCGTTCTTCGTCAACAACCCGCGTGAGGCCGAGATCGCGCTGGCCACCATTCGTAATGCGTCCGAATTGCTACCAACGCTGCTGGCTGGAGACAAGTTGGTAACGGCCGCGAGCCGGTTGGCTGCCGCATTCGCGTTCGTCAATCGCCCCGACGAGGCAGAGCGCATTCAGAAAGCCTTTGCCAAGTTCAAGATCACGCTCAAGTTGGTGAACCCCTTTGAGCTAGCAGAGCCCACAATTTCGCCCGGAAAGGAACGGTCGCCCTATGTACTGCGCCTGCGCTCGATGTGGGCCGGATGGCGTCAGGACGTCATCAACGCCTTCCCGCCAGCGCCCGGCCTCGAGAACCAGGGTGCCGGCTATCTGGCGCGGGTCGATGAACGCTATGTCTCTGACGCCTATAACTCCCTTTCCATCGAAGGCTATCGCGTCACCGACGATCTCATCGAGCGCGTCGCTCGCGGGGACTGGAATCCGGACGGTAACCAAGAGCACGACAAGACCAGAGATGCACTGGCCGCGCGGGGCTACTACCAGGCCTTCAAGGCGGTCAAGGAGAGTATCAGCAAGGTACTAGCGGATAGCAACGCGGGTCTCGTGGTCAAGCGGGATCATCACGACTGGTATGCCGAGCTGTTCGGCCCGTCTGTGACAGCCGGCATCGTCGAAGCCAGCCAGCTCGCCGGCTATCGGCGTGGGCCCATCTTTATTCGCAACTCAATGCACACGCCACTACCCAGCGAGGCTCTTTTGGATTCGTTAGAGGCGCTGTGGGAGATGCTCGAGGCGGAACCCGAAGCCTGTGTTCGTGCGGTGCTTGGGCACCACCTCTTCGTCTTTATTCATCCGTACTTTGACGGCAACGGTCGCATTGGGCGCCTGCTGATGAACACGCTACTGGCTTCAGGAGGCTACCCTTGGACGGTGATCCGGATGAGCAGGCGGGATGCTTACATGAAGGCTCTGGAGGCTGCGAGCGTCAAAGGCCAGATCACGCCATTGGCTGAGTTCATCGCTCAAGAAATGCGGGAATGGTCCCCCGAGCGCGAGCGCAAGGACAGCAAGGCCTGACAAGTCAGAAGCTTAATGCAAGCCCGCACGGAATCAGCCAGGTTCTTGCTCATGCGGCAATGCGACTCCGCCCCACCTGACATCAACTCAGGCACAACAACCGAACTGGCGCACGATTTTTTGAAGAGTCCCATCAGGGCGGTTTTTCATTCTCAGTTCCCGCATTTGAATCGGCAGGTTCCTTTTTTGTACGGGTTCGCGCCGCCGGTGGCTTGGACGGGACGTACTCCGCGAGGTCACTCAATGGGCACCCAAAGAAGTGACACAGGCGGTCTAAGTTATCGGTGCTCGTATTGCAGCCTCTTGGATTGCTAATTGCCGACAACGTTGCGCGATGAATGCCTGTTGCACTCGCAACGTCGTCCAGGCGTACGCGCTCCCCCTTTTGGAAACTCGCCTCGGCCAACAATTCTTTAATCCGTAATCTGATCATCCGGCAATCTTACTTGTTGTCATAAAACCTGTATTGTTGTTTTATTACAACAATAATCGCTCTATTGCGAAAATCGCAATAGAGCGATCTTAATCGCTGTTAAACTTCATTCATCGAGCAACCAAGGAGACTTCGATGAACGCAAACAACACCCAAGCCCTACAAGCAGGCACTGAAAGCAACGTATTCCAGGAATACGATTCCTGGTCAGAACAGATCCAGACCGCGCTGCAAAGCCGCATCTGGAACAAGTTAGCAAACGCCCACTGCGGTCCATTCGAGCCTGCAAGTGCTCTACAGCCCGGCCTATCAACAGCCGTGCAGCTCGAGGTCCAACGCCAAGTCGGCTATGCCTGGTGCGCGGGGTTCCTCGACGGCGAGGGCTGTGTCACCCTGGCACGGGTACGCCGCACTTGTGGCAACCGGGTTAATTACCGGGCCCGTGTACACGTCCCACAGAACTGCTTGCAGACCCTGCTGACCTTCCGCAATCGGGTGGCAGAAAACTGCGTGCTCGGCCAATTGCCGCACCGTGCCAGCTACACACGCCCGATCTACCACTTGGCCTACGACGGCATTCATGCCTTCAGGTTGTTGCAGAAGTTGCGGCCTTTCCTGGTCCGCAAAGGCGCCGAAGCAGAGGTGCTTTTTGAGTATTACCGAATCGGTGAGCCCACGCGGCACTTTGGCCCCAAAGGCGTGCCTACCGACATTTGGCGCGCCAGAGAACGGTGCTACGACGCCCTGCGCTGCTTGAAGTAGTCGGCAACTCGCACACCAGACAACACACCCTTGGAATGGAGCACACCATGTTCGACAACATCCCTGATCCGGTCAGCCTGCCCAAAGGCAACCGTGCCTGCCGCCGCCGGGCAGACGAATTGCGCGCTGCACACCACCTGCACCGCCGGATTGCGGCCTTCGCATCTGACGAACATGCGACTCCCAGGCACGCCCCCTTGCCCGGTCAACGCAAGCTCTTCGATGAGCAAGAGCTTGAAGAAAAGAAAAGCTGGTTGAAAGAGCTCTCGGGCGACAGCCAGAAGGCCCTCCTGCGCGCCCTGGAAAAACTCGAGGAAGCTGGACCCTGGCGTGATGTGGCCATGGCTCCCCCGCCAGAAGTGCTGGACGGACTGCATGCGGATTATCCGAACTTCTCTGAGGTGACCCGCCTGTTGCAAAAGCGCTTGCGCCTCTGCCGCTTGTCGCCACACAAAGAGCTGAGCCTTCCGCCCATTTTGTTGAATGGCCCTCCGGGCGTCGGCAAAACCGCCTACTGCCAGTCCTTGGCGGGCCTGCTGGACATTGGATTTGAAAAATCCGATCTTTCTTCCGCCGCAGCAAGTTTCACCTTACTGGGGCTGGATGCAGGATACGGCAACGCGCACCCAGGTTTGATCTGGGAATTGCTGGTCAAAGGGAATCTGAGCAAGGTGGTGCTCCTCGACGAGCTCGACAAGGCAAGCCGCGACACCAAACATGGTGGGACAGAATACCTGCTGGGCCTCCTGGAGCCGGTTTCTTCCAAGAGGTTTGTGGATAACTGCACGCAGGTGGCGCTAGACAGTTCATTCCTTTTCTATGTTGCATCGTGCAACTTCATCGAAGAGATTGGCAAGCCTCTGGTCTCGCGCTTTGAGGTCTTTGACATCCAGCCGCCCGATGCACAGCAACTGCGGGCTGTGGTGCGCAGCATCTATCGGGGTATCCGGGCATCCGAGCCATGGGGTACGACCTTCAGTGAGGAACTGGATCCCGAGGTGATCGGTGCACTGAGCGGTTTTACACCGCGGGAAGTCCGTCGCCGCCTGCTTGATGCCTGTGCTGCTGCTGCGGAGCAGGCAC
>CAJBBZ010000116.1 GCA_903951445.1 uncultured beta proteobacterium
CCCTTCAAATTGCCATCGCGTGCATAGGCGCGCAGCCAGACCTCGCTGACATCGCAAGGATGCACCTCGCAAAACACATGTGCCTCACGCACGCGCCGGGCAATCAATTGGGTAACTTGCGAACCGAAGTCCAGTATCAGTATTTTTTGGTGCGACATCGGGTCAATGGCGGGCTTCAGTCCGCCCGGTAATTAGGCGCTTCTTTGGTGATCTGCACATCGTGCACATGACTTTCGCGGATACCTGCGGTGGTAATTTCCACGAACTCGGCCTTGTTTTGCATATCCGCAATGGTGGCGCAGCCGCAGTAGCCCATGCTGGCGCGCAAGCCGCCCGACATTTGAAACACGATGGAGACCATGGAGCCTTTGTAGGGCACGCGGCCTTCAATGCCTTCGGGCACGAGTTTGTCCGCATTGGGGTTGCCGGTGCTGGACTCTTGAAAGTAACGGTCCGCGCTTCCTTGTTGCATAGCACCAATGCTGCCCATGCCACGGTAGCTTTTGTAGCTCCGGCCTTGGTAAAGCACGATTTCTCCAGGCGCCTCTTCGGTGCCGGCAAACATACCGCCCATCATCACCGAGCTGGCGCCTGCCGCAATCGCTTTGGCAATATCGCCGCTGTAGCGCACGCCGCCATCGGCAATCATGGGTACGCCGGTGCCGCGCAAAGCAGTCGCCACGCTGTCGATGGCCATGATCTGGGGCACGCCCACACCGGCCACGATGCGCGTAGTGCAAATGGAGCCTGGGCCAATGCCGACCTTGACTGCATCTGCGCCCGCTTCCACCAAAGCCAAGGCCGCCGCGCCGGTGGCGATATTGCCACCCACCACATCTACCTGCGGGTAGTTTTGTTTAACCCAGCGCACCCGCTCGATCACGCCTTTGCTGTGCCCGTGCGCGGTATCGACCACGATGGCATCCACCCCGGCGCGCACCAGCGCTTCTACGCGCTCCTCGGTGCCCTCGCCCACGCCTACTGCTGCCGCCACGCGTAATTTGCCGAAAGCATCGCGCGCCGCATTGGGAAAGCTGGTTTGCTTAGTAATGTCTTTGACGGTAATCAGGCCCTTGAGTTCAAAGGCCTCGTTGACCACCAACAATCGCTCCAGGCGGTGCTTGTTGAGCAGGGCTTTGGCTTCCTCCAGCGTGGTGCCGTCGGGTACGGTAATCAGGCGCTCGCGCGGCGTCATGATGTCGCTAACGCGTTGGTCATAACGGGTTTCGAAGCGCAGATCGCGGCCTGTGACGATGCCGACCACCTTGCCGCCATCACATACCGGGAAACCGGAAACGCCTAATTGGTCAGACAAAGCCATCACTTCGCGCACGGTGAAATGCGGGGTAATCACCACCGGATCGCGCAAAACGCCGGACTCATAGCGCTTTACCTTGGCAACCTGGGCCGCTTGTTCAGCTACTGTCAGGTTTTTGTGAACCACCCCGATACCACCTTCTTGGGCGATGGCGATGGCCAAGCGCGCTTCCGTCACCGTGTCCATGGCGGCGGACACCAGGGGAAGATTCAGGGCGATATTGCGGGAAAAATGGGAGGCGAGAGAGGTGTCCTTGGGGAGGACTTGGGAGTACGCTGGCACCAACAACACATCGTCGAAGGTGAGCGCTTTGCCGAGAAGGCGCATGTCAAAGCTCCAAAAAACCGATTGTACCCGTGGGCTTGGCCCAGCAAGGCCGTCGCCTTGAGCGCCTGAGGCTAGTAACCGGCTTTGGCGCCCGGGCGCTTCTTGGCGAACAAACCGGCGCTCTTGGCGCCTTGGCGCACAAAACGCTCGCGCCGCGCCGCTTTGGGGTCCACCCGCAAGGGGCGGTAAAACTCGACGCGTTCTCCTGCCACCAGTACGCGGTCTTTCGGGCATCGAAGGCTCCAAATACCCACATCCAGCGCTGCCAGGTTGGCCAGCGGCACGCCTAGCGCCTGCGCCAGCGCAGGCAGGGCCTGACCCAACTGGCAGCCTGCGGGCAACTGCACCGGGCTTTGTTGCACTACACGGGGGCCGGGGGAATAGAGCACATCGACAGTTATCAATTCCGCCGTCGTATGCGCGCCAGCAAAAGCTGACTTAGGCATCTCCGTACACCTGCTGCGCGCGTTTGACAAAGGCGTCCACCAGCGTAGCCGCAATCTTGTCAAACACCGGCCCCACCACGGCGCCCAAGGTGGCGCTGGAAAAACCGTAGTGCAACGAAAGCTCTACTTTGCTGGCTTGCTGCGAACCATCACCGACCGGTAAAAAAAGCCATTGCCCATCCAAATTGGAAAACGGTCCTTTGAGCAATTGCATATCCACTTGGCTGGGTGCGGTGTGGGTGTTACGGGTGGTGAAGCTTTGGTGGATGCCGCCAAAGGCAATGCCCACTTCAGCTGTCATGCCGGTTTCGTCCTGTTGTAAAACCTGGGCTTTATCGCACCAAGGCAGGAACTGCGGATAAGACGCCACGTCCGTCACCAGGGCGTACATTTGCGCTGGGCTGTACCACAGCAGAACAGACTTGTGAACGGTTTTCATAGAATGGGGCTTGCGCGCGGATTGTAGTGAAGGCCTTAGGGCCTGCGACCTGGCTCCGCCGCCCCCTCCTCCCGAGCGCCATGGCCAAAAAACCCGATACCTCCGCCCGCATTGCCGATAATAAAAAGGCGGCTTTCGACTATTTTTTCGAGGAGCGTTTTGAAGCAGGGCTGGTGCTCGAAGGCTGGGAAGTCAAGTCTTTGCGGGAAGGCAAAGTACAGCTTACCGACGGTTATGTGGTGGTGCGCAATGGCGAGATTTTCATCATCGGCCTGCAAATCCACCCGCTTAACACCGCGTCCACCCACATCAGCCCGGACAAAGTGCGCACCCGCAAATTGCTGATGCACAAAGCCGAGATCAAACGCCTGATCGGCAAAGTGGACCAAAAAGGCTACACCTTAGTGCCTATCAATTTGCATTGGAAAGCCGGCAAGATCAAGTGCGACATTGCATTGGCCAAGGGCAAGGCTGAGCACGACAAGCGTGACACCATCAAAGACCGCGAAGGTAAGCGCGAAGTGGAGCGGGCGATGAAGGTGCACCACAGGTAGTGGCTTGATGGGGGTCTCCGCTATGACCGATTTAGCTCGGAAGGAGCGGCTTAAGGCAACGCGGCGGTGCGAGCGTGTACCCAGTATTTCGGCGCTACACCAAGTCTTTTAGCGGGTGCGAAAAAACCGGCCAAGGGCTTTGGAAAAAAGCCTCCACCATATCGGGGGTCACATCTTCCACACGCTTAGGGTTCCATTGTGGGTTCTGGTCCTTGTCGATGACTAGCGCGCGTATGCCTTCCACCGTGTCAGTCGCAGCGCCACTGCGGCCAAGGTGCGCGCTGTGAAAGCAATGACGCACCATATCGCGCTCCATGCGCAAGTCATCGGCCAGTGACATGGCGCGCGCGCGGCGCACATGTTCCAGCGCCACATGCAGCATCAGCGGTGAACGCTTACGCAAGCCCGCCGCAGTTTCCTGTGCCCAGGTATCTGTATCAGCATCCAAGGATTGAAAAATCTCACTGACGGTGGCATGCGAAAAATGGCGGTTTATCAGGCCCCAGGCATGCATATCGGGATACGCCGGTCCAGATTTCGCGGCAACGGTATGGGCTTGCAGCCAAGCGTCTACGGCGTGGGCTTTGGTCCAGTCCAATGTAGGCAAGGCATCCCAGGCGGCGATTTGGTGCGCGGCCTCGATATGCCGATCCGCCAGGTCCAGGGCGATGGCCTGGTGGGCATCGATATGCTGGCCGCTCAGCGCCAACCATTCACCCGCCGCGCCGGGGCAACGGCTGAGGAAGTAGCCGCCACCGACATCGGCGAACAAGCCAATCAAAGTCTCGGGCATAGCCATTTTGGTGCGCTCGGTCACCAAGCGATGGGTGGCGCCCTGGCACAAGCCCATGCCACCGCCAAACACAATGCCGTCCAAAAATGCAATAAGGGGCTTACCCAAATGGTGCGTCAGGTAGTTGAGCGCATATTCTTCTGTGAAGAAGTCTTCCAATTCCGGTGCGCCTGCCATTGCTACTTCGTGAAAAAAGCGGATATCGCCCCCGGCGCAAAAGTTGCCGAAGGGCCCGTTTTTGCTACTGCCGCGCATGGCGATGGCGTGGATGGACGGATCGTCCTTCCAGCGGCGCAAAGCACCCGAAATACCGCGCACCATGCCCAGGCTCAGCGCATTCATGGCCTTGGGGCGCGACAGCGTGATCATGCCCACGCCACCGCGTTCTTCCATCGCCAGAAATTCAGACATCGGCTAGCTCCAAATTCCCTGCTCGGCTTAAGCGCCGCGACTGGCCTTTTTGCGCTCATGCTCTTTCAAAAAGCGCTTGCGCAGTCGCACGCTCTTAGGCGTGATTTCGACCAATTCGTCATCTTCAATGAACTCGACGCCGTACTCTAAATTTAAGTCAATTGGTGGCGTGATTTTGATCGCATCTTCCTTGCCAGACACGCGGAAGTTGGTCAATTGCTTGGTGCGTGTGGCATTGACCACCAGATCGTTATCACGGTTGTGGATGCCCACAATCATGCCCTCATACACCGGGTCGTTGGCGCGCACAAACATGCGGCCCCGGTCGTCCAGTTTGCCCAGAGCATAGGTAAATATTTCACCGTCGTCCATAGAAATCAGCACCCCGTTTTTGCGGCCACCGATATCGCCTTTGTGCGCTTCATAGCTGTCGAAAATATTCGAGATCAGGCCCGAGCCACGGGTCAGGTTCATGAATTCATTGGTAAAGCCGATCAGGCCACGCGCTGGAATGCGGTATTCCAATCGCACGCGTCCGCGTCCGTCCGGCTCCATGTTCACCAACTCACCCTTGCGCTCACCTAAAGCTTGCATCACGCCGCCCTGGTGCTGTTCTTCTATATCGGCAGTCACCAGCTCAATCGGCTCATGGCGCTCGCCATCCACATCGCGAAACACCACGCGGGGCTTGGATACCGCCATCTCATAGCCTTCGCGGCGCATGTTTTCCAACAGAATTGTTAAGTGCAATTCGCCCCGTCCAGCGACTTCGAAAATACCTTCTTCATCAGTTTCCTTTACGCGCAGCGCCACATTGTGTTGTAGCTCTTTTTGCAGGCGGTCCCAGAGCTGGCGGCTGGTGACGTATTTGCCTTCACGCCCAGCCAGCGGCGAGGTGTTGACGCAAAAATTCATGATCAAAGTCGGCTCATCGATCTTGAGCATTGGCAAGGGAGCGGGGCGCAGCGGGTCGGTTACGGTGACGCCAATACCAATGTCTGTGATGCCGTTAATCAACACAATTTCGCCGGGACCGGCTTCAGTCACTTGCACGCGGTCCAGGCCCTGAAAGGTCAACACCTGGTTGACACGGCCTTTGACCACCGGGCCATCTTCGCCAGACATGACCAACACGTCTTGCCCGGTTTTGATGGTGCCCGCACTGATGCGGCCAACGCCAATGCGGCCCACGAAAGTGGAGAAGTCGAGGGCCGAAATTTGCAATTGCAAAGCGGCTTCAGGGTCGCCATCTTGCGGCGGTACATGGCTCAAAATGGTGTTGAACAAGGCGGACATGTCCGGGCCCCACTGCTCACCGGCAGCGCCCTGCTCCATCGAGGTCCAACCGTTAATGCCGGAAGCGAAGACCACCGGAAAATCCAGTTGCTCATCGGTAGCGCCCAGCTTGTCAAACAAATCGAAAGCGGCGTTGACCACCATGTCCGGGTTAGACCCTGGCTTGTCCACTTTATTCACCACAACGATGGGCTTAAGACCCAGGGCCAGTGCCTTCTTGGTCACAAAGCGGGTTTGCGGCATCGGGCCTTCTTGCGCGTCGATCAGCAGGACCACACCATCGACCATAGACAAGGCGCGTTCCACCTCGCCGCCAAAGTCGGCGTGTCCGGGGGTGTCGACGATATTGATATGGGTACCTTCCCAGCTCACGGCGCAGTTCTTGGCCAAGATGGTGATGCCGCGCTCGCGTTCGATGGCGTTGTTGTCCATCACCGTGTCCACCACTTTTTCATGGTCGGCAAATGTGCCGGACTGACGCAACAACTGGTCTACCATCGTGGTCTTACCGTGGTCAACGTGCGCAATGATCGCGATATTGCGGATTTGTTTACTGCTCATGGTTATCTTTCTTTCTACAAACTCAAAACACAAAAATCAATTAGCCCAGGCCGCTTGCTCGCGCACCTGCGCAATGTCCAGCGGACTGAGCAGGCGGGTGGGAATCAACTCGCCTGCCTTCACATGCCCTGTGCCCAGCAAGTCGCGGGGCCCTGCGGCATACACCGCCACCTGCTCCGCGTCCATCCAGTCGCCTCGGCGGCGCAGGCCGCTTAAAAACCGCCCCGCATTGTCCGCATCCAATGTGATGGGCGCATGACCGGGTAACAAACTGTCCACGCGCTGCAAACAGGCCAGGCGCTGCGCCATGTCCATAGCTTCCAACGCTTGCAGCGCTACGCAAGCACCGATCTGGAAATCACCGGTCTGCACGCGGCGCAAAGCACTCAAGTGCGCGCCGCAGCCCAAGGCCTCTCCAATATCTTCTGCCAAGGTCCGGATATACGTGCCCTTGCTACATGCCACTTCTACAGAAAGCGTTGGCACCGCTGCCGTCGAATCATCGGCCAGCAGCGTGATCGCGTGAATCTCTACATGGCGCACCGCCCGTTCCACCTCAATCCCGGCCCGCGCGTACTCGTACAACGCCTTGCCATCTTTTTTCAGCGCGCTGTGCATGGGCGGAATTTGCGCAATCGGCCCGGTAAAGCGCGCCAATACCTCAGTGATTAATCGCGGCGACACCGCCACATTACGCGTTTGCAAGACCTCGCCTTCCGCATCGGCCGTGGAGGTGGTCACACCCAATCGCAATTGCGCTTGGTACACCTTGTCCGCATCCAAATGCATTTGGCTAAATTTCGTCGCCGCCCCAAAGCACAAAGGCAAAACGCCCGTAGCCAAAGGATCCAAAGTACCGGTATGCCCTGCCTTTTCAGCGGCCAACAACCATTTGGCTTTTTGCAAAGCCTGGTTGCTGGACAAACCCAAGGGCTTATCCAGCAGCAGCACCCCATGCACGGGGCGCCTTGCAACCCGTGCATGCGGCGCGTTCATGCGGGTCAGTCTTCCTTGGCTCGCGAGGACACGGCCCGCGCTATCAGCGCGTTCATGTCCGCAGCGCGCTCGGTGGTGCGGTCAAAAATGAAATGCAAAGTCGGCACGGTATGGATGTGCAAGCGCTTAAACAAACCGGCGCGCAAAAAGCCCGCTGCCTGGTTCAGGCCCTCGGCGCACTGCGCCGCATCGCCCACCAACAGACTGAAATACACCTTGGCATGCGCGTAGTCGGGCGTGACTTCCACCGACTGAATCGTCACCATGCCTACGCGCGGGTCTTTGAGTTCGCGCGCGATCAGCTCGGTCAGATCGCGCTGGATCTGATCGGCCACGCGAAAACCGCGGTTGGGGGTGGAGGACTTTTTGCGCATGCAAGGTGAACGCTCAGATGGTGCGCGCGATTTCCTTGATCTCGAAGAACTCCAACTGGTCGCCAACGGCGATGTCGTTGTAGTTCTTGAGCTTGATACCGCACTCAAAGCCTTCTTTCACTTCGCGCACATCGTCTTTCATGCGCTTGAGTGAATCGAGCTCGCCGGTGTAAATCACCACGTTCTCGCGCAGCAGGCGGAAGTGCGCGCTGCGGTTGACAAAGCCGCCGGTAACCATACAACCGGCCACAGTTCCGATTTTGGAGGCCACGAACACGGTGCGGATTTCGGCAAAGCCAATAATTTCCTCGCGTTTTTCTGGCGCCAACATGCCTGACATCGCCGCTTTGAGTTCATCGACCGCGTCGTAAATGATGTTGTAGTAGCGGATGTCGACCCCATTGCCTTCGGCCAACTTACGAGCGCCAGCATCGGCGCGCACATTAAAGCCGATAACCACTGCTTTGGAAGCGATAGCCAGGTTGATGTCTGATTCGCTAATGCCACCCACAGCGGAGTACACCATTTGCACTTTGACCTCTTCGGTTGAGAGTTTGAGCAGCGACTGGGCCAAGGCTTCTTGCGAGCCCTGCACATCGGCCTTGACGATGATGGGAAGCATCTTGACGTCGCCCGCACCGATATCGCTAAACATATTTTCCAGCTTGGCCGCCTGTTGCTTGGCCAGCTTGGTATTGCGGAATTTGCCGGCGCGGTAAGTGGCGATTTCGCGGGCGCGGCGCTCGTCGGACATCACCATGAACTCATCACCTGCTTGCGGCACTTCCGTCAGGCCCTGAATTTCCACGGGGATGGACGGACCTGCGTCTTTAATCGCTTTGCCGTTCTCATCGAGCATGGCGCGCACGCGACCAAAGGTTTGTCCGGCCAAGACCACATCGCCAGTTTTTAGCGTGCCAGATTGCACCAACACAGTAGCAACCGGGCCACGCCCTTTGTCCAAACGCGCTTCAATGACCAGGCCCTTGGCCATAGCATCTACCGGCGCGCGCAACTCCAGCACTTCGGCCTGTAACAAGACTTGTTCCAGCAACTCGTCGATACCCTGCCCTGTTTTGGCCGATACCGATACAAAAGGCGACTCGCCACCGAATTCTTCGGGAACGACTTCCTCGACCACGAGTTCGTTTTTCACGCGCTCGGGGTTGGAGTCTGGCTTATCGATTTTGTTGATCGCCACCACGATGGGTACACCCGCCGCTTTGGCGTGCTTGATAGCTTCTTTGGTTTGCGGCATCACACCGTCGTCAGCAGCCACCACCAAAATCACGATGTCCGTCGCCTTGGCACCGCGCGCACGCATGGCAGTAAACGCTTCGTGTCCGGGTGTATCCAAAAAGGACACCATGCCGCGTGGCGTTTGCACATGGTAGGCACCGATATGCTGGGTGATTCCACCGGCTTCGCCCGATGCCACTTTGGCGCGGCGGATGTAGTCCAGTAGCGAGGTCTTTCCGTGGTCCACGTGGCCCATGACGGTCACCACAGGGGCGCGCGGCAGGGACTCGGACTGCGTCTGCACCTCTTCGTCGGTAAAGGCCTCAGGGTCATCCAATGCAGCAACCACAGCGGTGTGGCCCAGCTCTTCCACCACGATCATGGCGGTGTCCTGATCCAGGGGCTGGTTGATGGTGACCATCTGACCGAGCTTCATCAATTGCTTGATGACTTCGGAGGCCTTGATCGCCATCTTGTGCGCCAATTCGGCCACCGTAATAGTTTCCGGTACGTGCACTTCGATAACGCGCACTTCCTGCGTCTGCGCCGGTGCGTGGTCTTCGCGGTCACGGTCGCCACCACGTTTACCACGCGGGCCAGCACGCCAGTTGGTGGAGCGGCCTGTGCCCGCACCCGTGTCACCACGTGTCTTGAGCTCTTTCTTCTTGGCCGGATCGCCAGCCCAGCTACTTGATAGCTTGGCGGATTTAACCTCTTTGCCCGAACCTGGCGCAGCAGTCCCGCCCGGTTTGGCCGGTTTAGCCACTGTAGAGCCGGCCGCTGGTTTGTGCAGCGTGCCTTTGATCGCCGCTTTGGGGTCGACTGCCGGCTTGACTTCTACTTTTTTGGGTGGTGGCGCCACCTTGGCGGGCGCAGACATCATCACGCGGATGGCTGCTGCCTCGGCCTCGGCTTTGCGACGGCGGTCGCCCAAATCGGCGGCACGTTTGTTTTCTTCCAATGCAGCTTCGCGCGATGCAGCAGCAGCTTTGGCAGCATCTTGCGCACGCTGGGCTTGCTCGGCGGCCTGGGCAGCGGCGACGGCCTCGGCTTGTGCGGCGACATCCAAAGCGGCTTTTTCCGCAGCCTTGGTCAATTTGCGGGGTTTCGCAGCGCTATCGCTTGCGGTTCCGTCTGCGGCATCGGCTTGTGTCGAGGCTTGGGCTTGGGCTGCGGCTTCATGGGCTGCGCGCGCCTTGGCCTCTTGCTCTTCACGCGCCTGGCGGCGTGCGGCTAATTCTTCTTCCTGCCTGCGCAAAAACTCCGCCTGGTGGCGCGCTTCTTCTTCGCGGCGCGCCAATTCGGCCTGGTCAATCACCGGCGCTGCGGGTACCGGCGCTTCATTCACCTCCGCAGACTCTGGCACCGCATCCGAGCCATCTTCGCGCCGCACAAAGGTGCGCTTTTTGCGCACCTCTACCTGGATGGTGCGCGCCTTGCCGCTGGCATCGGCTTGTTTGATTTCTGTGGTCTGCTTCTTGACCAGCGTAATTTTTTTACGCTCTGCACCCGCAGTGCCATGGGCAGACTGCAAGTGGTTTAGCAACTTATGCTTATCCGCGTCGGTCAACACATCGCTAGCAGCGGCTTTGGCCACTCCTGCGGATTTCAGTTGGTCCAACAGGGTTTCGGTAGATTTTTTGAGTTCACTGGCAAACTCGGCGACAGTCGTACTGGACATTTAGCGGGTAACCTTTCATGGCCGTGACTCTTGAGCGGTGGCGTCATCGGTAAACCAATGTTCGCGCGCCTTCATGATCAGGGCAGTGGCTTCGTCAATAGACTGGCCGGTGATTTCTGTAAGTTCGTCAGTAGCCAAATCGGCCAGATCGTCCAGGGTTTTGATCCCGTGTTCAGCCAGCATCCCAATGTGCTCGGCGCTCAAGCCTTCCAAGTCGCGCAAGTCTTGCGAAACGCTGGCGGTGCTCTCTTCACGCGCAATTTCCATGGTCAGCAGCGCGTCTTTGGCACGGGTACGCAGCTCATGCACCGTGTCCTCGTCAAAGCTTTCGATTTCCAACATTTCTTGCAAGGGCACGTAAGCCACTTCTTCCAAGCTAGTAAAGCCTTCGGCGATCAGGATGTCCGCGATTTCTTCATCCACATCCAGCTTGTCCATAAACAATCGGCGACCCGAATCGGTTTCCACCGCCAGCTTCTGGGCTGATTCGGCGGCGTCCATGATGTTGATCTTCCAGCCGGTCAATTCGGATGCCAGGCGCACGTTTTGTCCGCCGCGTCCGATGGCAATTGCCAGATTTTCTTCGTCCACCACTACGTCCATGGCGTGGCGCTCCTCGTCCACCACGATAGAGCTGACATTGGCTGGCGCCAGCGCACCGATCACAAACTGGGCCGGGTCTTCGCTCCACAGCACAATGTCCACGCGCTCACCAGCCAGCTCCGTGGTCACGCCATTGACACGGCTGCCGCGCACGCCCACACAGGTGCCAATGGGGTCGATACGCTTGTCGTGTGATAGCACTGCGATCTTTGCGCGCGAACCGGCATCGCGGGCGCAGGATTTGATCTCCAGAAGGCCTTGCTCAATCTCCGGCACTTCCTGGCGGAAAAGCTCGATCATGAAATCAGGGGCCGAGCGCGACAACAAAATCGGCGCGCCACGCAGTGTCAAGTCGACTTCCATGATCATGGCACGCACACGGTCGCCAGCACGCAGGTTTTCTTTGGGAATCATCTCAGCGCGGCGCAGTCGTCCTTCGACGCGGCCGCTTTCCACGATCACATCACCCTTGTCCATGCGCTTGAC
>CAJBBZ010000117.1 GCA_903951445.1 uncultured beta proteobacterium
GCCCATCTTGGCGGTGCCTGCGTTGGTGATCAACTTGGCCACGTTTTCCATTTGGCGCTTTTGCACCGCTTCGTTGGCGCTGCCCGAGGTGTCGCCGGCGACGACGATTTTGGCGGCTTCAGCGGGGTTTTTCACCGCGTCGTTCCAGCCTTTGAGGCTGGCCTTCACGAACTTGGCCATGCGGGCCACAAAGGCCGGGTCTTTCAGGTTGGACTCCAGCACATACAGGCCGTCTTCCAGCGAAGCGACGCCTTCTTTTTCATAGAAGAAGGTGACCAGTTCGCTTTCCTTCACGCCCGCATCCACCACTTGCCAGTATTCGTTGTAAATCATGGTGGAGATACAAGCGGCCTGGTTTTGCAACAGTGGATCGACGTTAAAGCCTTGTTTCAGGATCTTGATGTCCGAGTCGGTTTTGTAGCCCAGCTTGGTCATCCAGTTCAGGAAGGGATACTCATTGCCGCCGTACCAGACGCCCAGGGTTTTGCCCTTGAGGTCTTTGGGGGTAGACACGCCGCTGGACTTTTTGCAGGTCAGCATCAGGCCCGATTGGTTGAACACCTGGGCCACATTGACCAGCGGTACACCAGCTTCGCGCGCGGCCAGGGCCGAGGGCATCCAGTCCACCACGATGTCGGCTTGCTTGCCGGCGATCACTTGCGTGGGCGCAATATCGGGGCCGCCCGGCTTGATGGTGACATCTAAGCCTGCGTCTTTGTAATAGCCTTTGGACTGCGCCACGTAGTAGCCCGCAAACTGCGCTTGCGGCAGCCACTTGAGCTGAATCGTCACTTTGTCAGCCGCATGGGCCGCGACCGCACCAATGGACAGCAGGGCCGCTGCCAGGGTGGTGCTTAGTTTCAAACGCATCTTCATAGAAAAACTCCTAGGGTTAAGGACACAGGGGGAAAAATAGCTTGCCCGCGAGGGTAAGCCGGGGAACAGCTCTTGTCCACCCGGACAAGAAAACATTTTGACGCAGCGCAGATGGGGTGCCAGGGGGAAGGGAAGCAGGCTTTCATTTTTTGCCTCGCACTGACGGATGCCAAAAGGCGGCGCGCTTTTCGATAGACACCAGCAACGCGTACACCGCCGAGCCGGTCACCGCCGCCACCGCCACCGCCGCCCAGACCAGGCCCATGTTCATGCGCGTGGCCTCGGTGGAGATGCGAAAACCCAGGCCCGAGGTGGGCGAGCCAAAAAACTCCGCCACGATCGCCCCAATCAGCGCCAGCGTCGCATTGACCTTGAGCGCCGAGAACAAAAACGGCAGGGCCGTAGGCAGGCGCAGCGACCACAAGGTACGCCAGTAACAGGCGGCATAGCTATGCATTAGCTCGCGCTCCAGCCGGTCGGCGGCGCGCAGCCCGGCCAGGGTGGACACCAGCATGGGGAAGAAAGTCATCAGCACCACCACCGCTGCTTTGGAAGGCCATTCAAAGCCAAACCACATCACGGCAATCGGCGCCACGCCCACTAGCGGAATCGTGCTGGTCAGCGAGGCCAGCGGCAGCAAGCCGCGCTGCAAAAACGGCATGCGGTCGATGGCAACGCCTACACAAAAGCCCAGTCCCGAGCCCAGCACCCAGCCAAGGGCCACGGCACGCACCACGGTTTGCACAAAGTCAGATTGCAAGGTGCCCATGTGTTCGCCAAAAGCGGCGGCGATCAGGCTGGGCGCGGGCAGCAGCACGCGCGGCACGTCTAAGGCTACGGTGAACAGCTGCCAGAAATACAGCAACCAGCCGCCAAACAGCAGCGCCGATGCACTGGCGTAAATGCGCGGCCCGTCGATCGCGGCCAGGCGGCGAATGCCACTGACGGCCAGCAAGGCCACCACGATGGTGGCGCCCCAGAAAGCGCCGTCTTTGGGCGTGGCCGGGTCGGCCAGCGAAGACACCAACAAGGCCCATGCGCCGCCGATACCGGCCAGCACCACCAGCGCGCTGACGCCCAGATCGGGCGGGGAGTGTTGTGCGTTCATACCTGCCTGCGCTTTCCAAGCACCAGGGCTTCGAGGGCGCCCATCGCCGCCGTCAGCGCCAGGCCGACAAAGGCCGACATCACCAGCGCCGACCAGATTTGCACGGTTTGCCCGTAGTACGAGCCCGTGAGCAAGCGCGCGCCCAGGCCTGCTTGCGCGCCGGTGGGTAGCTCGGCCACCATGGCGCCAACCAGGCCAGCCGCGATGCCCACGCGCAGCGCCGGAAACAAAAATGGCAGCGCGGCGGGCAGGCGCAGCATCCACAAAGCTTGCCAGCGCGTGGCGGCGTAGGTGTGCATCATTTCGGTTTCAATCACCTGCGGCGAGCGCAGGCCTTGCACCATGGCCACCGTGACCGGGAAGAAGCACAAATACATGGCGATCACCGCCTTGGGCGCCACGCCCGAAAAGCCCATGGTGCCCAGAATGACCAACACGATAGGCGCAATCGCCAGTACCGGGATCGACTGCGAGGCCACGATCCAGGGCAGCAGCGCTTTGTCCAAGGTGCGCGAATGCACGATGCACACCGACAGCACCAAGCCCAGCAGCGTGCCCATGACAAAGCCGACCAAAGTGCTTTCCCCGGTCACGGCCACATGGAATAACAAATTACGCGGCGAGGTGACCGGCCAGTCCACCAAGCTGCTGTACAAATCCAGCGCCACCTGGTGCGGCGCGGGCAGTACCGGGCGCTGCACCGTCATGGTGGCCGCCACCAGGTCTTGCCAAGTCCAGGGGCCTTTGGGCTCGAGCACGCGCTCGATGGCGCCCGGCGCGTTCAGGTACACCGTCAGCGCGTACCACAGGGCTAGCGTAAACAGCAGCACCACCGCAATCGGCAGGCCTTGTTCGGAAACGCGTTGGCCCCAGGAGGGCGGCGGCGCGCTAGTCGTGGTGGCCATCGGCTAGTGCCTCGCGTACTTGGTGGGCCATGTCCATAAATTCCGGCGAGTCGCGCAGTCCCAAATGCCGCTCGTCGGGCAAGGTGGAATCGATGACGCGCACGATGCGCCCGGGCCGGGGCGACATGACCACGATGCGGGTGGACAAATACACCGCCTCGGCAATCGAGTGCGTTACAAACACCACGGTGCGCCGCTCGCGTTGCCAGAGTTGTTGCAATTGTTCGTTGAGCCGGTCGCGGGTTATTTCGTCCAGCGCGCCAAAGGGCTCGTCCATCATCAGGATGCGCGGCTCAAACGACAGCGCGCGCGCGATGGATGCGCGCTGTTGCATGCCGCCCGAGAGCTGCCAGGGGTATTTGTTTTCAAAACCCGTGAGGCCCACGCGGGCAAGTTGCTCGCGGGCGATCGCATCACACTGGGCCGCGCTTTTGCCTTGGATTTGCAAGGGCAGCTTCACATTGCCCAGCACCGTGCGCCAGGCAAACAAGGCAGGCGCTTGAAACACATAGCCATAAGCGCGCGCCAGCCGGGCTTCGTGCGGCGATACGCCGTTGACCTGCACCGTGCCCGAGGTGATGTGCTCCAGGTCCGCAATCACGCGCAAGAGCGTGGTCTTGCCGCAGCCCGAGGGCCCGATGAGCGAGACAAATTCGCCTGGCGCAATCGTCAGGTCGATATCGGCCAGCGCATGGACCGGGGCCTGGTGGGGGTTGTAAATCAGGGAGGCCTTGCGCACTTCGACGGCAGGAACCGAAGTAGGGCTGGGCGCTGGGGATGCGGTCATGTAAAAACAGTCTTAATCAAAAACGCGGAATCGAATCATGCCTGAAGGCAGTGCTGGCGGGGCGGCCCGGCAGGCGCAAAGTGCTGGTATTTGCGGGGGCTTGGGCAATCAGTGTGCCACGCCGGTAGACGCGCAGGCGGATGGCTTCCACCGGGTCGCTGGCCTGCAGCAGCACCATGTCCGCATGGCAACCGGCGGCGATGCCATAGCCTTCCAGGCCCAGCGCGCGCGACGGGTGGGTGGTGACGGCTTCAAAGCATTGGGCCATGGCGGCCTGGCTGGTCATCTGGCCTACGTGCAAACCCATGTGCGCCACTTCCAGCATATCGCCGCTGCCCAGCGAATACCAGGGGTCCATGGCGCAGTCCTGCCCGAAGGACACGTTCACGCCAGCGGCCAGCAGCTCGGGCACGCGCGTCATGCCGCGCCGCTTGGGGTAGCTGTCGTGCCGGCCTTGCAAGGTGATATTGATCAGCGGGTTGGCCACCACATGCAGCCCGGCTTCGGCGATGAGCGGAATCAGTTTGCTGACGTAGTAGTTGTCCATGCTGTGCATCGAGGTGAGGTGCGAGCCGGTGACGCGGCCTTGCAGGCCCAGGCGTTGCGTCTCAAAAGCCAGGGTTTCGATGTGGCGCGAAAGCGGGTCGTCGGACTCGTCGCAATGCATGTCCACGCGCAGGCCGCGCTCGGCGGCCAGTTCGCACAAGAGCTTGACGCTGAGTGCCCCGTCGGCCATGCTGCGCTCAAAGTGTGGAATGCCGCCGACCACGTCCACGCCTTTGTCCAGCGCACGCTTTAAGGTGTCCATGTGCTCCTGCGGGCCGCTCTTGCCGCGCAACACGCCGTCTTGCGGAAAGGCCACTAGCTGCATGTCGATATAGGGCGCGACGCGGCGCTTGACTTCCAGTAGCGCATCGACGGCCAACAAGCGCGGATCGCACACATCCACATGCGTGCGGATAGCTAGCAGGCCTTTGCCCACAGCCCAGTCGCAATAGGCCATCGCGCGGCCTACCAAGGCCTCGTGCGTCAGGTGCGGCTTGAGTTCTCCCCATAGCGCAATACCTTCAAGCAGCGTGCCCGAGGCATTGACGCGCGGCAGGCCGTAGCTCAGGGTGGCGTCCATATGAAAGTGCGCGTCGATAAACGGCGGGCTGAGCAACTGGCCTTGCGCATCCACGCTCTCGTGCGCGGGGGCTTGCAGGCCGGGCGACACTTCCACAATACGGCCGTCTTGCACCGCGACCGACATGCCGCTGCGGCCATCGGGCAGGGAGGCGTTGTGGATCAGTAGATCGAGCATTTAGCGTTCACCTTTGCGGTAGGGTTTCATCAAGGCTTGCGGATAGCTCGCCTTGCGTGCCACCAGCACCAGTGCCAGGATGGACAGCACATAGGGCAGCATCAGGTACATCTGGTAGGGTAGCACCGCCGCCCCGGATTGCTGCAGGCGCAGTTGCAGTGCATCAAAAAATGCGAACAGCAAGGCGCCCAACAAAGCTTTGCCCGGACGCCAGGAAGCAAACACCACCAGTGCCACGCAAATCCAACCGCGCCCGTTTACCATATTGAAGAAAAAAGCGTTAAACGCGGACAGCGTGAGAAAGCAACCGGCCACGCCCATGAAGGCCGAGCCCAGCACAATCGCGCCGGTGCGCACGCCCACCACCGACACGCCCTGGCCTTCGGCGGCATGCGGGTTCTCGCCCACCATGCGCACCGCCAAACCCACCGGTGTGCGGTACAAGACATAAGCCACTACCGGCACCGATACCAAGGCCAGCAGGGTTAGGGGTGTTTGCTCTGAAAGTACCGGTAGCACAAGCCAATCCATTTCCTGGAAGGGCGTGATGGTCGGCGGTGTGGACACCTTGGGAAAACTGACGCGGTAGCCAAAATAACTCAGCGCCGTGGCCAGCAAGGTAATACCCAGGCCCGATACATGTTGCGATAGCGCCAGCACCACGGTCAGGAAGGCGTGCAACAAGCCCAGTACCGCGCCAGTGAGCGCTGCCACCAACACACCGCCCCACAGGCCGGCGCCAGCATAGACCGCCAGCCAACCGGTAAAGGCCCCGGCGACCATGATGCCCTCGATGCCCAAATTCAAGACCCCCGCTCGCTCGCACAGCAGCACGCCCAGCGTGCCCAAAATCAGCGGCGTGGCGATGCGGAGCACCGCCACCCAAAACGCCGGGTTGCTGAGAATGTCTAAAAATTCGCTCATTTCCAGCGCACCCGGTACTGGGTAAGCAAGGTGGCCACCAACACCGAGATCAGGGACGCGGCCACGATCACATCGGCAATAAAAGTGGGTACCCCCACGGCCCGGCTCATGCTGTCTGCCCCTACCAGCATGCCCGCAACAAACACGCTAGCGACCACCACCGCCAGCGGATGCAGCGCCGCCAACATGGCAATGACAATGCCGCTGTACCCATAGCCCGGCGACATATCTAGCGTGAGATAACTGGTGCGCCCGGCGACCTCGATCGCGCCGGCCAGTCCGGCGAGTGCGCCCGATAGCAGCGCCACTGCCACCATGGTGCGCGTGACCGGCACCCCGGAAAACGCGGCGGCGCGGGGGTTGGCGCCCAATGCACGGATATCAAAACCCAGCACTGTGTATTTCATCAAGGCCCACAGCGCTACGGCCAGCGATAGGGCTAACAGCAGCCCGGTATGCACCCGTGTTTGGGGAATGAGTTTGGCCAGTTCCAGTTCCCCCATCAGCGCCACGCTTTGCGGCCAGCCCATGGCCGTCGGGTCTTTCATCGGGCCGTCCAGCATCAGCGATACCAGCAGCAGCACAATAAAGTTCAGGAGCAGCGTGGTCACCACCTCGTCCACACCCAGGCGCGCTTTCATCAGTGCAGGCCCCAGCAGCAGCAAAGCACCGGCCAGCGCGGCGGACAGCATCATCAAAACAAACAAGAGCATGGGCGGCAGTGGCAGGCCGGTGCCATCGTGCATGCCGCCCACCGCCACCGCTGCCAGTGCGCCGACATAGAGTTGGCCCTCGGCACCGATGTTGAACAGTCTGGCCTTGAAGGCCACCGTGGCTGCCAGTCCGGTGAGCATGAGCGGAATGGCGCGGGTGAGTGTTTCGCTCAGCGCGAACACCGAGCCATAAGCGCCTTGCAGCAGCAGCGCGTAGGTCTGGCCCACCGGCGCCCCGGCCCAACGCACCAGCAGCGCGCTGACCAGCAAAGTGAATGCGACTGCGCCAATGGGCGCCAGCACCAAGGCCCACGCCGAACTGTGTTGGCGCTTTTCAAGCCGCATGTGCCACGTCCTCTGCCCCGGCCATAGCCAGACCTATGGATTCACGGCTCCAGTCCAGCGCAGGCTTGGCTTGGCCCATATGGCCACCGTGCATCACGGCCACGCGGTCGCCCAGCGTGAGCACTTCATCCAGGTCGTCCGAAATGAGCAGCACGGCTGCGCCCGCGTCGCGCGCAGCAATCAGTTGCGCTTGCACATAGGCGACCGCGCCAATATCCAAGCCCCAGGTAGGCTGGTGCGCGACGATGAGCTTGGGCGTGAAGGCGCGCGTATCTTTGTCAACCAGGCTGGCGGGGTGCATCAAGGCGCGCCCCAGCACCAGCTTTTGCATATTGCCCCCGGAGAGCGAACGTGCGGGTGTACCGGGCCCGCCGCCACGCACGTCAAAGCGCGCGATGACGGCCTTGGCATAGGCTTGCGCCGCGTGGCGCTTGACCCAAAAGGCGCGCGAAAAAACCGAGCTGCGCAGGCGCTCAGAGACTGCGTTTTCCCAGACGGGTAAATCGCCGACCAAGCCCACACCGTGGCGGTCTTCGGGAATGCGCGCCACGCCCAAAGCTACCAGTTGGGAAGGCGCTTGTGGCAGCGGCAGGCCCATCAATTCAATGCGCCCCCCCGCAATGCGGCGCGTGCCGCACAGCACCTCGGCCAGCGCTGCTTGCCCATTGCCGGAGATACCGGCAATGGCCACGATTTCGCCGCTGTGCAGCGTGAGTGAAACGCGATTGAGCCGATCGCGCGCTGGTGCCGTGCTGACCTGGTGCAGCACGCATACGGCCTGCCCGGTGCGCTGCGACGGTCGGCGTTGCGGTGGGTTGACTTCATGGCCCACCATCCATTGCGCCAACTGCGCTTGGGTGGTGTTGCGGGCATCGGCCTGCGCTACCAGTTTGCCCGCGCGCAGCACCGCCACCCGGTGCGAGACGCGCAGCACTTCGGCCAGCTTGTGGCTGATAAAAATAATCGATAGGCCCTGGGCCACCATCTGCCCCAGCACCGCAAACAGCGACTCGCTTTCTTGCGGCGTGAGCACGGCGGTGGGTTCATCCAAAATAAGAATGCGTACGCCCCGGTACAGGGCTTTGAGAATTTCCACCCGCTGGCGCTCCCCCACCGACAGCTTGGCAACCAGGGCGTCAGCGTCCACCGTCAGGCCAAAACGCTGGGCTACTTCGGCCAGCTTGTCGCGCGCTGCTGCACGGCGCGTGTGCACTTGCCATAGCGATTCGGAGCCCATCATCACGTTGTCCAGCACGCTGAGGTTGTCCGCCAGCGTGAAGTGCTGGTGCACCATGCCAATGCCTGCGGCCAGCGCCGCTTTGGGGTCACCCGCGGCAAGAGGTTTGCCAAACACAGTGATGCTGCCAGCGTCGGCCGTGTAGTGGCCAAACAATATCGATACCAAGGTGGACTTGCCCGCGCCGTTTTCGCCTAAGAGCGCCAAAATCTCGCCCGCTTTAAGGTCAAGCGTGATCGCGTCATTGGCGACCAAATTGCCAAAACGTTTGCTGATGTTGGACAAGGAAAGAACGCGGTCGATCATAAAAAAACACACTCCGGGCTGCGGAGTGTGTCGGGTAGTGCCCTCAAGCGGGTGCTTCGCTTACTTGGCGGTCGATTTGGGTTGGTTGTCGTCCACCTTCACGGTGAACTTGCCTTCCGTAATAGCTTTTTCTTTGGCGGCTACTTTGGCCACGATTTCGGCGGGTACTTTTTTCTCAAAAGTTCCCAGCGGCGCCAGGGATGAACCTTTGTACTTCATCATCGAATACTGGCCATAGTCTTCGGCGGTGAACTTGCCGTCTTTTGCCAGTTTGATCGCGCGGTCAGCCGACGGCTCAAAATGCCATATGGCGGAGGCCACCACCGTGTCAGGGTATTGCGCTTGGGTGTTGATCACATTGCCAATGGCCAGCTTGCCTTTTTCTTTGGCGGCGTCAGAGACACCAAAGCGCTCGGCGTACATCACATCAGCGCCTTTGTCGATCATGGCAAAAGCAGCTTCTTTGGCCTTGGGTGGATCAAACCAGCTGTTGATAAAGCTCACGCTAAATTCGATCTTGGGATTGACTTCCAGCGCACCGGCCATGAAGGCGTTCATCAAGCGGTTCACTTCGGGGATTGGGAAGCCGCCGACCATGCCGATCTTGTTGCTCTTGGTCATGCCGCCAGCGATCATGCCCGACAGGTAGGCAGGCTCTTGAATGTAGTTGTCAAACACGCTGAAGTTGGGCGCTTGGGGCTTACCCGAAGAACCCATCAGGAATGACACCTTGGGGAAGTCCTTGGCGACCTTGCGGGCGGCAGCTTCCACGGCAAAGGCTTCACCCACGATCAGGTTGTTGCCGGCGGTGGCGTACTCACGCATCACGCGTTCGTAATCTGCGTTGGAGACGTTTTCACTGGCTTTGTATTCGATATCGCCGCGCGCTTCGGCCGCTTTCAGCGCGTTGTGCAGGCGCCCAGCCCATTGCTGCTCAAAAGGCACGGTATAAATACCGGCGACCTTGAGTTTGGCTTGTGCCAATGCAAAGCTTGGCGCTGCAATGAGCACGCTGGCGATCGCAGCCAGGGCCAGGGTGTGACGTCGAGAAGTTTTCAGTGACATAGTTACTCCATAGTTAAACACTAGCAAAACAAGCGCTTTTCCAACGCTACTTACAAGGGCGGTATGCCCGTTGATTTTTATCAATGCGGGTCGATTAGGTACCCGCGCGCTCCAGCATGGCGTGCAACAGCACATTGCAACCGGCGGTGATGTGTTCGGGCTTGGCGTCTTCCACTTCGTTGTGGCTGATGCCGTCTTTGCAGGGAATAAAAATCATGCCGCTGGAGGCCAGCTTGGCCATATAGACCGCGTCATGGCCGGCGCCGGAGACCACGGGCATATTGGAGTAGCCCAGTTTTTTGGCGGCGCGCGCTACGGCGTCGATGCAATCGGCATGAAAGCCGATGGCCGAGTAGCTGGAGACCATTTCGATCTTCACATCCAAGCCGGTTTCGGTGGCTTTGCGCGCGGCAAAGGCTTTGACTTCTTCGACCATTTGGTCTACCAGGGCGTCGGTACTGTTGCGCAAGTCGATGCTGAATTTGACCCGGCCCGGAATCACGTTGCGGCTGTTGGGAAACACTTGCACCATGCCCACGGTGCCGCGTCCGTGCGGCGCGTGGCGTAGGGCCGAAGCCACTACTTCTTGCATGATGTGTGTGGACACTTGCATCGCATCGCGGCGCAGCGCCATGGGCGTGGGGCCAGCATGCGCTTCCATGCCGGTCACGGTGCAGTCAAACCAGCGAATGCCCAGCACGCCTTGCACCACGCCGATGGTGACATCGTTGTCTTCGAGCACCGGGCCTTGTTCGATATGGGTTTCAAAGTAAGCGCCAATCGGGTGGTCGCCCGGCTCCTGGTCGCCGATGTAGCCAATACGCGTCAGCTCTTCTTTGACCGACACGCCCGTGGTGTCGGTGGCGGCGTAGGCATGCTCTAAGGTGAAAGCTTTGGCGAACACGCCCGAGCCCATCATCACCGGCACAAAGCGCGAGCCTTCTTCATTGGTCCAGAAAGCCACTTCGATGGGCGCTTCGGTTTCGATGCCCAGGTCGTTCAGCGTACGCACCACTTCCAGCCCGGCCAGCACACCGTAGTTGCCATCGAACTTGCCGCCGGTGGGTTGCGTGTCGATATGGCTGCCGGTCATGATGGGCGGCAAGCTGTTGTTACGACCGGGGCGGCGCATAAAGCCATTGCCAATTTTGTCGATGGTCACGCTCATCCCGGCTTCGCGCGCCCAGCGGGTGACCAAGTCGCGGCCTTGTTTGTCCAAGTCGGTGAGGGTCAGGCGGCAGACACCGCCTTTTGGGGTGGCACCGATTTGGGCCAGCTCCATGAGGGAGGCCCAGAGGCGCTCGCCGTTAATGCGGACTTGGGAAATGTCGATGGTGGTGTTGCTCATTTTTTGCTCCTGGTGAAGTATTTAATGCAGGTTTTGGCCTGCTGGCCAAGGGTTTGAATACCGGTTTCGGCCTGTAGGCCGACTTACTTTTCTTTGCTTCGCCAAAGAAAAGTAAGCAAAAGAAAGGCGAGCCAAAGGCCGTGCCCCTTCGGGGTACCTTGCGCTACTCGCGTCGCCCGGGGTCGGGCGCAAACTCGCTACGCTCAAACAAGCGCCCGCCCTGATCCGGTCGCCGCTGCGTTGCTCAGCACGGCCAATGGCCCAGGAAGCCCGAATACCGCGTGTGCTCGCGCGCTGCGCGCGCTGTCGTGGCATCAGTCGCTTCCGCCACAACAAGCAAAAACGCAACCGCACCCACAGCTGCAGCCGCAGCCGCGCCAAGCCCCCATCCATTGACTACGACCGTATCGTTCCCCAATCGGGGCCAACAAACCCGCCTTGCAGCGCCCCGATTCAAAAACACCTCTCCAAAACAAAAAAACAAAATTGGGTATTCCAGCTCCCCTTCACCCCGGCGGGGGTGAAGGGGCGGGGGGGAAGCGGGGGGGTAAACCAGCCCTAGAACGCTAAGCTCCAAACACTGATTTCCAAACCGCCAAGCCAGCTTGCCGCTCAAGCAGCGCATCCCCCAAAGCCACATGCGTAGGCTCTTCATTGAGCCGCGCTTTATGCTGAATCCGCCTAAGCGTTCGATAAGCCTGAGCCGCCTCATGCCCCAGCGGCACAGGCAAGAGCCCGCAATCCTGCGCGACTTGCAGAAGCGCGATATTCCCCACATTAGCGCGCAGACCCGGATGCGACTGCCCATGCGCCAGCACCAAAAATTGCACTGCAAATTCAATATCCACCATACCGCCCGGGCTGTGCTTGACGTCAAAGCGCTCGGCAGGCACCGCATGGGCGGCGCGTACTTTCTCGCGCATGGCGGCGATTTCGCCGCGCAATGCCGTGTGGTCGCGCGGGCTGCAAATGACAGCTTCGCGGATGGCGTCAAAGCGGCTGTGCAGGTCGGCGCTGCCGAGCACGCAGCGGGCGCGGGTCATGGCCTGGTGTTCCCAGGTCCAGGCGGTATTGGAGCCGCGCTGTTGCTGGTAATCGGCATACGCGGCGAAGGTGGTGACCAATAGCCCGGAGCTGCCATTGGGCCGCAGCGCGGTGTCGATTTCGTAGAGGTCGCCCTCGCCAGTTTTCACCGTGAGCCAATTAATCAGTTTGCGTACCAAGGTGCCATAGATTTCACCAGCGCGCTCGTCCGGGTCGTCGTACAAAAACACAATATCCAGATCGCCGCCGTAGCCCAGCTCTTTGCCGCCTAGCTTGCCGTACGCGATGATGGCAATGCGCGGCAATTCACCATGGCGCTGCTTCATGCGCTGCCAGCACCAGCGGGTGGTGATGCGCAATATCACTTCAGCCAAGGCGCTTAAATCGTCGGCTACTTGCTCTACCGTAATCAGGCCTTCCACATCACGCGCCAGCGTGCGAAAGACTTCGGCATGGTGCGCGCGGCGCAGCAGGTTGAGCAGGCTTTCCTCGTCTTCTTCGCCGCTGTTGCGCAAGGCTTTGCAGCGGCGCTCGATGTCGGCCTCGCAGGCGTCAGCGTCAAAGCGCTCCCGCACCATAGTGCTACCGGCCAGTTCGTCGATCACGCCGGGGTGCTTGAGCAAGTAGCGCGCAGGCCAGCGCGCCGCGCCCAAGAGCCGCAGCAAGCGCTGGTGCACCGCCGGGCGCTCCACCAGCAAAGCCAGATAGCTTTCGCGGCGCAACAGCGACTCCATCCAGTCCATCAAACGCACTGCCGCATCCTGGTTTATTTCGCCTTCGTGCAGCCACTGGCCAGTGCGCTGCACCAAGCGCAGCAGGCGGCCACGCGATTCTTCGCGCAAGGCCAGGATGCGCGGATGGTCGCGCCACAGCGCCAGGCGCTCTTGCATCGCTTGCGGCAACTGCGTGAGCACGCTATCGAGGTCCGTCAAAGGCGCGGTGCCAGACTTGGCCGTCACGCCTTCGCTAGGCTTGCAGCCAGTGCAGGTTTTTTCGCTGCCGCCGAGCAGCACATCAAACTCTTGGGCCACGTTTTCGCGGTGGTGGTCTAACTGGGCTAAAAATGCGCTGGTGCTAGCAATGCCCAAGGTGTCAGCGATCCAGGCCAGGTCGGCATCCGCAGTGGGTAGCACATGGGTTTGCTGGTCGTCCAGGTACTGAATGCGGTGCTCCACGCGGCGCAAAAACACATAGGCCTCTTGCAAGGCCTGGGCTTTTTCAACCGGCATCAAGCCCGCTTGCACCAGGCGCTGCAAAGCGCTCAGCGTGGGGCGGGTGCGCAGCTCAGGAAACTGACCGCCGCGCACCACTTGCAATAGCTGCACGGTAAATTCAATTTCGCGGATGCCGCCGCGCGAGAGCTTGACGTCGTTATGGCGCTCGGGGTGGCCGGCGCTGCGCTTGCCCGCGTGCTCGCGGATTTGGCGGTGCAGCACGCGCAGCGCGTCAAACACGTTGTAGTCCAGGTATTTACGAAACACAAAAGGCGTAACGACTGCGCGCAATTGCAGCGCAAAAGCGCTTCCCACGCTGGACTGCGGCGCTAGCACTCGGCTTTTGAGCCAGGCAAAGCGCTCCCACTCGCGGCCCTGGGTCTGGAAATATTCTTCCAAAGCTCCCAGCGAAACTGCAGGCGGGCCGGAATTGCCATTAGGCCGCAGCGCCAGGTCCACCCTAAACACAAAACCGTGCTCAGTGGTGTCGCCCAACAGCGTGTAAAGCGCGCGCACCAACTTACCGTAGTACTCTTGGTTGGAGATGCGGCCCCGCCCTTCGCTATTGCCGCTGGTGTCGCCATCGGCCTCGTACACATAAATCAAATCAATGTCGCTCGAAACATTGAGCTCGCGCGCACCCAGTTTGCCCATGCCGATGATGCACAAGGCGCTGGCGCTGCCATCGGCTTTGCAAGGCGCGCCATGCACCAACTGCACATCGGCGCTGGCCTGGGCATACGCTTCGCACAGCGCCAGTTCGGCCAGTTCGGTCATGCACTGCGTGACCGCGCGCAAGTCCAGACCCGCGTCGCAGTCCAAAACGAGCAAGCGTTCGAGCACCTGCTGGCGGGTGATGCGCAAAGCCTCGCCCACCGCAAGGTTTTGTGCGCGTAAAGCCTGGTAGAGCGTAGCTTGCGCGCTTGCATCGGGCAGGCCCTGTGGCAGCATCGCCAGCGTGGCGCCATAACGCCTGCGTACTCTTTGCGCAAATCGAGAGTGTTCAGCGCGTGAAGCGGGTGTATTGGCGGTCATAATTCCACGCTTGACTGCACGCGCCAATGATTGAACCCACCAAGACCCCCTCGCGCACCTTGTTGACAGTCGCTTTTTTGGCCACATGGCTGCTGCGCCTGGTCGGCGCAGCTTGGCTGTTGTTTGCGATGTTCTGGGCGGTTTTGCACTTTGCCATTGTGCCGCGAATCGACACTTTGCGCCCTTGGCTGGAAGAACAAGCCACCCAGCGTTTGGGGGTAGGGGTGCGCATTGGCACTATCGAGGCGGTATCCAACGGGCTGATTCCCTCGCTCGCGCTGCATGGGCTGCAATTGGTGGACCAGCAAGGTCGGGTGGCGCTGACGCTGCCCACGGTAAAGGCGGCAATTTCCCCGCGCTCGCTGGCCGCCGGTAACTTGGAACAACTGTATGTGGAAGGCGCTGTGCTCGATATCCGGCGCGCGCCCGACCGCTCTATTTGGATTGCCGGCTTGCAACTAAGCCAGATCGACGATGCGCCCGATGCGGCAAGCGACTGGCTCTTCAGCCAACCGGAAATCGCCATCCGAAAGGGCCAACTGCGTTGGACCGATGAAACGCGCAGCGCAGCGCCGCTAGAGTTGTCTGATGTGGACATGGTGCTTCGTAACCGGCGTTTTAGCCACAGCTTTAGGCTCGATGCCAGCCCGCCCAGCGCATGGGGCGAGCGCTTTACGGTGCAAGGACTATTTAGCCATCCGGTACTTTCCCGGCATGTGGGCGAGGTCAACACCTGGTCAGGCGAAATGTATGCCCTGTTTGGCGATGTGGACTGGGCTCAATTACGCAACTATGTGGACTTAGGCACCAACGTCAGCCAAGGGCGCGGTAGCGTACGCGCATGGGCCGATGTGCTGCGCGGCCAATTCACGGGCGCCACTGCGGATGTGCTGGTCAAAGACGTGCAGCTAGGACAGGGGGAACAAATGCCCTCCATGGTGGTGCCCACCGCTTCCGGGCGCCTGGCTGCGCGCAGCATGGATGGCGGCATGGAATACACCACCGACGGTTTGCAGTTTGTCACTAGCGACGGCGTGCGCTGGCCTGGCGGCAATGCACGTTTGTCGATTTGGGATGCGCAGACAGGCAAGGGCGCCAAGATTGACTCGGCACCGGCGCGTGGTGAACTGGTCGCCGAGCGCTTGGATGTGGGCGCCTTAAGCCAAATTGCACAGCGCTTTCCCCTGGATGCCAAGCTGCGCGCTTGGTTAGAGGCCTACCAGCCGGTTGGTAATGTGCAAGGTTTTCAGGCGAGCTGGAAAGGCGTGTTAAGCGCCCCGGAGACCTTCGCCGTGAAGGGCCGCATCCGCGAAGCCGGCATTGCAGCGCAAGCCGAAGGAACGCCCGGCTTTCGCGGCCTGGACCTGGAGCTTGACCTGAGCGAGCGCGGTGGGCGTGCGCATGTGGCCATGAACAAAGGGGTCTTCGACTTTGGGCGGCACTTGTCCGAACCCTTGGTACCGGTGAACGAATTGAGCGCGGACCTGCAATGGAAAAAAGCTTCTACCGGCTGGACGGTGAGTGCCAGCAAAGTGCGCATCGCCAATGCCGATGTGCAGGGCGACTTGGACGGGCAATGGACCATGCCGCCCAATGGCACCGGGCCGGGCACGGTAGATATGCAGGGGCGATTCGCCCGCGTGGAGCTGACCCGCGTACAGCGCTATTTGCCGCTGTCCCTGTCTAAAGACCTGCGCGACTATGTGCGTGATGCCGTGCGTGCGGGTAGCGCCTCGGACATCAAACTCAAACTCAAAGGCAACTTACACGAGTTTCCTTTTGCGCAAGCGCGCCAGGGCGAGTTCCGGGTTTCGGCCAATGTGAGCAATGCCACCTTCGCCTATGTGCCGCCCTTGCCAACCACCAAACTGCCCTGGCCGGTATTTACCCAGCTCAATGGCGAGTTGGTAATAGACCAAAGCGCGCTTTACCTTAACGGCATGCGCGGCCTATGGGGAACGGTGCCCATGGTGCGCGGCGATGCGGTGATCAACAATTTGTACGGCAGCTCCACGGTGTCCATCAATGCCCTAGGACGCGGGCCACTGGCCGACGCACTCACCGTGACGAACAATTCCCCCTTGGCCGAGATGACCGGACAGGCGCTGTCCAAGGCCTCGGCCAACGGCCTGGCCGAGTACCGCGTCAAGCTCGACTTTCCGCTGGCCGATACGAACCGCATGAAGGTCAACGGCAGCGTCAGTTTGCAAGGCAATGATGTGCAGATCCTGCCAGCCACGCCGCGCATCTTGCGCGCGCGCGGGCCGATTAACTTCACCGAATATGGCTACAACATCAATGGCGTGACCGGGCGTTTGTTTGGCGGCGATGTACGCATCGATGGCAGCTTAGGCAACCTGGGCGCTGCGCCAGACAGCACCGCGACCGCCAAAACTGCGGACGCAGGAGCGAGCCTCAAAGCCAGCCCGGCCACTTTGCGGCTGGAAGGACGCGTGGCAGCCGAGGGTTTGCGCGATGCCGCTGACTTGGGCGCACTGAGTAACTTGGCGCACTACGCCACGGGCTCCACCAACTACCAGGCAAACATCATGATGCGCCTCGGTGTGCCCGACATCACGGTGATCTCCAATTTACAAGGCATGGCGCTGGCCCTGCCCGCCCCACTAGCCAAAACCGCCGAAGCCTCTTTGCCGCTGCGTTTGCAAGTGTCTGCGCCCTTGGACGCAAACACTGCCGGCCTAGCCAAAAGCCAAGAACAATGGCAAGTGAGCCTGGGCACCATCGCCAACTTGAATTTGCTACGCGATATTTCCAGCGCTGCACCACGGGTACTGCGCGGCACCATGGCCCTTGGCGCCGGTGCGAACGAAGCCATGGCCATGCCCACGCAAGGTATTTCCGCGCGGCTGAACATGGACACGCTGGATGTGGATACCTGGTCCGTGCTGTTCAGTGGTGTAAGCAATAGCGTGGGGACGCGCAAAAAAATCAGCACGCCGCAGTTTGATTTGGGTACGGATTTCTTACCCAATGCACTGCAACTGCGCGCGCGCGAAATCAGCTGGAGCGGCCATGCGGTGCATGCGGTCAACCTCAAGGCCACGCGCGTCGGCAACTTGTGGCGCGCCCAAGCCGAGACCACCGAATTCAGCGGACAACTGGAATACCGCCAGGCCGGCCTGGGCGGCACCACAACAGAAATCAGCAACGCCGGGCGCCTGTATGCGCGCCTCAGCCGACTCACGCTCAATAGCAGTGCTGCGCAGGAGGTGGATAAATTGCTCGACGAGCAACCCTCCAGCATTCCCGCGCTGGATGTGGTGGCCGAAGAATTTGAATTACAAGGCCGCAAGTTGGGGCGCCTGGAAGTGGAAGCCATTAACCAGGTGTCGCCTGCCGCGCGCGACACACAGCGCGAGTGGCTGCTCAAGCGATTCAACGTCACCATGCCCGAAGCCGTGCTCAATGCCAGCGGCTCTTGGCGCTTGCAACCACCGGCCCCTGGCGCTGCAGCCAACGTACCCGCCGAATCCATGCGCGACCGGCGCCGCACGCAGTTGGACTTCAAACTCGAGGTCAAAGACTCGGGCGACCTGTTGGCACGCTACGGCATGAAAAACGTCATCCGCAAAGGCAAAGGAAAAATTGAAGGACAAGTGGGCTGGATGGGCTCGCCCATTACCGTGGACTACCCGAGCATGACCGGCAGCTTTAACGTGGCCCTGGACGATGGGCAGTTTCTCAAGAGCGAGCCCAATATCGGCAAGCTACTCGCTGTGCTGAGTTTGCAATCCTTGCCACGGCGTTTGATGCTGGATTTTCGGGATGTGTTCAGCGAGGGCTTTGCCTTTGATTTTGTGCGCGGCGACGTCAATATTACGCAGGGCCAGGCGCGCACCAACAATCTGCAAATGAAAGGGCCTAATGCGGTGGTCTTGATGGAAGGCAGCGCCGATATTGCCAAGGAAACCCAGGCGATTAAAGTGGTGGTGATTCCTGAGCTCAATGCCGCTGGTGCCGCGCTGGTCTATACCGCCGTCAATCCGGTGGTGGGTATTTATTCCTTGCTGGCGCAATGGCTGCTGCTCAAGCCGCTGGTGCAGGCCAATACCCATGAGTTTTTTATAGACGGCACGTGGGTGGATCCTCGCGTCACCAAGGTGGAACGCAGCAACACATCCAAGTAAGCCGCGAGGGCTTTTTTTTAACCCGTTTAGCAGGAGTGTGGTATGCAAGTCGCAGCAATTCAAATGGTGTCCACCGGTGTGGTGCAAGACAACTTGGCGCATGCCGCCAAGTTGTTAGAACAAGCCGCGCAAGCCGGAGCCGAACTGGCCGTATTGCCCGAATATTTTTGCCTGATCGGTCAGCACGACGGTGAAAAGCTGGCCATCCAAGAGCAGTTTGGCAGCGGCCCGATTCAAGACTTTTTGTCAAAGCAAGCCCGCCGCTTAGGGTTGTGGATTGTGGGCGGCACCTTGCCTTTGTCCACCAGCGCGGCGGGCGAAAGCGACAAGGTATTTAACAGCAGCCTGGCCTTTGACCCGCAAGGCACTTGCGCTGCGCGTTACGACAAAATTCATTTATTCCGCTTTGACAATGGCACAGAGTCCTATGACGAATCTCGTGTGCTGCAAGCGGGCCACCAGCCAGTGCAGTTTGCATTGCCTTCGCGGGACGGGCATACCTGGACCGTGGGCCTAAGCGTGTGCTACGACTTGCGCTTTGCCGAGTTGTACCGCACCCACTCCGCAGCCGGGGCAGACTTACTTCTGGTACCCAGCGCTTTCACCTACACCACCGGCCAAGCACATTGGGAATTGCTGCTGCGCACCCGGGCAGTAGAAAACTTGAGCTTTGTGCTGGCCGCTGCGCAAGGCGGCACGCACCCCAACGGGCGCCGCACCTGGGGCCAATCCTTGGCCATAGACCCTTGGGGCGCCATATTGGCCCAGCAGGCGCAAGAGCCAGGTGTGGTCTTGGCCACGCTGGATGCTGCGCAATTGGCGCGCTGCCGCATGCAGCTACCAGCCTTGCAGCACCGCTTGTTGTGAACGTCGCTTACGGCTTGGGCGGCGTTTCGTCGTCAGAAGACTGCGGGGGCAACTCCCCGTTTTTACGCCCGGAAAACATGGTCCACCACACGATGCCAACGAGTAACACGCCAGCGCCGAGTGCTTCCAAAATAATCAGGGTCATGGGGTGGGGTGTTGGGGCAACGGTGTGCGCGCTGATTGTAGGAAGCCTGGGCGGCTGCGGCAGTAGCCCCACACGTGCGCCGGTTGAAGACCGCACACCGGCTGCACCCGCTTCGCCTGCACCAGCAGCACCCGCTGCGGCAGTGGTAGTTGCGCCGCCGCAATTAGAAACCGGGCAAACCATCGTCCAGGCGCGCAGCCGCTGGGTGGGCGTGGGCTGGGACGCATTACCCGGTTTGCAGCAAGACGCCTTGGGCCAAGGCTGGCGCGCATGGATCAAAAGCTGTGAACGCAGCGCCAGCATGCCCCTGGCGCTGGCTACTTTGTGCCCGCAGGCCATGGCGCTAGCTAACGCCGATGCAGCCGGGCAACGCGCCTGGATGTACCGCCACTTGCAGCCCTACCGTGTCGAATCGCTGCAAGGCGAAACCCAGGGTTTGCTCACCGCGTATTACGAGCCCGTGTTGGAGGCCAGCCGCACGCCCAGCGCCAATTTCAATGCGCCGATTTACGCGCCACCGGCCAATCTGGCCAGCCGCAAGCCCTGGTACACCCGCAAAGAAATGGACACCTTGCCCGAGGCCAAAGCCGCGCTCAAGGGTAAAGCGCTGGTGTATCTGAACGACCCGGTGGATGCGCTGGTATTGCAAATCCAAGGTTCGGGGCGCATCCGCGTGCAACAAGCCGATGGCAGTTTTCGCAACTCGCGCTTGGCTTTTGCAGGCACCAATGAGCAGCCCTATAAAAGCGTAGGCAAATGGCTGCTAGACCAGGGCCTGACCAAAGACGCTAGCTGGCCGGGCATCAAAGCCTGGCTGGCACGCAATCCGCAGCGCCAGCAAGAACTGCTTTGGAGCAACCCGCGCATGGTGTTTTTCCGGGAAGAAGCCTTGAGCGAGAGCGACGTGGACGCGGGCCCGCGCGGCGCGCAAGGTGTGGCCCTGAGCGCTGGCCGATCGATAGCCGTCGATCCGGGCAGCATCCCCTATGGCACACCGGTCTGGATTAGCTCGGCTGGCCCGCAAACCCAGTTGCAACAACTAGTCATCGCCCAAGACACCGGCAGCGCCATCACCGGCGCAGTGCGCGCCGACTACTTTGCAGGTTTCGGCCCACAAGCAGGGGATTTGGCCGGGCGGCTCAAACAGCCTTTGCAGATGTGGGTGTTGTGGCCCAAGTGAGCCTCTGCGCTCGTCCCAACCCGTCATACGAGCGCAGCGAAGCAATCCGTTTTTGCTTGCCAATGTTTCACTTATGGATCGCTGCGGCACTCCGCTTGTCACCATGACGGAGGTATGCCGACCTTTCCAATGGCCTGCCAGGCGCTTTAGGCAGGCAATAGCGGGTTAAATTCTTGCGCGTCCGCAGTGGTCTGCATGGCTTTGAGGTCTTGCAAAATACTTTGCCAGTGGCACCAGATTAAGTAATGCCCCGCGCCGGGGACAAGATGCATGGGTATACCGCCCAATGCTTTAGAAAGCGCTTGTGCTGCCCCCCAGTGAATCTCGGGATCGGCATCGCCGTGCCAGATTTTGCAGGGCATGGAGGGGGCGGGTACGCGCAATGTCCATCCGCGTAAAGGACGCATGCATTCCTGAGCGATTACCTCTGGGTCACGCTTAGCCTCTCGGAGCGCCACTCTAGCGCGCTGACTTATGAACCAAGGATTCTTTAGTAACGTCGCTTCAGACGGAGGCGCCACCATCAAAAACGCTTCAATTGCCGCAAACACATCCTTTTTGACGCTTTTGGCCATAGTGCGCACCATCGCGGGAACTAAGCTGGGGGTAAACAGCGCCACCATCAAAATAAGGCGGCTTTTTGGAGAGTAATAGCGTAAATCGGCGACTTCACGCAAAGGCATTACCGGTGTGGCAAGCAAAAGTGCGCGCACTCGGTCACCAAAATGCTGCGCAAGAGCGAGTGCGTAAGGCGTGCCCACGGACCAACTCAGTACGCTGAATTGGTCTATGCCTAAATAGGCCAGCATGTGGGCCACGTCAACGGGCCAATCGTCCACTTTCCCGTGCGGATGATGGTCTGAGTCGCCACAGCCGGGGCGGTCCGGAATGAGCAATCGCAAGCCCAATGCGGTAAGCACACTTTCATCAGGTGGACGGTCATGCTGACCTTGAAAAAACGCATGGCAAAACACCACCGGCCAACCCTGCGGGTCGCCGCTGTCAGACCAGGATATCCAACGGCCATCGGGCAAACGCAAACGGGCACCAGGCACCAAGCTAGTCGGGTTGAACATTGCGTTTTGCAAATCAGCGCGGCGCGCCAGCGCTGCCGGTTCGGCTTGCCCCAGATCCAGCCACAAGGGGCTGGCATAGATGGCCTGTACCAAATCCGGCTGGCGCTTGACGCCTACTTTGGCATACACTTTTTTGAGCTGTGTCTTGGCGGTGTTGCGGCTGATACCCAGGGCCTGGGCCGCATCCTCTATGGCTTGGCCCAGTGCGAGTTGCTGTGTCAATCGGGCCTCGGCCGGGCTGAGCCCGAAAAAGGCACCCAAGGCCTCTTCGGATAAAGCGCGGCTGCCCGGGCTGGCCGCCAGCACCATGGCACGATCCGCAGGCTTGCCGGCACCAAAATGGCTGATCCATAAGGACAAGCCATTACCCGCAAAACCAGTATGGGTGCCAGCGTCATCGGAAATAGGCGGCCCATCGACGCCGGACGGCAAGCGCAAGCAGGCATGGCTTTGTCGGCGCGCCAGGACCTGGGCTATGGCTTGGGGCAATTGCTGCGGCTGTGCGGATACCAAACGCCCGTCCTGCAAGGCCAATCCAGCGCCGGTTTGTAACAAGCTGAGCATCGCCCGGTTCATGCTGATAGCCCGGCCCTGCGCATCGACGATGGCCATGCCCAGGGGCAGCCGGTCCATGACGCGCTCTAGCAAATCGCGCTCGATTTCTGTTTCCTGCAAGGCACGCTGCATCTCCTGGCTGCGGGTGAAGTGGGGTGCCAGGCAGGCTAGTAAATACTGCTCGGCTTCGCTAGGCGCCAAAGTCAGCGGCAATCCCTGCAAGCCTGTCAGTGCGCCTTTATGCGCACCATTGGGCAATACCGGTGCAGCGCCCTTGGACTCCAACACCAGTTCCGCCAAGCCCTCTAGCAACTGCGGCCACAGGCTTTCGTCGCTGGCGGTTTCGTAAATCAAGCCAATGACGGCGGAAAGGCGTTCGGCAAAGCCGATGTGCTGGGTTTGCATGGTCTACCTCGCTTGGAACTTAGGGCACGGGACTGAGGGCTTGCGGCTTGAACGCCTGCTGCGCGGGCGCCCGCGTTGGCAAAAGCATCACCTTTTTGGGTGATTGCTATGCATTCCTGACATTTCCTAGGCTTAAAAAATCACTTGGGATGCGTCAAGCAACTTAGCATGTTTATAACAAAAATAAAAATCATTTTTATTTGTTATTTAATTACAGGGAACTGGTATGAAAAAAATTGCACTTATTGTGGGTGGCCTCAGCCTTGCGGTGCTTGTGGCTTGTGGTGGCGGGGGTGGGGGTGTTGAGGATGAACCGAAAGTTGTGGATGGCGCCAACAACGGTACCCCAGTCACTCTGTCCATCACGGCGGCCAAGGGCCTGGCGATGGTCGGCGCTACGGTTACCGTGACCGATGCCAACGGTACGTCATCAACTTGCGCTGGCACCACCAACGACGACGGCAAGCTCAGTTGCACCTTGCCCGCCACCTTCACTGCGCCTTTTGTCATCATGGCGCAACTCGGCGCCGACAAGCAGTACAGCGTAGTGCCGACGGGGGGCTCCAACGCTGTGAACGTAACGCCATTGACCACCGTGGTGGTGGCGGGCCTTTCCGCTTCCGGCGACCCGGCGCAATTTGCCAATGAAGTCAAAACGGACAAAGCCAAGGCCAGCGCCGACGCGATAAAAACCCAAGTCACGCTGCTCAACACTAACTTACGCGCAGTAATTGATGCAACCGTTGGCAAAGACAACACGCTCGACCCGATGGCTGACGAACTGGAGGCCAATACCGGCATAGGGCATGACAAATTGCTCGATACCGTCAAAGTCGTTGTCACTCCGCCCAATGGAACAGCCAAAGCCAAACAGGAGATAAGTCTCAGAGACAAACCGGACGCTGTGATCACCATAAGTAAAGACCCATCAGTCGCCAAGCCAGTGCCAATCACAAAGGGGGCGATGGATGAAGCCAAAGCGAAGGCAGATGAGACCTCGGCGCCACTGGTGGCCGACTTGATGACTCGCATGACTGCTTGCTACAAACTCCCAGTCGCTCAACGCGTAAATACCCCGGGAACGGGCGCTGCATCTGACGTCAAAGCCGATGCCTGCAAAAACTTATTTGTGGGCAATGACCCCGCACTCTTCAAGACGGGTGGCGCACTCGTCGGTGCCAAGGGGGCGTTCAAAACCTTGTTCAGCAGTCTTGCCGACGGCGTAGTTTTTGACCAAGGTAATTTGGAATATGTGGTCCGCAACCCCGGCGCCGCGAATGACGGCGTGTGGGTAGTGAGCTACCGCAGCACCGACAAAGCCAATAACATCAGCTACGGCAATTTCGCCCTTAAAAACGAAAACGGCGTGCTCAAACAAGCAGGCAACCAGTATGACCACGACGCCAGCGTGGCGTCATTCGTGCAGGACCGCGAGTTCATTAATGACCCCGACTCCAGTTACCTGTCCACTGGATACGCCTTGATCGTCACGAATAAAATTAACGGGAAGGGCGAGTCGATTTACCGCTTGGTCACCGTTACCACGCCAAAGAACAAAAAGTTGTATCTAAAACCTGTACCTGGTTGCTCAACGCTTGGGTTGGCCCTCGCAAGCGGAGAAGTCAACTGCACAAGCTTTGCACGCTTGAATTACAGCTACAAAAATGCATCCAGAACTGATGACATTCCAGCAACTGAACGCAGCAACCTATTCTTTGTTCCGTTTGCAGAAAAGTACCAGGACTCCGAGCTAGTCGCCATACCGGACCAAGGCACTTGGAAATTCGACATAGAGCTTACTGACGGCACCAAGGTAACGCAAATGCACCGCACCCTCAGCCGGGCGCCTGCCCTGGGCGAATTGCGCAAAACTGTGTTTGCAGATTTGACTAGCAAAGCAAGGGCCGACCTGGTCAATGACACCAAAGACGCGGGGGGCTATGTATTTGCGCAAAATGAAAATGTGCAACTGGGGAGCATTAACGACGACTTTTGGACCGTGCCCAACGGTGCTGTCGCCCCTACCAACATCAGAATATTTGGCCGTGCTCCTACCGTCAACCAGGTGCGTGGCAATCAATTTGATGACGCGGCCAATGTATTGACCTCGGCCCGCAGCGCGGTGATTAACTGTAGCCGTCTAAGCAATGACGACCTGCACTGCGCGAGCGCTGTCGCCGTTGGTGCAAGCGGTTTCTATGCCGCCGGGGCAAGTGCCACCGACCTGCAGCTCCACGCCAATTTGCCAGGTAATTCAACTCGCTCTAAGCACTTTGCTTTCTATTACCCCAACCCTAGCAACAACTCTCTAGCGCCCGCATCTGCAAAAACTTTGTCTGATTTCGCAGGCACTTACAACATCACCGCCAATTGGCAATCAAAAGGCGGCCAGGCAACTCCAGACGAATCTGGTAGCAATACCGGTACAGTGGTGATAAATACCAATGGCACTGTCGCTTCTTGTAGCGTAGGGGACTTCATTAGATGCGACGGTGGGTTTACGCTCAATGCCAAAAAAGATGGCGTGACGTTTTCTATCCCGGCAAGTGGCGGAACTATATCGGGCACATTAAGCGGAACGGTTAACAGCACCTACGTGCTCAACGGCAGCTTGAGTGGAAACGATTCCGATGACGGCTCTACGCTCACGGGCACGTTGACCGGCCAAAAGGCAACAAAAGGTTAAGCACAAGCGCCTCGTTGTGAGGCACTTGACGCACCCTGAGCCCCCACCCAAACCACCGCCTTCTGCGGTGGTTTTTTCATTGCAGCAACGGTCTTAGCTGGGCTGGAGGGTAGTCGCCACCAGCAAGCAATTGCACAAGGCCTACAGCAGCTTTGCTGTTTACACTGCGCCCATGACCGCGTACCTGCCCCCTAAGTCCAGCCTTAACGCGACAAGCCTTGCCCGCCGCGCGTGTGCGCTGCGCCATCCAAGCTAGCCCTGCTATGGTTGAACTAGGCCCGCACAGCAAAAGCTTTCCACAAGGCGCGCAGCCCGGTGCCTTGGCCGACATCGCGCAACGCGGCTGGAATGTGCTGGCCAATGACCTAGCGTTTCCGCTGGCGGTGTTGCGCCGCAGCGCGCTCACGCACAACCTGCGCTGGATGCAGGACTTTGCGCAGCGCAAGGGCGTCCACCTGGCGCCCCACGGTAAGACCAGCATGTCGCCCGAGTTGTTTGCCATGCAACTGGCCGCAGGCGCTTGGGGCTTGTCTTTTGCCACTGTGTTTCAACTAGGCGTGGGTGTGGCCGCCGGGGTGCGGCGCGCCATCATTGCCAACCAGGTGCTGGGCGCGGCAGACCTGGCTGGGCTGCAACACTTGCTGCGCCAGCATGCTGATTTACGGGTGTGGTTTTTGGTCGATTCCATCGCGCAGTTGCGCTTGATAGAAGCCTGGGCGGATGCGCAAGCCGACTGCCAGCCTTTTGATGTGTTGCTGGAAATAGGCATCCCCGGCCAGCGCACCGGTTGCCGCACATTAGATGAAGCTTTGGCGCTGGCGCAGGCGCTGACAAGCTCCAAAGCCGTGCGCCTGGGCGGCGTGGAATGTTATGAGGGCCATGCTGCGGTGTGCGACCCCGCGCTGGACCCGGTAGCGGTCAGCGCGCTGGTGCGCCGGGTGCTGGAAGTGGCACGCGCTTGTGATGCGCGCGGCTGGTTTGCGTCGGGCGAGATTATTCTGTCGGCGGGTGGCACGGCGGTGTTTGACCTGGTGTTGCCGCTGCTGCAAGCGCAAGGTTTATCGCAGCCGGTGTGCGGCGTGTTGCGCTCGGGCTGCTACCTGACGCACGACCACGAGCACTACCGCCACTACCTGCGCCTGGTGGAGCAGCGTGAGGGCTTAAGCGACTCGCTCTTGCCCGCGCTAGAGGTTTGGACCCTGGTGCAATCCGTGCCCGAGCCCGGCCTGGCGCTGCTGAGCTGCGGCAAGCGCGACATCTCGTATGACATCGCCCTGCCCACAGTGCAATGGCACGCCAGCGCGCACCTGCGCAATTTGCAAGATGCGCAAGCAGCGCCGCCCGGCTGGCGCATCAGCGACCTCAACGACCAACACGCCTATATGCGCTTTGACCCTGCGGGACCTGTGCCGGTGGTGGGCGACCGGGTGGCACTGGGCTTGTCGCACCCTTGCACCACCTTTGACAAATGGCGCTGGATGCCGCTCGTCGAGGACGACGGGTTCATCAGCGGCGCGATACACACTTGCTTTTAGTTTGACTACACTGCACACCCGAGCGCAGCCCTCTTACCCAGAGCCAGCTGCACCAACTGCTGCCCACAAGGCGGCTCTACTACCCAGGAGTCCTTACCCATGAATGCCCCCCTGCACCCCGACCAGCTACGCGCCGCATCCGTCACGCTGGACGACAAATACACCCAAACCACCGGCCAGGCTTTTATGAGCGGCATCCATGCCCTGGTGCGCCTGCCCATGATGCAACGCGTGCGCGACCTGGCAGCGGGCAAAAACACCGCAGGCTTTATCAGCGGCTACCGTGGTTCACCCTTGGGCAGTTACGACCAATCGCTGGCCAAAGAGAAGAAGCGCTTGCTAGAGCACCATGTGCATTTCCAACCTGGCGTGAATGAAGAACTGGCCGCCACCGCTTTGTGGGGCACGCAACAACTAGGCTTTGCGCCGCCGGGCAGCAATAAATACGACGGCGTGTTTGGCATCTGGTACGGCAAAGGCCCGGGCGTGGACCGCTGCTCCGATGTGTTCAAGCACGCCAACATGGCCGGCACCACGCCCTGGGGCGGCGTGATTGCCGTGGCTGGTGATGACCATGTGTCCAAAAGCTCGACCGCAGCGCACCAGAGCGACCATATTTTTAAGGCCTGCGGCACGCCGGTGTTTTTCCCGGCCAGCGTGCAAGACATTTTGGATTTGGGCGTGCACGGGCTTGCTATGAGCCGCTATGCAGGCGTGTGGGCGGGTATGAAAACGATTCAAGAAATCGTCGAGTCCAGCGCAGCGGTTGATGTGGACCCACACCGCGTGAAGATTGTGATGCCGACCGATTTTGAAATGCCCGCAGGCGGCGTGCACATCCGCTGGCCCGATGGCGCGCTGGATCAGGAAGCGCGCCTGTTTGACACCAAGTGGTATGCCGCGCTGGCCTATGTGCGTGCCAACCGGCTCAACCACAATGTGATCGAAGGCCCGAACGACCGCTTCGGCCTGATGGCCAGCGGTAAGGCGTTTAACGACACACGCCAGGCTTTGCTCGATCTGGGCCTGGACGATGCCACTTGCCGCCGCGTAGGCATACGCCTGCATAAAGTGGCGGTAGTCTGGCCCTTAGAGGCGCAATTGACGCGCGAATTTGCCAGCGGCTTGCAAGAGATTTTGGTGGTCGAGGAAAAGCGCCAGGTCATTGAATACCAACTCAAAGAAGAGCTCTACCACTGGCGCGCCGATGTGCGCCCACGGGTGGTGGGCAAGTTCACCGTGTCGGATGACGCGGCCAGCCCTTACGGCATTGGCGGCGAATGGTCGGGCTCAGAACCTTCGGCCAACCGCTTGCTGCGCGCTAATGCGGACCTGACGCCCGCCATGATTGCCCGCGCGATTGCGCAGCGCCTGAGCGCGCTCGGCGTAGATGCCGATGTGCGCGCCCGCATGGATGCGCAGTTGGCGATTTTGGACGCCAAAGAAAAGTCTATGCAGGCGCTGGCCTTGGGCGCGCCGCTGGCCGAGCGCCAGCCCTGGTTTTGCTCGGGCTGCCCGCACAACACCTCCACCCGCGTGCCCGAAGGCTCGCGCGCCTTGGCCGGTATCGGCTGCCACTTTATGACCTTGTGGATGGACCGCTCCACCACCGGCTTTACCCAAATGGGCGGCGAAGGCGTGCCTTGGGTGGGGCAGCAGCCTTTTGTGAACGACGCGCATATTTTTGCGAACCTGGGCGATGGCACCTACTTCCATAGCGGCTTGCTGGCGGTGCGCCAGTCGATTGCTGCGGGTGTGAATATCACTTACAAAATTTTGTACAACGACGCAGTCGCCATGACGGGCGGCCAGCAAATCGGCGAGCGCGCCGAGGGCCATAGCGTGATCCAGATCGCGCAAAGCATGCGGGCCGAAGGTGCGCAGCGCATTGTGGTGGTGACCGACGAGCCCCAAAAATACGATGGCGTCAAAGGCCTGCCCGAAGGCGTGGCCGTGGAGCACCGCGACAGCCTGGACGCGGTGCAGCGCGTGCTGCGGGAGATCAAAGGCACGACGGTCATTATTTACGACCAAACCTGCGCCACCGAAAAACGCCGCCGCCGCAAACGCGGCACCATGGTGGACCCGGCCACGCGCGTGGTGATTAACGAGTTGGTGTGCGAAGGCTGCGGAGACTGCGGCGTGCAAAGCAATTGCGTGAGTGTGGAGCCGCTAGAAACTGAGCTGGGCCGCAAGCGGCGCATCAACCAAAGTACGTGCAACAAAGACATATCTTGCGTCAAAGGGTTTTGCCCTAGCTTTGTCACCGTGGAAGGTGGCAAATTACGCAAAAAGAAAAGTTCTGCGCAGTCCGCTAGCAGCGGCCCGGCGGCGGGCCTGCCGGAGCCTGCGGTGTTCGATTTACAACAAGCGCATGACGGCGTTTGGGGTCTGGTGGTCGCGGGCGTGGGCGGCACGGGCGTGATCACCATCGGCCAGTTGCTGGGCGTCGCAGCGCATATCGAAGGCAAAGGCATCGTCACGCAAGACGCAGGCGGCCTGGCGCAAAAAGGCGGTGCCACCTGGAGCCATGTGCTGATCAGCGAAAGCCAAGACGCGATACGCACCACCCGCGTGGGTATGGCCTGCGCGGACCTGGTGATCGGCTGCGACCCTATCGTCACCGCTGGCAAAGAAACCAGCGTGCGCTTGCGCGCCGGGCGCAGCCGCGTGGTGCTCAACAGCCACAGCCAACCCACCGCCGCTTTTGTGCAAAACGCCAACTGGAGCAACCCGGGAGAGGCCTGCATTGCCGCCATTGCCGCCACACTGCAAGAGCCGCAATCACTAGGCTGCGTTGACGCCGAAGCCATCGCCACCGAATTGCTGGGCGACAGCATTTTTACCAACCCGGTTCTGCTGGGCTACGCTTGGCAAAAGGGCTGGATACCGCTGGGGCAGGACGCGCTGTTACAAGCCATGGCGCTCAACGCCGTGGCTGTGGAAAAAAACCAGGCCGCCTTTCACTGGGGCCGCTTGGCCGCACACGACCCGGCGGCGGTGCAGCGCAGCTTGCTACCCGCGCAAACCGTGCAATTGGTGCGCAAGCAAGCGCCCACCTCGCTGGACGCGCTGATAGAGCACCGCGCTACTTTTTTGACCGGCTACCAAAACGCCGCCTACGCGCAAAGCTACCGCGACTTTGTGGCCAAGGTACGCAGCGCAGAAAGCGCGCTAGGGGCCCAAGCCGACGCCAAAGATTTACCGCTTAGCAGCGCCGTGGCGCGCTACCTGTTCAAGCTGATGGCCTACAAAGACGAATACGAAGTGGCGCGTCTGCACAGCGACCCGGCTTTCAAGGAAAAAATCAGCACCATGTTTGAAGGCGACTACCAGGTTAACTACCACCTGGCGCCGCCACTATTGGCGAAGAAAGATGAAAAAGGTCGCCTCATTAAGCAGCGCTTTGGCCCCTGGATGGCTTTGGGCTTTCGCTTGCTAGCGCCGCTCAAGGTATTGCGCGGCACGGCGCTGGACATATTTGGTTACAGCGAAGAGCGCCAAGGCGAACGCGCCCTGGTGCAGAACTACATGCAGACGCTGGAGCGCATGGTCGCGCAACTAAACCCCACCACCCTGCCCGACGCCCTGCGCTTTGCAAAACTGCCCGAAGAGATTCGTGGCTTTGGGCATGTTAAGGCCCGGCATATTGCGGCGGTGAAACCTAGCTGGGAAGGGCTGGGTGGGAAGTTACCTTAAGGGGCTCGCAGGCAGCTTGGGTACTCTTGGGAGCGCGATTGGCGTATGGATTTGTAGATACAATCTATATTATCTGTACAATAGTCCGGCCCCTAAGGAATATAAGCATGCAAACAGTGACATCGCGTGAGGTGCAAAGTCGGTACGGAGAATTCCTTGAATCCGTACAAGACGATCTTGTCTGCGTGACCCGCCATGGGCGCCCATTATTTTGGGCTTTGTCAGATCGCCATGTTCGTGCGCCTGACCCCAGCATCCTGATTGGCCGAATGTTGCTGCTGCACGGTCAGCTCAACCGTGAGACGCAAGAGCGTGCAGGTGATGCGTTCGGGAAAGTCCTAGAGGAACTCGATGCTAGCCTTGACCCACAATCGCTCACACAAGAAAATGTGATGGCCATCGTGCATGAGAACCGAGCCTAAGCCGCGCCTCATTCTTGACACGAACGTCAGCATCAGTGGGGTCTTGTTCAAAGGGGAGGCCATTCGCAGCCTATTGCTTTATGCGCTCAATGAGTACGAGCTCGTATTTAGTCAAACCACCTGGGATGAGTTGGCATCGGTTTTTCAGCGCGATGCGTTCGAAAAAATAATGCCTTTAGGCGCTCGCTTGCGCGTGCTGGCGGAATTGGCCAGTAAGGTGGAAGTCGTTCAAAGCACCAGCACCGTCACGGATTGCCGAGACCCGAAGGACAACAAGTTTCTTTCCCTGGCCTTGGATGCGGATGTCATGGCGATTGTCACCGGCGACAAGGAACTGAAGGTGCTGCACCCGTACAAAGGCATCGCCATTCAATCTCCGGCTGACTTTATGGGTCTGCGCATAGCGCCGCCACATTAGCCGCTACCTTACCGGCCTCCGGCTAGCCGTACCAACGTACGACCACCAATCGGCGACTTGCCAAGGACGGCGGTGGTGGTGTTTTTTGTTTAAAGAATTACAAGGGAAGCAGACTGTCTGTTGTCACCTCAAGGGCCTATGTTGCTGCGCTTTGCCAAACTGCCCGAAGAGATTCGCGGCTTCGGGCATGTGAGGGCGCGGCATATTGCGGCGGTCAAACCTAGCTGGGAAGGGCTGGGTGGGAAGTTACCTTAAGGGGTTCGTACAGCGACAGGTTTACGCGGGTCTGTCGGCATCGGGTCAATCTTGACAGGGCTTTTTAGCAAGTGAATAATAATAGTTATTAACTGTTAGGAGAGCATCATGCCCACGAGCGTTGCCCTGAGCCCCCATTTCGAGGCCTTTATCCGCGATCAAGTCGAAAGCGGCCGCTACAACAACGTCAGTGAAGTCGTCCGTGCCGGACTGCGCTTGCTCGAGGACACCGAGCGCCAGCAGGCGATCCAACTCCAAGCGCTCAGAAACGATATCGCCGCAGGGAAGGCCAGTGGTGCACCACTTGCAGCGCAACCCGTCTTTGATCGGCTACAAGCCAAATACGCGAAGCAGGCTGCTCGCCAAGCTCGCTAATGCAATTGCTGATCACGCCCTTGGCAGCGTTCGATCTTGAGGAGATCGGCGACTACATTGCACAAGACAATCCAGTTCGCGCCAGAACCTTTGTGACTGCGTTGCATGCGCAATGCAAAAAAATTTGTCACAACCCTGCGGGCTATCGGCGGCGACCCGAACTGTCCCCTGACTTGCGCTCATGCGCACATGGCAATTACGTGATCTTTTTTGAGTCCACTACAGAGCAAGTCACCATCGTGCGCATATTGCACGGCGCGCGCGATATTCCTGAAGTCTTGAACCCCTCGTAAAGTCACTCAGTTTTGTGCTGGCAAAGCGGGACTAACGCTTTTCTAAAGGATTCAATTTCAGCTTCTGGTCCTTTGTGATCTTTCTGAGCTGCGGGTTTTATCTAAGCGCCTTTTTTGAGAGTTAGTCGTTGACAGAAGCTCTACAGACTCGATTTTGACGGTAGCGCTTGGCGAACCGAAATCGTCGCCAGGCGCTGCACCATCGGAAGTTTCGAACCTAACCGTCACGCGCCTAAAGCAGACATTCACAAACGATCGCAATTAACTCTCTGGAGGCCACAAAATTTGGCGTAATTGATGGATCTCCAAGTCCGCCGCCACAACGTCTCGTTTATTCTTAATTAGCAAATTTTCAAACCTGATAGCATTTGGTATTCACCAGAATTTCCGGTTCAGCTTAGGAGGTTGTCGGCATGAAACATGTTCGACACTCCTACCTTTGTACAAGGGCTCGCGCTTGGGCTGGCCATCTTCATTTCTCCTGGACCTAAAGACGTGCTGATCCTGCGCCAAGCGCTGTTGGGGCGGCCGTCAGTTGAACTCATCGCAATCGGATTTATCAGTGATGCAGTGTTGATTTGGCTTGGCATTGCCTGCTTATCAGCCGCATTTACTGCGGCCCCATATTTCCAAACTGCGGCGCTCTGGTTTGGCGCTTGCTTGCTGTTCGGTCACAGCCTTCTTGCTGCGCGACGCGCGACTCTTGGTGGAAACAGAGGGGGTAATGTTGCATACGCAAATGGGGTTGAATCAGGGCACAAAAGCTACGTTGCCTTGCTGTCGGTTTCTTTCCTGAACCCCGTAGCATGGTTGGATGCTGTACTCATAGTAGGAACGGCTGGTGCGGCCCTTCCCGCTGGCATGAAATTCAGCTATGGGCTCGGAGCAACTTTTGCCTCATTTGTCTGGTTCGCTGCGCTTGTAATGGGTGCGCGGGGTGTCGCTAGCTGGATAACGTCTCCTAGAGCTTGGCGGCTACTTGACGTATTCGTAGCAATCGCTATGTTTATTCTAGGCATCAACGTGGCGTCGGATTTAATTTAACGATGTGAATTGCGACACAGCTGCCGTCCAAGAAGGTTGGCCCAATGAAGACCATGGACCAGGGCAGACCTTCAATCCTCCAAAAGTTAGAAAACTTACGAGCATCGGCAAAAGCGACGTTTTGAACTTTTACTGCACTAACTACATCTGGGTAACCATGAACAAAAAAGCCCTGAAATCCGAGCTTTTTTGTCTTGCAAATTTAAAAGAACTTGCGCGCTTTTTGAGAGCCTACAAACTCAAATATCAATATTCCCCGCCCGCAGCGCATTGGCTTCGATGAACTCGCGGCGCGGTTCTACTTCGTCGCCCATCAGCATGGTGAACACGCGATCTGCTTCGATGGCGTCGTCGATTTGCACTTTGAGCAGGCGGCGCACCGTTGGGTCCATGGTGGTTTCCCACAGTTGCGCGGGGTTCATCTCGCCCAGGCCTTTGTAGCGCTGACGGGCGGTGCCGTTTTCGGCTTGGGCGATCAGCCAGGCCATGGCTTGGCGGAAGTCGCTCACTTTTTCTTCCATGGCCCGCTCGCCCTCGCCGCGCATCACGCGGGCGCCTTCAGCCAGCAAGTCTTTGAAGGTGCTGGCGGCTTCGGCCAGCGCGCCGTAATCTGCGCCATGCACAAAGTCTTGCGTGAGCACGCTGCTTTTTACGTTGCCGTGGTGGCGGCGGCTGATACGCAGAATCGGTTTGTCGGTACGGACGTCAAACTCGCCGGCCACTTCGGCATCGGGCAGGCGCGCTTGCAAGGCGGCGGCAGACAGTTCGGCATCCGCCACGGTATCTAGGTTCAGCGCCACGCCATCGGCTACCGCGCGCAGGGCTTCGGCATCCATGAAGTTTTGCAGGCGCGCGATCACACTCTGCGCCACCTGGTGCTTGCGCGCCAGCTCGGCCAGGGTGTCGCCTTGCAGCGTGCTGCCATTGGGGCCGCCGGTAAATACCGAGGCGTTGATGAGCGCAATGCGCATCAAAAAGCTGTCCAGTGCCGAGGCGTCTTTCAGGTACAACTCTTCTTTACCGGCCTTCACTTTATAGAGCGGCGGCTGGGCGATATAAATATGGCCGCGCTCAACCAGCTCGGGCATTTGGCGGTAGAAGAAAGTGAGCAGCAAGGTGCGGATGTGCGCACCGTCCACGTCGGCATCGGTCATGATGATGATGCGGTGATAACGCAGCTTGGCGACATTGAAGTCATCGCTACCGGTGCTGCCACCGGCTTTGCCGATACCGGTGCCCAGGGCGGTGATCAGCGTCAAAATTTCGTTACTGGTCAGCAGCTTTTCGTAACGCGCTTTTTCCACATTCAAAATCTTGCCGCGCAAGGGCAGGATGGCTTGGAATTTACGGTCGCGGCCTTGCTTGGCGCTGCCACCGGCGGAGTCGCCCTCGACGATATAAATCTCGCACATAGCGGGGTCTTTTTCCTGGCAGTCGGCCAGCTTGCCGGGCAAGCCCATGCCGTCGAGCACGCCTTTGCGGCGCGTCATGTCGCGCGCTTTACGGGCGGCTTCGCGCGCACGCGCCGCTTCGATGATTTTGCCGACAATGATCTTGGCATCGTTAGGCCGCTCTTGCAGGTAGTCGGCCAGCAGTTTGCTCACGATGTCTTCCACCGGGCCGCGCACTTCGCTGGAGACCAGCTTGTCTTTGGTTTGGCTGCTGAATTTTGGCTCGGGCACTTTCACCGAGAGCACGCAGCACAGGCCTTCGCGCATGTCGTCGCCGGTCACCTCCACTTTGGCTTTTTTGGCCAGCTCCGATTCGTCGATGTATTTATTGATGACACGCGTCATGGCCGCGCGCAAACCGGTCAGGTGCGTGCCGCCGTCGCGCTGGGGGATGTTGTTGGTAAAGCAAAGCACTTGCTCGTTGTAGCCGCTGTTCCATTGCATCGCCACTTCGACACCAATGTTGGTGTTTTGGTCGCTCTGGCGATCGCCGGTGGCGTGGAAGATATTGGGGTTGAGAACGCTCTTGCCTTTGTTGATGAAGTTCACAAAGCCCTTCACGCCGCCCGCGCCCGAGAAGTCGTCTTCTTTGCCGGTGCGCTCGTCCTTCAAGCGGATGCGCACGCCGTTGTTCAAGAAGCTCAGCTCGCGTAAGCGCTTGCTCAAAATCTCGTAATGGAAAACATTGTTTTCTTTGAAGATGTCGGTGTCGGGCAAAAAGTGCACTTCAGTGCCGCGCTTTTCGGTATCGCCCGCAATCTTCATGGGCGAGACTTCCACGCCGTCTTGCATCTCGGTGATGCGGTTTTGCACAAAGCCTTTGCTGAACTCCATGACATGCACTTTGCCGTCGCGCCGTATCGTCAGGCGCAGCATTTTGGACAGCGCATTCACGCAGCTCACGCCCACGCCGTGCAGGCCGCCCGAGACTTTGTAGCTGTTTTGGTTGAACTTGCCACCCGCATGCAGCTCGGTCAGCGCAATCTCTGCGGCGCTGCGCTTGGGCTCGTGCTTGTCGTCCATCTTCACGCCGGTGGGAATGCCGCGGCCGTTGTCGGTCACGCTGATCGAGTTGTCCGAGTGGATGGTGACCACGATGTCGTCGCAATGCCCGGCCAGCGATTCGTCGATGGAGTTGTCCACCACCTCAAACACCAAATGGTGCAAGCCGGTGCCGTCCGAGGTATCGCCGATGTACATGCCCGGGCGCTTGCGCACCGCTTCTAAGCCTTCCAGAATTTGGATAGAACCTTCACCATAGGCATCGGTCGCGCCAGCTTGGTTGGTGTCAATGGTGGGCTGGAAGTTAGAACTGTCTGCGCCGCTTTCGCCGGTGTTGACGCCTTCGCTGGAGTCATTAGGGGTGGCGTCGGGCTGCTTGTCTTGGGTCATGGAGAAGTCTTCTGGTTATCAATTCGGGCATTGCCAAACGCTTAGTTTTGCAATACCACTCAAAATTTACGCTGTTCTTGAATGTCCAAACCCCCGGGCTGCGGGGGTTTGGCTTGGGGGCACCGGATGGGGCGCGGTCAAATGCGCATGGGCATCACCACGTATTTGAAGGTGGCGTTATCGGGAATCGTCATCAGCGCCGAGCTGTTGCCGTCCGAGAACTCAAGCGTCACCATTTCCTGGCCCATATTGGTCAGGGCGTCGATCAGGTAAGTGACGTTAAAACCGATCTCGATGCTGTCGCCTTCGTAGTCGATATCGATTTCGTCCACCGCCTCTTCCTGCTCGGCGTTGTTCGCCGCCATACGCAGGGTACCGGGGTCGATATTCAGGCGCACGCCTTTGAACTTGTCGCTGGTGAGGATCGCGGTGCGCTGCAAAGTGGACAACAAAGTGGCGCGGCCCAGCACGATGCGGTTTTTGTGGTTTTTGGGGATGACGCGGTTGTAGTCGGGGAATTTGCCCTCGACCAACTTAGTCACAAATTGCATGCCCTCAAAGCTAAAGCGCGCCTGGTTGCTGGCAAATTGCATGTCGATGGCGCCTTCGGCATCCGAGAGCAGGCGCTGCAACTCAATCACCGTTTTGCGCGGCAAGATGACTTCCTGCTTGGGCACTTCCACATCCAGCGTGGCCGAGGCAAAAGCCAGGCGGTGGCCGTCGGTGGCGACCAGGCTGAGCTGCTTGCCTTCGGCGACGAACAAAATACCGTTGAGGTAGTAGCGGATATCGTGCACCGCCATGGCAAACGACACTTGGCTCAGCAGGCTTTTCAGGGTCTTTTGCGGCACGCTAAACACCGGGCCAAAGCTGGGCGACTCTTGCACCAGCGGAAAATCTTCGGCGGGCAGGGTTTGCAAGGTGAACTTGCTTTTGCCGCCCTTGAGGATGATTTTGCTTTGGCTCGCTTCCAAGGACACGGTCTGGTCGGCGGGCATGGTGCGCAGAATATCGATCAGCTTGCGCGCGCCTATGGTGGTACTGAAATCGCCGGCATCGCCACCGAGCTCGGCGCTGGTACGGATCTGGATTTCCAGGTCGCTGGTGGTGAACTGCAGGCTGGAGCCGGTTTTGCGTACCAGCACGTTGGCAAGGATAGGCAAAGTGTGGCGACGTTCGACGATACCGGCCACCGATTGCAATACGGACAACACCTGGTCTTGCGTGGCTTTCAAAACAATCATGTAAGACTCCAAATTTCTATCTATTTACCAACTGGCAGACGCGAACGGACAGCACCCGCCATTTTCGCTGTTTATTGGGCTGTTTTCCGGCGGGAAAAGCACTTTTATCTCAGCCCTTCAGCGTTTGTTCCAAAACGTGCAATTGTTGGTTCAATTCGGTCGCCTGCTGGCGCTCCAGGCTGATTTTGCGCACTGCGTGCAGCACGGTGGTGTGGTCGCGCCCGCCAAATAGCTCGCCGATCTCGGGCAAGCTTTTTTGCGTCAGCTCTTTGGCCAGGTACATGGCGATCTGGCGCGGCCGGGCAATACTGGCCGGGCGTTTCTTGGAATACATGTCCGCGACCTTGATTTTGTAGTAGTCGGCCACGGTTTTTTGAATGTTTTCCACAGAGATCTGGCGGTTCTGTATAGAAAGAAGGTCTCGCAAGGCTTCGCGCGCCAGCGGGATGGAAATTTCCTTCTGGTTAAAGCGCGAATAAGCCAGGCATTTGCGCAAAGCACCCTCTAGCTCGCGGACGTTGGAGCGCACATTTTTGGCGACGAAAAACGCCACTTCCTCGGGCATCTCCGCGCCCTCGGCGCGCGCTTTGTTGATCAAAATCGCCACCCGCATCTCTAATTCGGGCGGCTCGATAGCCACCGTGAGGCCCGAATCAAAGCGCGAAACCAGGCGTTCGTGGATGTCCGTCAGGCCCTTGGGATAGGTGTCGCTGGTCATCACGATGTGAGATTTTTTGGCCAGCAAGGCCTCAAACGCATTGAAAAATTCTTCCTGGGTGCGCTCTTTATTGGCAAAAAACTGCACGTCGTCGATCAGCAATAAGTCCAGGGAATGGTATTTGTCCTTGAATTCTTCAAAGGTTTTGCGCTGGTAGGCCTTAACCACGTCGGACACAAATTGCTCGGCGTGGATGTACAAAACCTTGGCCGCTGGTTTGTCAGCCAGCAGCCGGTTGCCTGCGGCGTGCATCAAATGCGTCTTGCCCAGCCCCACGCCGCCATAGATAAACAAGGGGTTGTACAGGTGTCCGGGGGTGGTGGCGACGTGCATCGCGGCGGCGCGCGCCATGCGGTTGGCGCTGCCTTCGACCAGGTTATCAAAGTTGAGCATGCTGTTGAGGCGATTTTTGGGCGCCTCGGGCACGGCGGCGGCCTGGCTGTCGACGCCCTGGGCGCGCACGGCGGGGCTGCGGGCCGACAGCTCTTGGCGGGGCAGCGCCTCGCGCTGGCTGATTACCAGCTCCACCTGTACCGACTGGCCGCACAGGCGCTCGAGCACGGCGGCCATGGGCGCCAGGTACTGGGCGCGCACCCAATCGAGCTTGAAGCGGTTGGCCACGATCACCTGCACTTTGCTGAAGTCTTCGGAGACCTGGGCCGTCAAGGGCTTGAGCCAGGTGTTGAACTGCTGCTCAGGCATGTCCATGGCCATTTTTTCCATGCACGAATGCCACAAGGCCTGGCCCGCATCGCCGGTGTGCGCCGCATCGCCATAAGGCACAAAATCTTCGGTCATGAACGCAGTCAATCTGTGGATAAAAAGGGGAATGGGGATGCCGGATGGGTGAATTATCAAACACTTATCCACAAAAGTGGAACGCCTGGCCGACGCCCTGATGCTAACCGCAAGCGCGGGATTTGGGCCACGAATTTTATGAAATTTGTATTTCAAAACGCCGCCCTGGGCAGCTTCAGAACAGCCGCCAGTCGCCAGTGCTTGGCTTGGCGCCGAAAATTTGCGATAATCCTAGGCTTTCCCTAAAAATCCCTTGGGGAACCCTGCCGGCAAGTTTATTCGGAGAATTTGATGAATAGACGCAAGTGCCGGATCCGATCTGTCAGGAAATCCAAATGAAACGCACTTACCAGCCCTCCAAAATCCGCCGCGCCCGCACCCATGGCTTCTTGGTCCGCATGAAAACCCGTGGCGGCCGCGCAGTGATCAACGCACGTCGCGCCAAAGGCCGTAAACGCCTCGCTGTCTAAGCGCTACGCGCCACGGCGCCGGTCTGACCCGTGCAAGGACTGCGCACCCGCGCCCAATTCCAGGCGGCGATGGCCGGCACGGTGCAAGCCCGTAGCCACCATTTCGTGTTGCACTTTTGCAGCTTTGATGCCGCCCAGCCTTCCCAGGCCCCCGCGCCTGGAAGCACCGTTTTTGACAAAGGCCTCGCGCTGGACCGCCCCGCAGTCGGCGCATTGGTACCCAAACGCTGGGCCAAACGCGCCGTCACCCGCAACACCATCAAGCGCCAGATTTACCACGTGAGCCAGCTTTTTGAAACGCAACTTGCCCCCGGCGCCCATGTGGTGCGACTGCGCAGTGCGTTCGACCCCCGGCTGTTTCCCAGTGCCACCTCAGCACCTTTGCGCGCTGCGGTGCGCCAAGAATTGCTAGCGCTGTTCGGCCATGCCGGGCACACCCATTACGTGTTAAACCCATGATGCAAACCCTGCTCATCGGCCTGGTCAAAGGCTACCGCTTGCTGCTCAGCCCCTGGCTCGGCAGCTCCTGCCGGTTTGAACCGACCTGCTCCCGCTACGCGCTAGGGGCTTTAGAAAACCATGGCGCTGGCGTCGGTACTTACCTGACAATCGCCCGTCTTGCGCGCTGCCACCCCTGGTGCGATGGCGGGCTTGACCCGGTGCCCCAAGACAAACCCCGGCTGTTTAGCCGCCTGATTTCCCCTTCTTCTGAAAAGAAACCCTCATGAACGATATCCGCCGCACTATTTTGTGGGTGATTTTTGGCTTTTCCATGGTGCTGCTGTGGGACAAGTGGCAAATTCACAATGGGAATACGCCGACGTTTTTCCCCGGTCCACCTAGCGCAGTTAGCACGGCGGCACCTGACGCTGCCAAAGCAGCCGCGTCTGATGCCAGCGTGCCCGGTTCTGTGCCGGTGGCCGCAGCACCAGCAACTGCCAATGCCGCGCCTGCGGTGGAATCCGGAGCGCTTGCGCGCGGCGAACGCATCCGCGTGACGACCGATGTGTTGTCGCTGGAGTTTGACACGCTGGGCGGCACTTTGGTGGGCTCGGAATTCCTGAAATACGGCGAGTCCGGCGACCAGAACAAACATGTCACGCTGCTCGATGACAGCAAAGAGCGCATTTACCTGGCCCAGTCCGGCGTGGTGGCGGGTGCGGTGCCGGGTAACTTCCCGACGCACAAAACGCCTATGGCTTTTTCCGGCGCGACGCAACTCAAAGACGGCCAGGACAGCCTGCAACTCACCTTCAGCTCGCCCGATGTGGGCGGCATCAGCGTGGTTAAAACCTATACCTTACGCCGGGGCTCGTATGCCATCCAAGTGAACCATGCGCTGAGCAACCAATCGGGCGCGCCGATTGCGCCGCAGCTGTATTTGCAACTACTGCGTGATGGCAATAAGCCGGCGGGCGAATCGGCTTTCTATTCCACCTTTACCGGCCCGGCGGTCTATACCGAGGCCAAGAAATACCAGAAAGTGGAGTTTGCCGATATCAAAAAGAAAAACGCGGACTACGAAAAGCAGGCCAGCAATGGCTACATCGCCATGGTGCAGCATTACTTTGCCAGCGCCTGGATACTGCCCGATGGTGTGAGCCGCAGTATCTCGCTCGACGGCGTGGACATGCCCGGCACACTGGCGGACTGTTGCTACCGCGCTGCCATGGTGGCGCCCATCGAAGCGATTGCACCTGGCACCAGCCGCAGCCTAGAGGCCACGCTGTTTGTCGGCCCCCAGGAAGAAAAAATGCTGGAAGCCCTGGCGCCTGGCCTGGAGCTACTGAAGGACTATGGCTGGCTCACGATTCTGGCCAAGCCTTTGTATTGGCTGCTAGACCGTTTGCACAGCGTGATTCAAAACTGGGGCTGGGCCATTGTTGCCTTGGTATTACTGCTGAAAATCGCGTTCTACTGGCTCAATGCCAAAGCCTACGAGAGCATGGCCAAGATGAAGGCGGTCAACCCCAAGATCATGGAAATGCGCGAGCGCCTCAAAGACAACCCGCAGCAAATGCAGCAAGAGATGATGCGCATTTACCGGGAAGAAAAAGTCAACCCTATGGGCGGCTGCTTCCCGATCATGGTGCAAATTCCGGTGTTCATCGCCTTGTACTGGGTGCTGCTGTCCACGGTAGAAATGCGCAGCGCGCCCTGGATGTTATGGATCCATGATTTATCCGCGCCGGATCCGTATTACATTCTGCCCGTCATCATGACGCTAACCACGCTCTTGCAAACCGCCCTCAACCCAGCGCCCCCTGACCCGATGCAAGCTAAGTTGATGTGGTTTATGCCGCTGGTCTTTAGCGTGATGTTCTTCTTCTTCCCCTCGGGCCTGGTGGTCTATTGGATTACCAATAACATCTTGTCGATTGCGCAGCAGTGGATTATTAACACCCGCATGGGCGTGCCGCCGCAGTTCAATTTGCCCTCGTTCAAATAAGCGGCCCGCTGCCGCTGGACACCCAAGGCCGCGCAAGCGGCCTTGTTCGTTTGGGAGCGTGGCGATGGCCGGGGCTGATGGGGCACGGATAATGGATTCACACGCAACCAAGCCCTACCTATGCTCGCCCGCCACCACGACCCGATTTTGGCCATCGCCACGGCACCTGGCCGCGCCTCGGTGGGCATCGTGCGCCTCAGCGGTAAAGACTTGCGCCCGCTGATCCAGGCCTTATTCGGGCACAGCCTGGATGCGCGCCACGCACACTACCTGCCCTTCCCCGATGCCAAAGGCGCGCCCATAGACCACGGGCTGGCCCTGTTTTTCCCGGCGCCGCATTCCTTTACCGGCGAGGACGTGCTGGAGTTGCAAGCCCACGGCGGGCCGGTGGTGCTGCAATTGCTGCTGGCGCGCTGCCTGGAGCTGGCAGGGGAAAAAAACGAAGATGGCCAAGCCTGCCTGCCGGGCCTGCGCCTAGCGCAAGCCGGGGAATTTAGCGAGCGGGCCTTCCTGAACGACAAGATCGACCTGGTACAGGCCGAAGCGATTGCCGACCTGATAGACGCCAGCACCGAAGCGGCAGCCCGCAGCGCAGTGCGCTCGCTGGCCGGGGATTTTTCGCGCGAGGTGGACTACTTGCGCGACGGCCTGGTGCGCCTGCGCCTGCTAGTGGAAGCGACGCTGGATTTCCCAGAAGAAGAAATTGATTTTTTACGCAAGTCTGACGCGCAGGGGCAGCTCGACGGTCTGCATGCCGCGCTGTCCAAAGTGCTGGGCGCTGCGCGCCAAGGCGCTTTGCTGCGCGATGGCATCCGCGTGGTGATTGCCGGTCAGCCCAATGCCGGTAAATCCTCCCTGCTCAATGCCTTGGCCGGTGCCGAGCTGGCCATCGTCACCCCGATTGCAGGTACCACGCGTGACAAGGTGCAAGAGACGATACAGATCGAAGGCGTGCCGGTCCATGTGATCGACACCGCCGGGCTGCGCGAGGGCGCTGACGAGGTAGAAGCCATCGGCATTGCGCGCGCCTGGGACGCGGTGCTACACGCCGACGCAGTGGTGTTTTTGCATGATCTAACGCGCGCAAACCAGCCTCAATACCAGGCCGATGACGCGCGTATTGCCAGCACTCTGGGGCACAAACTGGCCGCCACGGTTCCGGTCATCGACGTGTGGAACAAATGCGATGCGCAGGCGCCCGATGCGCAAGTGCCGGGCTTGTACTTGTCCGCCAAAACCGGGCAGGGCCTGGACTTGCTGCGCCAGCAGTTGTTGGAATTGGCAGGCTGGCAAGCCGGTGCCGAAGGCATTTCCATGGCGCGCCAGCGCCATGTGCAGGCGCTTAGCCAGGTTAGCGCGCACCTTTACCTGGCCCACGCCCATTTGCGCGCCCAGGCGCAGTCACTGGATTTGCTAGCCGAGGAGTTGCGACTGGCGCAAAACGCCCTCAACGAAATCACGGGTGCCTTCAGTTCAGACGACTTGCTAGGCGTGATTTTTTCTAGCTTTTGTATCGGGAAGTAAGCGGTGGCTGAAGTAGATAAGACGACCCATGGCAGTTGCATGTGCGGCGCGGTGCGCTATCGGGTTAAAGGGCCGCTACGTCCCATCATTGCGTGTCACTGCATTCAATGCCGCAAAAGCAGCGGGCACTATGTGGCTGCAACTGCATGCCCCACCAAAGCGCTCCACATCGAGGGAGATACGCTGCAATGGTATGCCTCCTCATCGGAGGCTGAACGCGGGTTTTGCGGGCGCTGCGGGAGCAATTTATTTTGGCGACGCAAGGGGGCTAACAGCACCTCGATTTGGGCCGGGTCTATTGACGGGCCAACAGGTTTGCACATCGCGCAGCAAATGTTTACCGGCTCTAAGGGCGATTACTATGGTTTGCCGGACGCACCGGCTGTGCCTGACTAATTGCGATTACTCCAGGACGCACCCGTACGACTTGGCGGCAATGCGCGGCGTCACCACTCCACAGAACTGCTTAATGCCCGGCGAAGTCCACTAGGGTAAACAGTGGCATGCCGGTGGCGCGTAATTTGTCGGAGCCGCCGAGCTCTGGCAAGTCCACGATGGCGGCGCCTTCCATCACGATGGCGCCGAGTTTTTCCAGTAATTTTTTGCCGGCCATCATGGTGCCGCCGGTAGCAATCAAATCATCGATCAGCAGCACCCGGTCACCCGGGTGCACCGCGTCGGTATGCAGCTCCACGGTGGCGCTGCCGTATTCGAGTTCATAGGTTTCTTCCACCGTGGTGAAAGGCAACTTGCCCTTTTTGCGGATGGGTACAAAACCGACATTGAGTTCGTAAGCCACCACCGCACCAAGAATGAAGCCGCGTGCGTCTAAACCTGCGACCACATCGGGGCGATGGGCATTGTCCATATAGCGATGGACAAAAGCGTCGATCAGGACGCGAAAAACTTTGGCGTCTTGCAGCAGTGGCGTAATGTCGCGAAATTGGACGCCGGGCGCCGGCCAATCGGGCACGGTGCGGATATGGTTGCGCAGGTATTCGGTAACGTGGGTGTGTTGCATAGGTTCAGCCATGAATCAGGATCTGGTGACAGCGGGCCGCATACTTTGCAGTCCACTGTCATCTACGGCCTATTGTCACCGCTGCGCACGCTCGCACCGAAAGCCTTTTATCACCCGCCAGCAAGCCGCGCTATTTGCTCGGAGCCGCTATAGCCGTCGGCATTATTGGCGTGGGTACAGATGCGAGGCCTAATGCTTTACAACACGCACTACTTACGCACAGGGGGCGGCGGGGGCGGCTTGGGTGCAGGCGCAGGGGCTGTTCCGGGTTTGGCGGGAGCTAAAGGCGCGGGGCTCTTTGGTGGTGGCGGTGGCGCGAAGGGATTGGCCGCGACATTCACCGGGGGTGGGGGCGGCGCAGTTACCGTCGCTTGTGCCACCGGCGCGCGGTCACTCAAGGTTTTTAAGAAGGCGACTACATCGTCAATCTCTTTTTCGCTCAATGCGGGCCCAGCGCCTGCGGCGCGGTTAAAGGGCGCACGGTCCCGCACGATGTTGGCTTGGTAGGCCAAGGGCAAGTCGTTGGGCACAGCGGCCGCGCCATACCAGTGCTTGGGGTTGCTGTCACGGGTGGCGTAAAAGCTGACGACATCGCGCAGATTGCTGAACACGCCGTTGTGCATAAACACCTGGCGATCGCCCACATTGCGCAGCGAGGGCATTTTGAAAGTGCCGCAGAATTTTTCGATACTGACCGAGGCGGGGACGTTAGCGCCGAGCGCGGGGCGTGTGCGGTTGGGGCCGCACAGGCCGAGGTCGAAATACGAAGGGTTGGCATTTACCGGTATAGCCTGGTTGCGGGGTACACCAGTGGCGTAATGCGCAAAGTCGGTGAACAAATTGTCCGCTGGCTTGGTGGACTGGGGGTTCATGGTGTGGCAGCTGGCGCAATTGCCTTTGGCCGGGTCCATAAAGACTTTTAAGCCATTGTCTTCAGCCGGTGACAATTTCACGCGGCCCGCGATGTAATCGTCGTAGCGCGAACTAAATGATTGAAATGCTTTAGTCGATTCAAACGCAGCCAGGGCCTCGCCCACTCGGGTAAATGCAAGGCTCGGGTTTTTGAATATATCTTTGCCATACATATCCGTCATGGCTTTGGCATAAGGGCCTGCAGCAATTTTGGCGACCACGCTGGCGCCGTCTTTGTTGTTCATTTCATTGGCGGCTAGAAATGGCATTTGCGCCTGCTGCGCCAAGGTGTCGGCGCGGCCGTCCCAAAACAAACCGCCTACGGGATCTACGTCGCCATTGAGTACTAGAAAGCTAAAAGGGGGTGTGAAGCTGCTGTAAGCGTTTGGCATCACACTGCGGGTACCAAAGGACTTAGGCAAACTGCCTAAAGGTACGCCGATGCGCGAACCATTCAAATTGGCAAAGCCAGTGCTGGCCTGGTGGCAATTAGCGCACGCAGTACCGCGTGGTTCAGAGAGGTTTTTGTCATTGAATATTTTTTCACCCAATGCTTGCTGTGGGCTAAGCGGTGGCGGTGGCGACGGCGGTGGAGCGGGCGCCGTGGTGGCGGCATGGAGCGCGCTGCTAACTATCAGCACCACAAGGCATACGCCGAGTTGCGCGGCCATGCGGTATGCGGAATCTGTCTTGTGCCTAGGTGGCGGCTTATTGGTAGTCATTGGCGAGTCTCTCCATATCTACTATTGGTTTAGAAAACTTCATCGTCCTGGCAAGCACCGGCCCATGCTTTGACGCATTCGCCTGCACTGTGTTGCGCTGGCAAGTCAATTGCAATTTGCGTACCGGAAATCCAGCTTGCTTATTGACGCTTTTCAGACGGTGTAATGTCCGTAACCGTGTTTAGCGCTAGGACACTAAAACCTGCATGTCTGCGTCAATTTTTCTAGGCCCTGCCAGGACCACAACACGGGCCGCAGCTTCGCCGCCCCGTTTGTCGCGTCTACCTGCAAAAGCGTAAAGCTTGGTAAAGCGGTGGCGCACCATGGCATCGGCCAGACCGCACCAAAAAGAGGCCAACACAGGTTTTCGAGGTGGCACACACATGCCTGCCTAAAATGCACTGATGCAATCACCCAAGACGCCATCTTTAGCGACCGCAGATAGCCCAGACTTTGCGCGCGCAATTGCAATGGCGCATACCACCTTTGACATCGAAGCAGCGGCCATCCTCGGCCTCAAAGCGCAAGTAGGCGATAGCTTTGCGCAGGCGGTCGCACTAGCACTGTCCATTCCCGGCCGCGTGGTGGTCATGGGCATGGGCAAGAGCGGCCATATAGGGCGCAAGATTGCAGCGACCTTGTCTTCCACTGGCACACCCGCACTGTTTGTGCACCCGGCTGAGGCCAGCCACGGCGACCTTGGCATGGTGACGCCGCAGGATTTGGTGCTGATGATTTCTAACAGCGGCGAATCCGATGAGATCAACGCCATCGTGCCGGTCCTCAAACGCCTGGGCACGCCGCTGATCGCTATGACCGGCAACGGGCAGTCCAGTATGGCGCAGTACGCCACGCTCTGGCTGAACACGGCAGTGGCCAAAGAAGCCTGTCCGCTCAACCTGGCACCGACCGCCAGCACCACCGCGCAATTGGCCATGGGCGATGCACTGGCGCTGGCGCTCTTAGAGGCGCGCGGTTTCCAGGCCGAAGACTTTGCCCGCTCGCACCCGGGCGGTGCGCTAGGGCGGCGCTTGCTCACCCACGTCAGCGATGTAATGCGGACTGGTGACGCCTTGCCGCAGGTGGGTCCAGACGCCAGCTTCAGCGCCTTAATGCGCGAAATGAGCGCTAAAGGGTTCGGCGCAACCGCCGTGGTTGGTGAAGGCAAACAGGTTTTGGGCATATTCACCGACGGCGATTTGCGCCGCTTGGTTGAGCAAGGCATCGATCTGCGCGATAAAACGGCTTTTGACGTGATGCGCAGCAAGCCGGTCACGATTTTGCAAGAGGCTTTGGCGGTGGATGCGGTTGAGTTGATGGAGAGCCGGCGTATCAACAGCGTGTTGGTGGTGGATGCACATGGGCACTTGATCGGCGCACTTACCTCCAACGACTTGATGCGGGCCAAGGTGATTTGATGTCTGCACACCCCCACTTCACCGAGGCCTTGTTGGCGCGCAGCCGGAACATCAAAGTCTTGCTGCTCGATGTGGACGGCGTGCTCACCGACGGTGGCTTGTTTTATAGCGCACAGGGTGAAACTCTCAAGCGCTTTAACACCTTGGACGGCCACGGCCTGAAGATGCTGCAAAGCGCGGGTATCACGGTAGCGGTCATTACCGGGCGCGATTCTGAACCGCTGCGCGCGCGCTTAGCTGCACTGGGCATTAGCCATGCACGCTACGGCATAGACGACAAACTACCCGCAGCGCAAGACATCTTGGCTGAGTTGCAACTGGGCTGGGGCCAGACGGCGACCATGGGTGATGACTGGCCAGACTGGCCCATGATGAAAGATGCCGCGCTGCGCTGCGCGCCCTGCAATGCACACCACGAAATATTGGCGCGCGCTGACTTTGTCAGCCGCAGCCAGGGCGGCCAGGGCGCGGTGCGCGAAGTGTGTGACCTGCTGCTGAGCGCCACGGGGCACTACCAAACCATCGCTGCGAAGTACACGCTGTGATCCGTCTGTTTGCAATGGTTATTGACCGCTTGGTGCTGGCGCTGCCATTGCTGATGGTGGCCGTGCTAGCGCTGGGAAGCTATTGGATGGTACGCAGCGCGCCCGGCGTGGACACCGGTGAATTGCCCCGGCCACCAGACGACACACCCGATTATTTAATTGAAGGTTTCACCGTACAAAAATTTGATTCCAGCGGGCGTCTGACCGCTTTATTGAAGGGCGCCTCGGCGCAGCGTTTGCCAGATGCGCCTTGGATTGAGATTCAAAAATTCACTTTTCTTTCCACCGATGCGCAGGGACGTGTCAAGCGCGCATCGGCCGACCAGGGTTTGAGTAGCCAGGACAACAACGAGTTCCAGTTAAGCGGCCATGCGCTCATGGTGCGCGAAGCGCATCCCGCCGGAGACTATCCGCGCTTAGAGATTCGCGGAGATTTTTTGCACGTTTGGACCGAGCCCGAGAAAGTTGAATCCGACAAGCCCGTGCAATTAGTCTACGGCAAGCACCGCATGCGCGCGGACAGCCTGCAATACGATGGCACTACCCGTACGCTGCAAATGGACGGGCGGGTACAAGCAATCTTGGTAAGCGAGAACCGCGAGAACAGCACGCCATGAGCGAGTCGGGCCAGCGCTTAGTGTTCATAACCGGCGCATCTAGCGGCATCGGGCAAGCCCTGGCGCTGCGCTACCTCCAGGCCGGTTACCGCTTGGCCTTGGTGGCGCGTCGCAGCGAGGCCATAGCGGCTTGGGCAACAGAACTTGGCTTGTCGCCGGATAGTTATGCTATCTATGGCGCGGATGTGGCCGATAGCGACAGCATCGTGGCTGCGGCGCAAGCCTGTATTGCACGCCAAGGCCTGCCGGATGTAGTGATCGCCAATGCGGGCATCAGTATCGGTATTGACAGCGCGCATCGCGAAGACATTGACGCCATGGCCCAGGTGTTTGCCACCAACAACATCGGCCTGGCGGCCAGTTTTCACCCTTTTATCCAAGCCATGCGTGTGCGTGGCAGCGGCAGTTTGGTAGGCATTGCCAGCGTTGCCGGCATCCGCGGCTTGCCAGGCCATGCCGCCTATTGCGCCAGCAAGGCCGCCGTGATCAGCTACTGCGAAGCGCTGCGTGGCGAATTACGCGGCACAGGCGTGCAAGTGATCACCATCGCGCCCGGTTATGTGGACACACCGTTGACGCGCAAAAACCGTTACCCCATGCCGTTTTTAATGTCGGCTGCCGCATTTGCTGATCAGGCTTTCAAAGCCATCGCGGCAGGCGACAGTTACCGGGTAATTCCCTGGCAGATGGGCGTGGTTTCTCGGCTGATGCGGCTCATCCCTAACTTCCTGTGGGACCGCATCCTGGCGCGGCAGCCGCGTAAGCACCGCGGTGTTTAAATAAAAACTGCACATCGGCTTTCGCCACATACCGCCGTCCACCTACAGTGGCGCTGCATATGGGTTCAAGCTATCTCACCGCATACGTAAACTGCTTTTCCAGTTGGCGGTGCTGATGCCGGACTTCCGCAATACTTGATCCAATCAGCAGACGTAAAAAAGGGCCCCTAAGGGCCCTGATTGCTTGTGGCGTCAAGCCACAAAACGGATGCGATTAATAACCGCCGCCGCCGCTACGGCCACCGCCGTAACCGCCGCCACCACCACCACCGCTGCGTCCGGCGCCACCGCCGTAACCACCGCCGCCGCCACCGCCGCTACGACCGGCACCGCCGCCGTAACCGCCGCCGCCGCCAGCACCGCCACCAAAGCCGCCGCCACCCGTGCGGGGAGGACGCGGTTCCATGGGACGCGCTTCGTTAACCACCAGACCGCGGCCACCGAATTGCTGGCCGTTCATTCCGCTGATTGCTGCTTGCGCTTCGGCATCGCTGCCCATTTCCACAAAGCCGAAGCCTTTGGAACGACCGGTGTCACGCTCCGACCACTTCTTTCCGCCTACCTATCTGATTCAC
>CAJBBZ010000118.1 GCA_903951445.1 uncultured beta proteobacterium
ACGCAAGCGAAAAATCGTCGCCCGGACTCAGCCTGCAAGGGCTCGGGCTCGCACAGGTGACAGGGTGGGAGAAATCTCAATAGAATCGCTTATCGGTACAAGTTACCAAGCGGTTACCAACCCCCCGGAGAACCCCCATGGCCCTCGTCTCAATGCGCGAATTGCTGGACCACGCCGCCACCCACGGCTACGGCATCCCTGCTTTTAATGTCAACAACCTAGAGCAAGTCCAGGCCATCATGGAGGCGGCTAACGAAGTAGGCGCTCCGGTCATCATGCAAGCGAGCGCCGGTGCGCGCAAATACGCAGGCGAGGCCTTCCTCAAACACCTGATCCAAGCAGCCATCGAAACCTATCCGCATGTGCCGGTGGTGATGCACCAGGACCACGGCCAAAGCCCGGCGGTGTGCCAAGGCGCGATCAACCTGGGCTTTAGCTCGGTGATGATGGATGGCAGTTTGGAAGGTGACGGCAAGACGATTGCCAGCTACGAATACAACGTGGACGTGACGCGCCAAGTGGTGGACATGGCGCACAAACTGGGCGTTACCGTGGAAGGCGAATTGGGCTGCCTGGGTTCACTAGAAACCATGAAGGGCGACAAAGAAGACGGCCACGGCACCGACGCCACCATGACGCGCGAACAATTGCTGACCGACCCGGAGCAAGCCGCTGATTTCGTGCAACGCACGCAACTGGACGCGCTGGCGATTGCGATCGGCACCAGCCACGGCGCCTACAAATTTACGCGCCAGCCCACGGGCGATATTTTGGCGATCGACCGCATCAAAGAAATCAACCGCCGTCTACCAAATACGCATTTGGTGATGCATGGCTCGAGCAGCGTGCCGCAAGAGATGCTGGCCATGATCAATGCGTATGGTGGCAAGATGAAAGAGACCTATGGCGTGCCGGTGGCCGAAATCCAAAAAGCGATTCAGTTTGGCGTGCGCAAAATCAATATCGACACCGACATCCGCCTGGCCATGACCGCCGCTTGCCGGAAATTTTTGGCCGAAAACCCAGACAAGTTTGACGCCCGCGACTGGCTCAAACCGGCGCGCGAAGCGGCCAAGCAATTGGTCAAAGCGCGCTATATCGAGTTCGGCTGCGAAGGCCAGGGCGCTAAAGTCAGAGGCGATACGCTGAGCGTAGTCGCCGCGCGCTACAGCAGGGGCGAGTTGGCGCAAGTGGTGCATTAAGCAGGGCCGAGTCGTTTAACACCTAGGCAGCAAGCGGCAGGCGGAGCACCCGCCTGCGCTACAGTGCTGCTTATGGCCTCTTCCCTACACACTTCCACCCTGCATTCCCTGCCCTTGCTGGCGCGCGGCAAAGTTCGCGACAACTACGCCGTCGGCAGCGACCGCATCCTGATGGTCGCCAGCGACCGGCTCAGCGCTTTTGACGTGATCATGGGCGAGCCCATTCCTGGCAAGGGCGCTTTGCTCACGCAAATGGCCTTGTTCTGGTTTGAGAAATTCGGCCCCCAAGGCTTAAACATTTGCCCCATCCACCTGACTGGCGAAGCGCCTGAAAGCGTTGTCGCGCCGGACGAAGTGGCGCAAGTGCAAGGCCGTAGCATGCTGGTCAAACGGCTCAAGCCCTTACCCGTCGAGGCCGTGGTGCGCGGCTACCTGGCGGGCAGCGGTTGGAAGGAATACCAAAGCAATGGCGCGGTCTGCGGCGTAGCCCTGCCGCCGGGTTTACGCAACGCCTCGCGCCTGCCAACATCGATTTATACGCCCGCCGCCAAAGCTGCTGCGGGCGAGCACGATGAGAACATCACTTTTGCGCAAACTGTGGACATGATCGGTCTGGACTTGGCCACCCGCATTCGCGATATCAGCATCGCGCTGTATGAAGCAGCAGCGGCTTTTGCCCTGACCAAGGGCATCATCATTGCCGACACTAAATTTGAATTCGGCCTGGACGCGGAGGGCACGCTGACACTGATGGACGAAGTGCTAACGCCCGATTCCTCGCGCTACTGGCCGTTGGAGAGTTACGCCGAAGGCAGCAACCCGCCGAGCTACGACAAACAGTTTGTACGCGATTGGCTGGAGGCCGCACAAGTCGATGGCAAGCCCTGGAGCAAAACCCCGCCCGCACCCCGCGTGCCGGACGCAGTGATTGCGCAAACTGCGGGGAAATACCAAGAGGCGTTGCAGCGCCTCACGGCGTGAGGAATGTTTGAGCCGTGGTAATCGGCAATATTTTTAGTTGCGATGCATACTGTAGCCTACGGGCTGAAACAGCCATAGATACAGTTGACGTTTTTGCGCGACACATGGTGTAAGTCCCAATAACGAATGAACAATGCCTTTGCTAGGATTTGCACTTAGGGAGGAGTTCGACGTGCAACTGCGGCGAGTCATTAATGGGCCAAAAACCGTGACGAATTGGGGAGCCTGGAAGGCTGGGATCAAAATGCCTCGATCGGCGTTTCCTTTAAGTAAAAACCAATTCAAGATACCTAAAGCGTATTCATGGTGTGTCGTTGAGTTTGATAGTCAAGGCGATAGTTACAAGCTACTAGTGGCTTATAGAGTCGACTTGCAACGCTATCAATGCCTTTTGGGCAAAGTGGTATTGGATGACACGATTGTTTTAGCGAGGTACGAATATCACGCAAATGAGCCGGGTTGGCATATGCATTGTGTTTGCGATGACGCCGGTCAAGTTCCAGGTACGATTAAATGTAGTGAAAAAAGATTGCCGGCTTGGAGTGCCTTCCACAAAGGAAAAGAGTTTGGAACAATGGACAATCGATTGGCGCTTGAGCGTGCAAAGCGCATTTTTAAGTTGGGCAAAATGCCTCCTGCGCCGCTTTTTGCGTAATGGCGGAATTTATGGATATTAAAAACAATCTTTGCCAGTCTTTTTGCGATTCAATGTCGGTAACCAAAATTCCGGTTGGTTATGCCGTTGGAACTAGTTATGAAGGGGTCGATGGTGATCACATTGGGTTTTATGTCGTAGGTCCTAACGATTTAGGTCAATATCACGTTCAAGATGACGGATTAACAATTGCCACGCTAGAAGCGCTGGGTGTCGATCTTGATAATAAGTCGCGCAAAGCAATGTTCTCTGAATTGCGCGATCAATATGCCATTTTTTTTGAAGCAGATACTGGAGAGTTGAAAACTGTATCTGTATCGGCAGCAGTCATTGGGCAAACAGCGATTCGGTTTATGGCATTCATGCTGCGGCTTCAGGATTTACTTTTCACCACAAATGAGCGGGTCACAAGCACATTTAAAGACGATGTTGTGAAAATCCTCTCGGAAGTTTTGGATGGGCGAGCCGAATTGATCCCTAATTACGTATTAACCCAAAAGCTAGAGGAATATCCAGCAGACCTAGGAATCATCAGTAAGGGGCGTCGGCCGATTGCACTTTTTTTCGGTGTATCTGAGGTTCGGATACTTGAGGCCCTATTGCTACAGTCCAATGCGGAAAAAATCGGCTTTACCTGCTCAGTTGTGGCATTACTTGAGACAGACGATTTTATAAGTAAGAAATCGCGCGCACGTGCAAACAACCACTTGGCTGCGGTTCCCGTATTTAAGGAAGATCAATATGCGTCTTGCCGTCGCGTTGTTCGAGACTTGCTTGAATCATGACCTGCTTAAGTAAAAATTACCGCCAAGAGCTTGCTAATTGCTCTCGTGCTTGTTGCAGTTTTAATCGTACTAGAGTTCAAAAAGGGGCTTCAATTCGATGACTTTGAGAAATGCCAGGGAAGTCAGGCTGTGGTGAGTATTGTTCAGTCGCAGATTGAGCGTCGAGTAAAGTTTCCACGAAATATTGCCAAACGACCGTCAGCTTTTGACCTTGCTGCCGCAATTAGCTCCCGCCTTTCTAAGACCATTCACGCCAATTTGAAAGTGGAGAAGCGCGAAGCGATGCGTAGTCCCCCAGATTTTCGCTAATCACAGTCATGATCGCGCCTCTGTGACATAGCGCGTTTACTGGGCCAAGAGCCTTTCTTCATCTAATTCAGCGCCATGCTCAGCTTACGGCGGTAGGTCGCAACCATTTGCGCTTGCGGGTCGGTCTCGGCGACGACTTTGCCCGCGAGCTCAATACCACCGGCGGTCTTGCCGGTATCTTGGAGGGCACCTTTGGCTTTGGGCGGGGTGAGCAGCTCCAAAATTGCCACAAAGGTTTTGCGCGGTACCGCGTCGCCCCAGGCTTTGTCGCGCATGATGATTTCCAGCAGCTCGTCCATGGCGACCGTCCATTGGCCTTCCACCATCAAGACGCGGGCTTTGGCTATGCGGGTATCAAAGTCGCGCTTGTTGGCGGCAAGGAGTTCGTCAAACTGCGCTAGTTCCCAGTTGCCGCGCGGGTCGGTGTTGACAAATTCGATGGCGTTTAAGAAGTGGTGCAAAGCGTCAAAGCGGATTTGGCGCGGGATGGCCGCCAGGGCCGGAGCCAGCGCGGCTTTGGCTTCTTCCAGGGCGTTGTGGTGAATCAGCAGCTTGACGAGTTCGTGGCGCGCGTCGTCATTGGCCGGATCGGCGGCCAGGGTTTCTTGCAATTTATGCAGCGCCGCTTCCACATCGCCCGCCGCCAGCAAGGCCTGCGCGTCTTCGGCGTCGGTGAGTGAGGCGCCTTCGGGGGGCAGGTGTTTGTCTAAAAAAGTCTTGATCTGGCTTTCGGGCACCGCGCCCATAAAGCCGTCCACCGGTTTGCCGCCGACCAGGAGCACGCAGGTGGGGATGCTGCGGATACCAAAGGCTTTGGAGAGTTCTTGCTCTTGGTCCGAGTCGATTTTGACCAGC
>CAJBBZ010000119.1 GCA_903951445.1 uncultured beta proteobacterium
GGTCCGCGAACACGCTGCGCTGAAAACGGCACCACCGCTTTCCAGGTATCCCCGTCCCATCCCTGGGTGCCAGCGGCCACGAGCCCCTCGCGTACTGCGGCTGCGGAGGCTAGCTGGTCCTGTGGATCGGGCAGCAAAGGCGTTGCAAACACCGAGGCAACTTTAGGAAAGGCCGCAATCGCTTTGCCGCGCCAGGCCTGGGGTAAGCCCTTGACCCGCAATAGCAGGCCGTCGGGAACAAACTCACTCTGCACCTTGCCCCTGAAATCTACTGGTCTCTTACGTAGCGCCGCTTCAAACAACGCACCGTGCATAGCCGTCGAGCCTTGCACTGGAATCGTCAGTGTGAAATCACCTTCCTGCGGTATGCATTCCTGACGGCACACCAGCCAGGACGCATGAAGGCGCACCGTAAAACTGTCCCCATTCGTTTGAAACCCTTTTTGCAATTGCACCGGGACGGGAAGTAAAACTTGCCCTTCGTAGCCCAGATTGGCTAGCGCGCCAATCTTAATTTTTTTGGGTACCGGCCAGTCAATGGCGCCTGCCTGCGCACCGACGGGCAAAGTCCATTGCATTTCGGTAGGCAAACCAGAATCGCCGGGATTGACCCAGTAGGTGTGCCATTGGGGCTGATGGTTCAGCAGCAAGCCCAAGCTGAAAGCTTTACCGATGCCAATGCCTTGGGGCGCAAATGCCACCAACTCGGCCCGAAGCTCCGGATATTGCACCACCGCGCTGTCCGGACCCGACGTCTTGGCGCTACAGACGCCCATGCTGCCCATCAGCAAAAACAGCAGGAAAGCCTTGCCCGCGCGGCGCCGTGCGGCTAGGAAAAGGCTCCGAACGGAGCGATGAAAAACCATCAAATGAATAGACATGGAGTGAAGTGCAAATCCAAGCGCGCCAAAACGGGGGAAATCCGGGTAACCGCCTAGGCAAACACTATTGTCCACCTTTGGTGTGGTGCGCATCCCCAGGTACCTGCCAAGTCCCGAAAATGGCTGGCCATTTGAGCGGATTCTTGATGCGCAACTGCTTGTGCACGCTTTCCCGGCCGAAGACGACTTCGATATCGCGTTCGCGAACCCCAAACAGCGGCGCCAAGAAAGCCACCATATGGTCCGTCGCCCGCCCGTTACGCGGCTGCGCCGTGACGCTGACTTTAAGTTGGATGCCCTTGGGCTTGCCCACGGCATCCTTGCTAGCGCCCGGTTTACCCAGGATGTTGACAACCAGGGTATCCCCATCCCATCGAAAAAAGCTTTCCTCGTGCGCGCCAGCCATGCTTCCATAATAAGCCCATGCCAAACCGCATTCTTCTGGTAACCCTGAACGCCAAATACATGCACGCCTCGCTGGGGCTGCGCTATCTGCTGGCCAATATGGGCCGCTACGGCGGGGACGATTTGGCTGCCTACACCAGCTTGCATGAGTTCACCATCCACAGCCCTGCAAAAACTATCGCCGAGGCTTTGATTGCCCAATGCGGGCCCAAGCATGCCCAGGGGGTGCGCATCATCGGCTTTGGCGTTTACATATGGAACGTGGAGCAAACCCTGGCCCTGATGCGTCTGCTCAGGCAGCAGCGCCCAGATATCCGGCTCGTCTTGGGCGGCCCCGAAGTCAGCCATGAATGGGAACAACAAGCCATAGTGGCCCAGGCTGATTACCTCATTACCGGTTGGGGTGACGTCAGCTTCCCCCGTCTTTGCCGCGCGCTTACCCACGGCCCTCAGCCTTTGATGAAGGTTATCCCTGGCGAGCAAGCGCCGTTGGCCGAATTGGATTTTCCTTACGACTATTACACCCCCGATGACCTGGCGCATCGCGTGCTGTATGTCGAGGCGTCCCGTGGCTGCCCCTTCAAGTGCGCGTTTTGCCTGAGCGCCTTGGATAAAACGGCCTGGGCTTTTGAACTCGAACCCTTCCTTGCGCATTTGCAGTCGCTCTATGCCCGCGGCGCGCGTACTTTCAAGTTTGTAGACCGCACTTTTAACTTGAAGGTGGATGCCTCAGTCCGCATCCTGGAGTTTTTTTTAGGCCAGATTGCGCGGGATCCGCAGGACGCCCTGTTTGTTCACTTCGAGCTGATACCCGACCATCTGCCCGATAGCCTTAAATCCTGCATCGCACGTTTCCCTCCTGGCAGCTTGCAGTTTGAAATTGGCATCCAAAGCCTCAATCCGCAGGTCCAAAAAGCCATTTCAAGGCGTCAGGATACGGACAAAACACGCTCCAATATTGATTGGCTGGTCAAGCAAAGCCAGGCACATTTGCATACGGACTTGATTTTTGGACTCCCTGGCGAGAGTTGGGAAAGTTTCGCTGCCGGCTTTGACCAGCTGTGGTCTTGGGGACCACATGAAATTCAACTCGGCCTGCTCAAGCGCTTGCGCGGAACCCCGCTCGCCCTGACCGCAGGAGCCGAGATGGTGTTTCAGGATAGCCCACCCTATGCAGTTGTTCAAACAGATGCGCTGTCGCCAGAGCAAGTATTGACTTTTACGCGCCTGGCGCGGTATTGGGATTTGATCGCCAATTCCGGGCGATTTCCCGCCAGTTTGCCGCTGCTTTTAGAGGAAAAATCGGCGTTTGCTGGATTTGCCGACTTCGCAGTTTGGCTTTGGAATAAGACGCAGCGCACCAGTGGCATCACCCCGGAGGCCTTGGTCGATGCCTTGCATGCTTACCTTACCGAGGTGCGCGCCATACCTGCGCCAGTCGTGCACGCCGCCCTATTGGCCGACTACCGAGGCAGTGGCGCTCGCGCCAAACCACTGGCCCTCCAATCCGACTTAACCCGCGCTAAAAAGGCACAATCTACAGTCGCGGAAACCTCCGCGCGCCATAGCGTGAGACAGCGCCGGCACCTGGCCGCATTGGACCCCTAGCGCGCCTCCCCTAGCCAAGAAAGACCCGTCACATGCCGTATAGCAAAGTCCATCCATCACCGTTCTGGGCTGACTGCGCGACCACGCACTTTCGGGCTTTGCAAGCCAGTGGAGCTATCGGGGACGTGGTGGCGGTTCTGCCTGTTGCAGCCACAGAACAACACGGACCACACCTGCCGCTGAAAGTGGACAGCGCCATTGTGGACGGCGTGATTGAGGCTGCGATTGCCCATCTGCCTGCCAACTCCCAAGCCTTGTTTTTGCCGACGCAGACTGTTGGCTTTAGCCCCGAGCATGCGCGCTTTGCTGGCACCCTCACCCTCAAAGCCGAGACGGTTTTGCGGGTATGGACGGAGCTGGCCGAGAGTGTTGCAGCCACCGGCGTGCGCAAATTGCTCATCTTCAACGCCCACGGCGGGCAGGCCAATCTTATGGACTTGGTAGCCCGTGATCTACGGGCGCGGCTGGACATGATGGTCTTTAGTGTCAATTGGTACGCACTGCCGCTCACCGGCCCACAAGGTGAAGACATCAGCGGCATGTTCAGTGCCGAAGAACAGCGCTTTGGGGTTCACGCCGGCGATCTCGAAACATCCATGATGCTGGCCATCGACCCTGGACACGTGAATATGGCGGCAGCTGCGAATTTCCCTTCCACCGCCCAGCTACGCGCAAGCAACTACACCATCCTCGGCAACGGCAAGACGGCTAAGTTTGCCTGGCAAATGCAGGACTACAACCCTGCTGGCGCAGCAGGCGATGCCTCTTCGGCTACGTCTGAAAAAGGGCAGGACGTTGTAGATGCAGCTGGACGCGCGCTCGCCGCGCTGCTGTCAGAGATTGAGCGCCTTAGCATGTCCACTTTGAACAACGTTGCCAATTGATAGCTATGCTGTCGGTAGGCTCACCTGGAAGTTAATCCCAGTTTCTTTACTGGGCAGCTAGGTGAGAGGTCCGGTCTTGATTTA
>CAJBBZ010000120.1 GCA_903951445.1 uncultured beta proteobacterium
CTTCAGGCGGCAGGTGTTTGTCCAAAAAGGCCTTGATTTGGCTTTCGGGCACCGCGCCCATGAAGCCGTCGGCCGGCTTGCCGGCGATCAAGAGCACGCAAGTGGGAATGCTGCGGATGCCAAAGGCCTTGGAGAGCTCTTGCTCCTGGTCCGAGTCGATCTTGACCAATTTGAAACGCCCGGCGTAATCGGTTTCGACCTTTTCCAGCAGCGGTCCTATCACTTTGCAGGGCCCGCACCAGGGGGCCCAGAAGTCCAGCAGCACCGGCAGGTCGTGCGAGGCGCGGATGACTTCAGTTTCAAAATTTTCCAGGGTGACGTTGATCATGAAAAAATACTCGGGGTGAAAACGTAAAATTGGGGGTCTAGCCTTGCGGCACGGCTGCCGTCTGATCCTCGGGCGCAGGTGCCAAGCGCTGTTTCCAACCCTATGAGCACCACACCCATCGCGGTCGTCATGGGCTCCAGTTCCGACTGGGACACCATGCAGCACGCAGTGCAGATTCTCCAACAGTTTGGCATCGCCTTTGAAGCGCGCGTGCTTTCGGCGCACCGCATGCCCGACGATATGTTCGCATTTGCGCAAGCAGCCCAGGGCCGGGGCTTGCGCGCCATCATCGCCGGGGCTGGCGGGGCTGCGCATTTGCCGGGCATGCTAGCCTGCAAAACCACGGTGCCGGTGCTAGGCGTGCCGGTGCCGAGCAAGCATTTGCAAGGTGTGGATTCTCTGCACAGCATTGTGCAAATGCCCAAAGGCATACCGGTAGCCACTTTTGCCATCGGCGCAGCGGGTGCGGCCAATGCGGCTTTGTTTGCCGTGGCCATGCTGGCGGCACACGATGCGGCGCTTGCCAAACAACTCGATGCCTACCGCGCCGAGCAAACCCGCGCCGCGCGCGAACAAGATTTGCCGGTGACCGGACTGGCCGACGGGCTGGCCGGTTTATGAGCATGGGCGCGGCGCTTCTGCCGGGCGCGCACGCTATCGACGTCCAAGCCGGGACAGGCGTCGGGCCAAGCGCCGGGCCAAGCGCCGGGCCGGTGACGCTAGGCGTGATGGGTGGCGGCCAACTGGGCCGTATGTTTGTCCATGCCGCACAAACCATGGGCTACGAGACGGCAGTGCTAGACCCGGATGCCGACAGCCCCGCCGGGCGTGTCAGCCACCACCACATCCAAAGCGCCTACCAAGACCCGCAGGGCCTGGCGCAACTGGCCGCGCTGTGCAGCGCGATCACCACCGAATTTGAAAACGTGCCCGCCGATGCGCTGGCTACCCTAGCCGCCACGCGCACCGTGGCACCGGGCGCTCAAGCTGTAGCGATTGCCCAAGACCGGCTGGCCGAAAAAGCCCACTTCGTGCGCTGCGGCGTGCCTTGCGCGCCCTTTGCCGCTATCGCCACTAGGGCGGACGTGGAGGCGGCGCCTGCGGATTTGTTGCCTGGCATTCTCAAAACCGCCCGCCTGGGCTACGACGGCAAAGGGCAGGTGCGGGTGGCGGACCGCGCCCAACTGCGCCAGGCTTTTGCCGATTTGAAACAACAAGTTTGTGTGCTGGAAAAAATGCTGCCGCTGGCGCTGGAATGCTCGGTCATATTGGCGCGCGGTGCCGATGGCGCCATGGTGGATTTCCCGGTGCAGCGCAATTTGCACCGCGCCGGGATTTTGGCGGTGACCGAGGTGTTTGAAGACAATGTCCCAGCCCCGTTGGCTGCGCAAGCGGTGCAAGCCGCCCGCGCGATTGCCCAAGGTTTGGACTATGTGGGCGTGTTGTGCGTGGAGTTTTTTGTCTTGCAAGACGGCAGCCTGGTGGTCAACGAGATCGCGCCGCGCCCGCACAACAGCGGCCACTACACGCTAGACGCCTGCGACCAGTCGCAGTTTGATTTGCAAGTGCGCACCCTGGCGGGCCTTCCCCTGACCCAGCCGCGCCAGCACAGTGTCGCGGTGATGCTCAATATATTGGGCGATGTTTGGGGCCCCGGCTCGGACAAGACGCCGCCCTGGGACGCAGTGCTGGCGCTGCCTGGCGCGCATTTGCACTTGTACGGCAAGCGTGAGGCCCGGCCCGGACGCAAGATGGGCCACCTGACCCTCACCGCCGACAGCGCGCAGGCGGCACGGGCGACCGCCCTGGACGCGGCGCGTATTTTGGGAATTGAAACGTTTTAGATGCTATTGCCGGTATTTGAACGCTTTTTAGTCTATTTTGACCACTTAAGGAAGCTCTGCATCATTGCAAATCCGTCATTGCGAGCGCAGCGAAGCAATCCATTTTGGCTTGCCAATCAAGCATTTATGGATCGCCGCGTCGCTGCGCTCCTCGCGATGACGGACTTGTGCAGAACTTCCCTAGCTTGTTTACCCCAAGCGCTCGCCTAGCCTCTTAGCACCGCCTAGCCCCTTCATCCCTGCCGCCCATGATTTTGCAAGTACACGAAAGCTCCAGCCTACCCCGCTGCGAACAGGTATTGCGCCATGGCGGCTTACTCGGGCTACCCACCGAAACCGTGTATGGCCTGGCAGCGGACGCGGACAAGCCCGATGCCGTAGCGGCGATTTTTGCCGCCAAAGGTCGTCCGGCGGACCATCCGCTGATCGTGCACGTGGCCGACATGGACGGCGGCCTGAGCGGCGCGCGCTACTTTACGCGGGAGATTCCAGAATTTGCGATGCGCCTGATGCAAGCTTTTTGGCCTGGGCCGCTGACACTGATACTGCCGCGCCGCGACGGCGTGGCAGCAGCCGCTGCGGGCGGGCAGGACTCGGTGGGCCTGCGCTGCCCGTCGCACCCCGCCGCCCAAGCGCTGCTGCGCGCCCTGCGCCACAGCGTGCAAGGCAGCGTGGTCTGGGGCCTGGCCGCGCCCAGCGCCAACCGCTTCGGGCGCGTCAGCCCGACCACGGCGCAGCATGTACACAGCGAGTTCAATACCGGGCGGGGCACGGACGACCCTGCTGCCCTGCTGATTTTGGACGGCGGGCCTTGCGAGGTGGGTATTGAGTCCACGATTGTGGACTGCACGCGCGGCGAACCGGTGCTTTTGCGGCCCGGCGCCATCGGCGTGCATGCGTTGACCGAGGCCTGCGGGCAAACCGTCCGACTGCCGCATGAGTTGGTAAGCGGCCAGTCGGCGCCGCGCGCCTCGGGCACGCTGGCTGCGCACTACGCCCCCGAAGCCAAAGTGCGCCTGATGGACGCCACAGACTTGCAGCGCGCCTTACAACCGGGTTCGGCGCAGCGGCGGGCAGTGGCCGGGCGCATTGGCGTCTATATGCGCACCCGGCCCGACATTGCGTCGGAGCAAGCTGCCCAGCCCCAAGATGGCTTGAATGGGCCGCCGCAACTGTTCTTACGCGCTATGCCCCCCGACGCGGCGCGCGCCGCGCAGCATTTGTTTGCCACCCTGCGCGCGATGGATGACGCGGGCGCAAAGGAAATTTGGGTGGAGTCAACGCCCGGAAGCACGGAATGGGCAGGCGTGGCCGACCGTTTGCAACGCGCCAGCGTCGCCTAGGCGCTAAAAAGCTATTTATCTACGGTAAAAACCGTTAAAACGCCGGTATAGCCGTACAAATGCTGGTACGCAATTTCGCCACCGGCAAAAAATCCGATCAGCGGTACATCGCCCAAGGCGTGGCGAACGATCTGCATTTCGGCGCTGGCGCCGCCAAAATGTGGGCCGCCGCGCCCGGTGCAGCTGATGTAAATCGCGCCGGTAATACCTTTTTGTACCGGCGCAGACGCGCCAGCACGCGACCCCGTGGCGCCCACTGCTTGCGGCTCCAACATCTCTTCCGGGCTGAGTTCTTCGCGTATCTCCGCGCAAATGCGCATTAAATCCGCGCGCGCGGCCTGCACGTTGCGCTGGCAAAAAGCCAGTTGGCCACCGACACGGGCATGGTCGCTTAAAGCGACACCGCGATGACCGGGGTCCAGACCGATGATGTGGCGCACCAGCACGTCGCTACCAAAATTGCCCGTCTTGCGCACGGCAGCGCTGTCGCTGCCGGTAGGCGGGTTGGCCAGGCCGACCAGGGTGTTACGCACCGCTTGCAAGGCTTCTTGCGGGCGCTCCAGCGATATGTACAAATCCGACAGCAGCGCATCCAAGGCCGGTTCGCCGTCCAGGCTGAGCACCAGGTTGTTGTGCGCTTCGGTAATTACCCGGGCGCGCGACACCGGTTTGCAGCCCTGGGTGACGCGCGAGACCACCGCGACTTCCGGCCCGAAAGCCACGCCGCTCAAGCCCCCGCTGAACACGCCCTTGGCCAGGCCCTGGCCACTCAGGTTGCCATCAGCCGCCAGCGCAAACTGCACGCTTTTGCCCCGGCTGCTAGACAGGCCCCCAAACAAATAGCCGGTTTCGGTGCGGCCCGACATTTCGGCCAGCAAATCGGGCAGATCGGCGGTAGCGCCATCCGCATGCACCAGCGCGGTGTGGGCTTCAAAGCCCAGGTTTAGGGGCGATACGCCGGAAAACACGCGGTATTGGTCCGATGGCAGGTCTAGGAGCATGACCGCCATGGCAGGCTCGTCAAAGTACTCCACATTGTTGGCCGCGATGCCAATGCCCACGGTGCCCGACCAGTCGGTGACCGAGGGCAGCTCGGCGCTGAGGTGGTCCAAAATTTCTTGTGCGTCTTGGGCGTAATGGTCGGTGATGTAGAGCAAGGCCAGCGTGGGCGTTACCGCATGCAGCGAGCTCGACATCTGGCCGCGCAACTGCGCCAGCACCAAAGCGCTGGCGCTTTGCCACTGGGGGTGCGTCGCGTGCGCGTAAGAAAAAGTTTGCATAGTGAGTAATTGAGCGGGCGCGTGGGCGCCGTTTTAACTGGCGCTGCGGCGCGGCTTGGTGCTGCGCTTGGCAGCCGTGGTTTTGCGTGGCGCCTTGCTTGCGGTTTTCGCGGCGGTGCGCTTGGCTTTGGTGACGCCGGATTTGCCAGCTGCTTTGGCACTGCCGACCACTGCGGCGCTGTGCTTGGCCACGTCTTGCAGCGCCGTGCTGGCGATGTGTTGGAACTGTTGGGTCAGCGCGCCCCATAGCTGCATCGGGTCTATGACCTTGCTGGCCTCGGCCTGCGCTTTGGTTTTGCGCTTGGGGGCGGGGTCGGCGGCGGCCTCGGGTTCGGGTGTAGGCGGTGGTGCTGCGGGCGCTGGCTGGGCGGGTTTGGGGGCAGCAGCAGAGCCGGGCATACCCATGGTGAAGTTCATACCCTTCAAGGTTTCCATGGTCATTTTTTGCACTTCCAGCGCCTGGATGGTGGCGCTCAGAGCGCGGGCGTTTTGGTCTAGCCAGAACTGCACATGCTTGAGTTCTTCGATGCGCTTTTCCAGGTCCTCGACTTTGAGGCTGGGCACCAGCCACTGCGCCATATTGGGCATGGCCGAGGGGCTGGCGCCCGCGCCACCTGCCGCCTTGGCCAGGTTTTGCAAAAAGTCAAAACCGGGCACAAATTTGCCGAATCCTGCGGTGTCTGAAGTGCTCATGGGCGGGGCTCCTGGGTTGTGCTGCGCGCGCTGCGTGAAGCGGCCCTTAGCTTAACTGAAGCCAAGAAAAAGCGCGCCGAGTAGTCGCCCATTGGAACAGCATCAAACTACCGCGCATATGCAGTCACAGCGCCTGCTACTTACCAACCGCCCCATGGCATTCGCCGTAAGTGCTTGCAAAGAGGCTTGCAAACCACCGTCCCGCAGACAATACGGTTTATGTGCAGCCATTACCAAGGCATCCAAGGGCGCGAACGTTTTGAGCGCCATTTCGGCATCGGCCTGCCCGAGGACGCGGGCCAGGCCGATGTATGGCCGGGCTACCGGGCGATGTTTATACGCAACACACCGCCGGGTGCGGCACCGGCTGCGGGCCGCTTGCAGGCGCTGACGGGTTTGTTCGGCCTGGTGCCGCATTGGTCCACCGACTTGCGCATCACGCGCAGCACCTACAACGCGCGCAGCGAAACCGCGATGGAGAAACCCAGTTTTCGCGATGCCTGGCGGCGCGGCCAGCATTGCATCATTCCCGCTGAGGCTTTGTTTGAGCCAGATTGGCGCAGCGGGCGGGCGGTGGCAGCGCGCATGGGCAGCGCAGACGGCGCGCCGCTGGGGGTGGCCGGTTTGTGGTCCTGCTGGCGGGAACAGGAGCAAGAAATTTTTAGCTTCACCATGCTGACGGTGAATGCTGATCACCATCCCGTGATGCGCGAAATGCACAAGCCCGGCGACGAGAAGCGCATGGTGGTGGTGGTGCCGCCTGCGCTCTATGCACATTGGCTGCACTTACCCGCCCGCGAAAGTCTTGGGTTTTTACAGTCGCAACCCAGCGCCGCACTTGCGCAGCTAGCCTAAAAAACGGAGTTAGCTGAACCAGCAGGCAGCTCAGGAAGAGGCCTGCAGCTACGCTTTAGATGTCCTGGTTACGGGCCTTGGCTGCGCGCAATTCCTGCAGCATGCGCGGGTCATGCAACGCCAAATCCCACAAAGCAGCTTCACGGCGTGACTGCACCAGTGCTGTCACGCGGGTTTGAAGCCAGAGCGCACTGGCGGTACTGGCGCGGCGCATGGGCCGGGTCAAGAGGGCCAGCCCTCCGAAAATCGACAACCACAACATCACCCAGGCGAGCAACATATGCCCGTCGGCCCAGCTGTCGATCACCTGGTCTGCTACGGCGAGCAAAGCGGCAAAGACCGAAGCTGACAGCAGCCCGGCCAAGCCCTGGGAGGGCGCAATGCGCCTGATTGGACGCTGCGACGGCGCCCGGACGTGCTGAGAAACGGTTTGGAAAAGCATGAAATTGGACATAGCAAACTCCTTAGAAAACATGAGCACGCCGCAATAGCGGTGTGACATTGGTGATACTAGGGTTTACACTAATGCGAGTCCACTTTATATTTTTGATTTCACACATTCATAAAATCTATTTATGACCCTGCCCGTATTGCAACTGCGCAACTTCGACCTGAACCTCCTCAAAGTCTTTGATGTGGTGATGGCCGAGCGCAGCCTGACGCGGGCGGCGCAAGTGCTGTCGCTAACGCAGCCGGCGGTAAGCAATGCCCTACGCCGTTTGCGCGATGCCTTGGGAGACGAGGTGCTGGTGCGCCAAGGACGCAGTTTGCAGCCCACGCCCAAGGCGCTGCTGCTGTGGCCGCAGGTGCGCGAAACACTGGCCCGCTTGCAAACTGCGTTGGCGCCGCATCCGTTCTCGCCCGCCGATACGGTGTGCAGCTTTGTGCTGACCATGGCCGACGCCACCGCGTCGCAGCTGATGCCGGGCTTGGTGCAGGGTTTGCTGCAGCAGGCGCCCGGCGTGTCTTTGCGCACCGTGCCGCTGACCACGCGCGACCCGCGGCGCATGCTGGAAGACGGCGAGGTGGACCTGGCATTGGGCCATTTCCCAGCTGCCCTGGCAGCCATCGGACAGCAACGGCAAAACGGGCAAGCGGTGCGATTTGGCCAGCAACGGCTGTTTTCAAGCGACTATGTATGCGTCATGCGCAAAGGCCATGCTTTGGCCAAAGTACCGCTCAGCCTGGACGCGTTTTGCCAGGCGCAGCATGCACTGGTCAGTTTTTCGGGTCGCGCCTACGGGCTGATTGATGAGGCCTTGGCCTCGGTCAACCGCTCGCGCCGCGTGGTGTTGACGGTGAACCAGTTTTTTACTACCGGCAGCGTGGTGGCGCACTCGGATTTGTTGGCCGTGATGCCACGGCATTTTGTGCAAGTTACTGGCTTTGCGCCGCAACTGGCGGTGCATGAATTGCCTTTTGATGTGCCGCCGATTCAGGTGGATGCACTGTGGCACCAACGCCATGATGCAGACAGCGCGCAAAGCTGGTTGCGCGCCCAAGTGCATGCGGTGGCGCAAGCCGTGCCTTTGGCTGGCGCAAGGGGCAGGGCATGAAGATGCAAAGTTACAAGCTTGCCATGCGGGCCGCGACCAGGCTGGCAAAGGGACGGGGCGCTGCCGCATGAAACTGCAATTGTTGTCCGATGTGCATTTGGAATCGCAACCCGATTTTGTGGCGCAGCCAGCCCCGGACGCGGACTTCTTGGTGCTGGCCGGAGATATTGGCTCCTACCAAAAGGGCTCGAAATTGCAGGATGCAGATTTCGGCCTGGCGCAGTTTTCGCCGCTGAATGGATGGCCGGTGCCGGTGTATTTTGTACCGGGCAACCATGAATACGACAGCCTAGACTTTGATGCCGGCCACGCCCGCTTGCGCGAGACCTGTGCGCGCTTGGGCATCACTTGGCTAGACCGGCAGGTGCTCTCGCTGCCTGGGCTTAGTACGGATGGCCAGGCGCTGCGCTTGCTGGGCACGACGCTATGGACTGATTTTGATGCGCTGGCAACTTCGCCGCGTCCGTGGCCAGAAAACACGGTCAACGCGGTCAACCAGGATGCACCGCGTGATGCCCAAGCCTTGGAATCATCGGAAGCGCTCGCCGCGTGGGAAAGTAATCCAGACAACCGCAAGGCACGCGAAAAAGCGTTTCGTGCGGCTGACTACTACTTGAAAAAAACCGGCACGCTGCGCCATGGCTTGCCTTTTTTATCTGAAGCGGTACGCGAAGAAGGCTTGCAGTGCCAAGCCTGGCTGCGCAATGCCTTGAACCAACCCTTTGAAGGCAAAACCATCGCCGTCACGCACTTTGCACCTAGCCTGCACAGCGCCGATCCGCGCTATGGCCGCGTGCCCGGAACCGCCGGATTTTGCAACGCTTTAGATGACTTGCTACCGCAGGCTGCGCTCTGGTTGCATGGACATTTGCACACCGCGCAAGACTATGTGCACCGGGGCTGCCGCGTGGTGGCCAACCCGCTGGGCTATGCCCGCAAAAAAGAGCAAGCGCACTTTCGCGCCCAAGCGGTGATTGAAATTTAGCGGGACGCTAATCCATCAAAGCAGGTGCTCATGACTAGGTCGATGATTTGTGCATCGTCATGCTGGCCGCCCATTTTTAAAAACTCCAGCACCGGGTCGCAGGCGCGGGCGTACAAGGTGTAGAGCACCGCAATAGGCGGCAGGCTGGACTGCAAATGGCCTTGCGCTTGCGCCTCTTCAATCCAGCCGCCCAACCGGTCGCTCACTTCAATCAAGCCATCCATGTACTGCGCATTGGCCATGAGCTTGGCGCGCAAGGTGGAATTGCGGCTGGGCAGCGAGGGCATCTGACCACGCAACTGCAACTCCATGGTCCAGCGCGCTACAGCGCGCAATTGCGCCATCGGGCTTTGCGGCGGTAAATCGCGCAAATAGGTCTGGGCTTTTTGCATGAGCTTGACCATGGCCGCCGCTGCGAGGTCTTCTTTGCTGGGGAAATGCTTGTACAAACTGGCTTTGGCAATGCCTACGGTGGCGGCCACTTCATCGACCGTCATGGCTTCAAAACCTTTTTGCGCCAACAATGCGCTGGCGGTCTGGATGATGGCGTCTTCGCGCGCCTGTAGCATCTGCGTCTTGAAGGACACTTTGGGCAAAGATTTGGAAGGCATGTCTGAATTTTAGCCTTTGGGTTGTTTTGTAATCGATTTCGGCCAATTTGCGACTGCGCAGTTCAATCTATGGCCGTATTCTCCAGCGCCCTCTGCCGTTTTCAAGGCGGGCGCGCAACAGGATTTTTTATGCATATTGTTGTGGTCGGTGCCGGCATCATCGGCACCAGCACCGCCTGGTATTTGGCCGAGCGCGGCCACCAGGTCACGGTGGTGGAACGCCAGGCCGATGCGGCGCGGGAAACGAGTTTTGCCAACGCCGGGCAAATTTCGGTCAGCCATTGCGAGCCCTGGGCCAACCGCGACGCGCCACTCAAAGCGCTGAAGTGGATGTTCAGCAAAGAAGCGCCGCTGTTGTTTAGGCCGCAATGGCCGCTGGGTGAAGGCTGGCAACAGTACCGCTGGAGTCTGCGCTTTTTGGCCGAATGCAACGATGCGGCATTCCACCGCAATGTGGGCCATATCGTGGCCCTGGGCGCTTATAGCCATGTGGCGCTCAAAGAACTGGTGGCGCAAACCGGCATTGATTACCACCGGCTGGAGCGCGGCATCTCGCATTTTTTCGCCGACCAGGCTGCCTTTGACAGCGCCTGCGAATTGGCTGCCTTGATGCAGCAGTTTGGCGTGGAGCGCAAGGTGATCAGCACCGCTGAATTACTGCGCCTGGAGCCTACGCTGACTCCTTTTAGTGAGCGCATTGTGGGCGCTACCTTTACCGCCAGCGATGAGTCGGGTGACGCCTGTGTGTTTACACAAGGCCTGGCGCGGGCCTGTGCGGCGCGGGGTGTGGAGTTTTTGTTTTCGCACAGTTTGGAAGGGCTGGACGTGGCAGGTGCCATGGTGCGCGGGGTGCGTGTGCGGCCTGTGACGCATGGTGGAGCGGGGGGTGGCTCTGGCCTATCTAGCGCGGCTGGCGCATATGACGCATCTTTAAGCGCGCGCGCCATTGCTTCCGATGCGGTGACGCCAGGGGCCAAAGCCTCGGGCAGCCTAGGCAGTGGCCGTACGATCGCCGCCGATGCCGTGGTGATGGCCTGCGGCTCCTACAGCGCGCCATTGCTGCGCCGCGTGGGCGTGGACTTGCCGATTTACCCGGGCAAAGGCTATAGCGCCACCTTCCCAATCTTGCGTCCCGAGCGGGCGCCTTCGGTATCGGTGATCGACGATTCGCGCAAGATTGCCATCACCCGCTTGGGCGACCAGATCCGCGTGGCTGGCACCATCGAAGTCGGCAGCTACGACCTGGGTTTGGACAGCGCGGTGTCGCAAGCGCGCTGTCACATGCTGGCGCGCCGGGTAGAAGAAATCTGGCCCGGCATGTGCGATACCCGCTTGGCCCATGAAGGCGGTAATCCGCAATTCTGGGCCGGCTTGCGCCCCGCCACGCCGACCAATATTCCCTATATCGGCCAAACGCCGGTGCGGGGTCTATGGGTCAATGCTGGCCACGGCACCTTGGGCTGGACGCACGGCGCCGGTTCGGGCAAGGCCTTGGCTGCGCGCGTGGACGGAGAAGAGGCGATCGCCGGTTTCCCGTTTCTCGGCAAGTAAACGCGCGCGTTAAAAGTGCTGCTCAGTGTTGGCCAGGCCATAGCAATCCATGGCTTCCTACCAACGAAGATGGCGTGGCCTGCGTCACAGTAGCGCAGGTTGACCCATTTATGCGGCGTGCGCCTGCTCCAGGCATTGCAAGAACGCGCGGGTGGCGCGGGATGCTTGCGGTGAGCGGCGGGTGATGGCGAAGAACTCGCAGTCGTAAAAAAACACCTCGGGCCGCACCGCCTGCATCTGGCCTTGCTGTACAAAACTTTGCGCATAGTGCTCGGGCAAAAAGCCGACAAAGCGGCCCGACAAAATCAAAGTGGCAATCGACTCTTGGTCAAAACCGGTGGCGCTGCGCGTCAGGCGCAATTGCTGGCTGACCTGCAAATTGGGCGAGTGGTAGCCCAAGCCGGCAAACGGTAAGGTGCGCACCGTTTCCCAATCCAAACCCTTGTGCGGGCTGCCAAACAAGGCATGACCGGGACCGCAGTACAAGCACATGTGTTCATCAAACAAGCGCGCATAGTGCAAGGCGCCGGAAGTGCGGTGGCCGGGGATGATGCCCAGGTGGAACTGGCCGTCAAGCACGCCGCGTTCTATCGCGTTGAGCGTGGCGACATGCAGATTGAGCGCGACATCGGGCGCGCGCGCCTGAAAGCGCGCAATCGCCTGCGCCACGCGGGCCTTGGGGTTGCTGGCGGTTTTGTCAAACACGGCGATTTGCAACTGGCCGCCCATGCGCTGGTGAATTTCATCGACACTGCTGCGAAACGCATCGGTGGCGGCCATTAGCTGGGTGGTTTGGGCGTAAATTTTTTGGCCCTCGGGCGTCAGGGCAAAACCGGCTCTTCCGCGACGGCACAGACGCAAGCCCAGGCGGGTTTCCAGGTCTTTGATATGGCGGCTGACGGTGGAGCTGCCGATATTGAGCTCCAACTCGGCAGCGGCCATGCCACCGCAGTCGGCCACCACCCGGAACACGCGCAGCAAGCGCAGGTCCATGTCGCTAAGCTGGCCTAGCGCCGGACGCGTGGGCATAGCGGCGGCTTGGGCGGGGGCCTTGCGCGGGGGCAACGCTTTGATGCTTGGCGTGCGCGCTTTGGCCGGTGCATTAGCTGCGATAGGGGACTTTGGTTTCATAGATTAGCAAGTAAATAGCGATAATTCTCACTTTATAAGAGTAACAGAGAAGTTCACAATCTGCTTTTGCCTAAGTAATCCTGCACCTTTTGTGCGGCGCAAAAGGCTTTTTTGACCTACCACCAGGAGACCGCCATGAAACCCCATGACACCGCCACCCACGCACCGGTTGTGACCACCACCTCCCCTTACCCGCGCGACCCTGCTTGGATGGACGCGCACTGGATGGCCTATTCCGGCAACCGCAATTTCAAGGCCAATCCGCGCATGATGGTTAGCGCCAAGGGTGCTTATTACACCGACTCCAATGGGCGCAAAGTGATGGACGGCCTGTCCGGCCTGTGGTGCTGCGGACTGGGCCATGGCCGCCAGGAAATCACCGACGCGGTGAGCCGCCAGATCGGCACCATGGAATATTCACCGGCCTTCCAATACGCGCATCCGCTGTCGTTTGAGTTGGCTAACAAAATCACCCAACTGATGCCCGAGGGCCTGGAGCGCGTGTTTTTTGCCGGCTCGGGTTCGGAGTGCGCAGACACCTCTCTGAAGATGGCGCGCGCCTACTGGCGTGCCAAAGGCATGGGCACCAAAACGCGCCTGATTGGCCGGGAAAAAGGTTACCACGGCGTGAACTTTGGCGGTATCTCGGTCGGCGGCATTGGCGCCAACCGCAAGACCTTCGGCCAGGGCATCGAGGCCGATCACCTGCCGCACACCCAGTTACCGCAAAACGTGTTCTCCCACGGCATGCCCGCCCACGGCATGGAGCTGGCCGACGAACTGCTGCGCCTGATTACGCTGCACGACGCATCCAACATCGCCGCCGTCATCGTCGAGCCGATGTCAGGCTCCGGCGGTGTGGTGGTGCCGCCGGTAGGCTACTTGGCGCGCTTGCGCGAGATTTGCACCGCCAACAACATCTTGTTGATTTTTGATGAAGTGATTACCGGCTTTGGCCGCTGCGGTGCCTACACCGGCGCTGCGGCTTTTGGTGTGACGCCAGACATCATGAACGTTGCCAAGCAAGTGACCAACGGCGCGCAGCCGCTGGGCGCAGTGGTGGCCAAGAAAGAAATCTACGACACCTTTATGGAGGCTGGCGGCCCCGAGTACCTGCTCGAGTTCATGCATGGCTATACCTATTCGGCCCATCCAGTGGCCTGCGCTGCGGGTATCGCCGCGCTGGATGTTTTGGTAAAGGAAAACATGATCGAACGCGTAGCCGCCATGGCGCCGTATTTTGAGCAAGCGGTGCACAGCCTCAAAGGCAGCAAAAACGTCACCGACATCCGCAATATTGGTTTGGCCGCAGGCTTCACCCTCGCCGCAGTGCCTGGTGAGCCCGCACGCCGCCCCTATGAAATCGCCATGCGCTGCCTGGAGAAAGGCTTTTACGTGCGCTACGGTGGCGACACCATTCAGTTGGCGCCGCCTTTCATCATCGAAAAGTCAGAAATCGACAGTCTGATCAATGCATTGGGCGAATCGATGAACGCAACGGACTAAGGTCGCACTGCGCTTAGGCGCAAAGGCGCCCGCTGCGCCAGCGCTGGCGCAGCGGCGCACTGCAACGCGAACCGACCATCCAAGCTACGGCGCGCCTGGCACTTGAAAAAAGCCTGTAAAGCCGCTGCCTGGGCCGTTGGGCGCCAAGCGCTGCCATCCAGGCTTGCCGGGTATGGGTCAGTCTGCGGCGCCACTAGGCGTCATACCCGATGGTGATTTCTTTCAAGTTGACGGCGATTGCCAAACATCTCCACGGTGGACTTACGCACTATTCACGGCCAATACCATCGTCTTAGCGCGCATTTGCGATACTTCAACACCACGCGCTTAGGGCACCAGCAAGCTTTTCCCGTATCTCTTTATCTTTAACCCGAGCATTTTTACTATGTCCACACTACCCACTATCGGCCACCTGATCGGCGGCCAATTAACCCAAGGCGGAAGCCGCAGCACCGAGGTGTTTAACCCCGCCACAGGCAAAGCCGAGAAAAAGCTTTTGTTGGCGGACAAATTAACCGTGGAGCAGGCGATTGCCAATGCCCAGGCCGCCTTCCCCGAGTGGCGCAACACGCCGCCGCTCAAGCGCGCGCGGGTGATGAGCAAGCTCAAAGTGCTGCTCGAAGAACATGCCGATGCCTTGTGTGCGCTGGTAACCGCCGAACACGGCAAAGTGCTGCCCGATGCCATGGGCGAACTGCAGCGCGGCATTGAAAACGTGGAATACGCCAGCTACGCGCCCGAATTGCTCAAAGGCGAGCACAGCAAAAACGTCGGTCCTTCGATCGACTCCTGGAGCGAATTCCAGGCCCTGGGCGTGACCGCTGGTATCACCCCTTTTAACTTTCCCATCATGGTGCCTTTGTGGATGTGGCCTATGGCCGTGGCGTGCGGCAATACTTTTGTGCTCAAGCCCTCGGAGCGCGACCCCAGCAGCACCATGCTGGTAGCGCAATTGGCGCTGGAGGCAGGCCTGCCACCGGGCGTACTCAATGTGGTCAACGGCGACAAAGAGGCGGTGGACACGCTGCTCACCGACCCGCGCGTCAAGGCCATCAGCTTTGTGGGCAGCACGCCGATCGCTGAATACATTTACGCCACCGGCTGTGCCCACGGCAAGCGCGTGCAGGCCTTAGGCGGCGCGAAAAACCATGCGGTGGTGATGCCCGACGCGGATGTGGCCAATGCGGTGAACGCGCTTATGGGCGCGGCCTACGGCTCTTGCGGCGAGCGCTGCATGGCCATCCCCCTGGTAGTGGCGGTGGGTGACGCCACGGCGGATGCGGTGATTGCAGGCCTGAAGGTCGAGATCGCCAAGATGAAAGTCGGCCCCGGCACCACCGCCGGTATGGATATGGGCCCGCTGGTCACCAAGGCGCATTTCGAGAAAGTGAAGGGCTATGTGGACCAGGGCGTGGCCGAAGGCGCCACCTTGGTAGTGGATGGACGCGGCGTACAGGTACCGGGCCACGAGCAAGGCTATTTTCTGGGTCCCTGCTTGTTTGACAACGTCAAACCCGGCATGGTGACGTACCAGGAAGAAATCTTCGGGCCGGTGCTGGGCGTGGTGCGTGTCAAGACCTTGCAAGAAGCCATGGACATGATCGACGCCCACGAGTACGGCAACGGCACTTGCATCTTTACCCGCGACGGCGAGGCCGCCCGCTACTTCACCGACAACATTTTGGTGGGCATGGTGGGCGTCAATGTGCCCCTACCCGTTCCAGTGGCTTACCACTCTTTCGGGGGATGGAAGCGCTCGCTGTTCGGCGATTTGCATGCCTACGGACCAGATGCTGCGCGCTTTTATACCAAGCGTAAAACCATCACCCAACGCTGGCCTTCCGCTGGCGTACGGGAGGGAACCATGTTCAGTTTCCCGTCCAGTAAATAACTTTTTTGGTAAATATATCGTTTAATTTAAAAATATGGTGTAAGATAACAAAAAATGACGAAAACAATGGATTTGTGCAAAATTCGACAGAACCGTCATTTTTTGAGACAATATTGTCGGATTTCAGATGTTGAACTGGAATGCTTCAATAAAAAACCATATTTCAACCGTTGGAGTCGATCATGTCAAAAACTAAGGTAGCGAATTTTTCGCAGATGTACACCAAGTACCTCAATCTGGTCCAAGCTGTCCGCAGCTTGCCGAGCTTCCCGCAACTCGATGCCGTCGAGTCGCGAATGCTTAATGTTTTCGCGTCCGCGTGGCACGAAGACAAACCGATTACGGTGCTGGAGGCCATGGTGATGCTGCCCGAGATTTCGACCACTACTGCGCATCGCCGTTTAAAGGCTTTGCGCAAAAAGGGAATGATCGACCTGAACCTGGATAGCCAGGACAACCGCGTCAAGTACGTGGTGCCAACGAAAGCGACGCACCAGTACTTTGCGCAATTGGGGCAGTGCATGGAGAAGGCACAGGCAGTTTGATGCTGCGCGGCTAAGGCCGCGATGAGCGTCAACTCCCGGGTCTTTTTCCTGTGCTGATGTGCAGGTAAAAATATGCGGGAGTGTGCGCAATGCAATTGCAAAAAAACCTATGGGTCGTCGCAACGACGGCTCTGGCCTATGTAGGCCTTTTGTCTTTCAATCAATTCATCTTTTCGTCTTTTAACGCCTCGGGGTTTAGCAGCTTGGTGTTTTTGCCCAGTGGTTTAGGCCTTGTCTGCGTGCTTTTGTTCGTAGAGTGGGGCTCGCTGGGTATGGCGCTGGGCGCCTTGCTGATGGGCTTGGGCCAGGTCACTACCGGGGACCCGATGACGGTGCTGGGCGCGGCGGTGCTATCGGGTCTGGCGCCACTGTTAGCGCGCGCGCTGTGTCTGCGCTTGGCCGCCTTTGAAGAAAACCTGCAGGGCCTGACGGCCGCTTGCCTGTTGCGCATGACGGTGGCGTTTGCGGCGGTCAGTGCCCTGCTGCACCAGCTGTGGTTTGTGGCGAGCGGGCTAGGCGGCGATTTGTGGGGCGGGCTTGCACTGCACTTCACCGGCAATTTGCTCGGCACCCTCGTGGTCTTGTACAGCGCCAAACTGGTGCTGGACCGCTTGCCGCAGCTCAGCAGGGGATAATCCGCGCCACATGGCGCTTATCACCTTACTGGAAGCCCAACTCGCGTTTGGGCATGTACCCCTGCTAGACCACGCAGGCTTCTCACTAGAAACCCTGGAGCGCGTGGGCTTGATCGGCCGTAATGGCACCGGCAAATCCTCGCTGCTCAAAATCTTGGCTGGGCTGGAAAAACCCGATGACGGCGTGCTGCAAGTGCAAAGCCATATCCGCATCGCCTATGTCGCGCAAGAGCCGGATTTAGACGCCCAATCCAGCGTGTTTGATGCGGTGAGCGTGGGCTTGCAACGGGTGCGCGATTTGATCGACGAATACTCGCAAGGCCACGGCGACCTGGACGCGATGCAAAGCGAAATTGAGGCGCTGGACGGCTGGAACTGGGAGCAGCGCGTGGGCGAGACGCTGCACCGTTTGCATCTGGAGCCGGAGGCGATTGTCAGCACGCTCTCGGGCGGCACCAAAAAGCGGGTGGCGCTGGCGCAGGCCTTGGTAGCGCAGCCCGATGTGCTGCTGCTCGATGAGCCGACCAACCACCTGGACTTGGACAGTATTGAATGGCTGGAGGGCCTGCTGGTGGACTTTGGCGGCAGCATCATTACCGTGACGCACGACCGTTCTTTTCTGGACAATGTAGCCACGCGCATTGTGGAGTTGGATCGCGGCAAGCTCTTGTCTTATCCCGGCAATTTTGCAGCCTATCTGCTGCAAAAAGAAGAACAGTTAGCGCAAGAGGCGGTGATCAATGCGCGCGCCGACAAGCTGCTGGCGCAAGAAGAAGTATGGATACGCAAAGGCGTGGAAGCGCGCCGGACCCGGGCCACAGCACGCATCGTGCGCCTGGACAATTTGCGCGCGCAACGCGAAGCGCGGCGCGATGTGCTGGGCAGCGTAAACATGGACATCAGCAGCGGCGCAAGCAGCGGCAAGCTGGTGGCGGAGCTGACGCATGTGTCTAAAAGCTTTGCCAATCCAAAAATGGTCCCTGATGCTGGGCAAACCAGCCTCGGCGATGGGGCAACTACGGCCATGGGACGGCACGGCGGGCGTGTGATCGTTCACGACTTCAGCGCCACGATTTTGCGCGGCGACAAGATCGGCCTGCTGGGCCCCAATGGCGCGGGTAAAACCACTTTGCTTAAATTAATTTTGGGCGAGCTCCAGCCCGATCCCGCACCTGCCAATGCACCCGCTCCTGAGCCCGGCCACAGCCCCTGGGGTACGGTGCGCCAAGGTGCGAATATTGCTGTCGCTTACTTTGACCAAATGCGCAATGCTTTGGACTTGGACGCGACGCTGGAAGACTTCATCAGCCCCGGCAGCGAATGGATTGAGATCGGCAATCGGCGCCAGCACGTGAAAAGCTATTTGGGGGATTTTTTGTTTTCGCCCGCACGTGCAAATTCGCCGGTACGGTCTTTAAGCGGTGGCGAGCGCAACCGCTTGTTGTTGGCTCGCCTGTTCGCCCGTCCGGCCAATGTGTTGGTGCTCGACGAGCCCACCAATGACTTAGACATCGACACCCTGGAGTTGCTGGAAGACCTGTTGCAAAACTACGACGGCACGGTGTTTCTGGTCAGCCACGACCGCACGTTTTTGGACAATGTGGTGACCAGCACCATCGCCTATGAAGGCCCGGGCCGTTGGCGCGAGTTTGAAGGCGGCGTACAAGATTGGTTGATTCAAAGCAAACGCTCCAATGCTATCGCCCAGTCCAAGGGACAAAAAGTCGCGCAAAGTATTAACTACGGGCGCGATGACAAACCAGCGGCCAGCGCAAAAACAACTGTCGCGCCACCACCGCCAGCCCCAGTGGCACCCGCAGCCAAAGCGCGCAAACTTAGCTACAAAGAGCAGCGCGAACTCGACGCCCTGCCCGCGCGCATCGCCGCGCTGGAGACTGAACAAGCGGGCATCAACGCGCAGCTTGCCGACGGTACGCTGTATGCCAGCGACAACGCCAAAGCCCTGCAACTGGCGCAACGCAACGCGGCGATTGACGGCGAGTTGCTGGACGCTTTAGAACGTTGGGAGCTTCTGGGCGCTTAAGGCGCTACCAGCGGCAAAGTGGGGAAGTAGTTGCGGTAGCGCGCCGCATCCCTTGTGAGCAATTGCATTTGCCCGACCAACGCATGCGCGCCGATGTAGAAATCGGGCATGGGTGAAGTCTTGCTGCCTTGCGCTTGGCGGTACACCTTGAAGGCTTGCCCGGCCAGAAACGCGGCGTCCCAGGGCAAAGCTTCGCGCACCAAGGGCAAGCCGGCGAGCGCGGCTTCCAGATCGCTGGCGCGTTCAAAGCGGGGGCTAATTTCGGCCAGGATTAAGGGGTTGATCACCAGGGGCGCTATCGCAGCGCAGGCTTCGAGTTGGTCTAAAGACCAGGTGGCCCACTGCGGGTCGTCGGCCAGCACGTCGATGAGCACGCAGCTATCGACCAGCGTGGCGCGGGGCAAGGCCTGCACCAAGTAACGTGCGTTTGGCTCGGCGGCGATGTGCGGTGACGGCGCGGACATGCTCAGCCGCGCAAAAAGGCCATGAATTCGTCGGTGCCCATGTGCTTGAACTGCGTGGCGTTGGCGCTGCCGCGTACCCGTGCAAAAGCGGCGCGTACCGAGCTGGCGGGGCGCGCTACCGCGCGGATCAGCACTTCGCCGTTGTCGCGCACTTCAAACTCAACTTCACTGTGGGGGTGCAAGCCGGCTTTTTCACGCACCGCCTGCGGAATCGTGACCTGCCCTTTGCTCGTAATTTTCATGCTCAATCCTTACTTTTTAAAGTAAGAATCTTACCCAACAACCCCCTGCGAGCGCAAGTGGGCGATAGCAGCGGCGTCCAGGCCCCACTCGCGCAGCAGCTCGTCAGTATGTTCGCCCAGGGCTGGCGGCGCGCGGTGCAACACCGGCGGGTTGTCGGCTAGGCGCAGGGGGCTGGCGACCGAGCTAATGGAAGCTATGGCAGTGGCGGCTTGGACGGCATCGCTGGTGGGCTGCGTGACAGCCAGGCCACGGGCCTGCACCTGGGCGTCGGCAAAGGCCTCGGCCACCGAGTTGATGGGGCCACAGGGTACGGCGTGGTGCTCCAGGTCGGCAATCCATTGCGCGGTAGTGCGGGTACGGGTGACGGCCTGCATCATGGGTTCCAGCGTTTCACGGTGTCGCACGCGTTCAATGTTGGTGTGAAAGCGCGGGTCGGCAGCCCATTCGGGGTGACCGGCGACGGTACAAAAGCGCGCAAACTGGCCGTCGTTACCAATGGCCAAAAGCATGGCGCTGTCGTGGGTTTCAAAATCGCGGTATGGCACAAGGCTAGGGTGGCTGTTGCCTTGGCGCTTGGGCGATTGGCCTGTGTTCAAAAAGCCCGCCGCTTGGTTGGCCAAAATGGCCATGCCCACATCGAGCAAACTCATATCAATATGCTGGCCTTGCCCGGTGCGATGGCGCACCTCAATGGCCGCCAAGATGGCGCCAAATGCATAGACGCCAGTGAACACATCGGTAAGCGCCACGCCCACGCGCTGCGGTGTACCGCCGGGCGTGCCCTCGGGTTTGCCAGTGATGCTCATCATGCCGCTCATGGCCTGGATCATCAGGTCATAACCGGCGCGCTCGGCGTAGGGGCCTGTTTGGCCGAAACCGGTGATGGAGCAATACACCAAGCGCGGATTGAGCGCCTTCACGCTGGCGTAGTCCAGGCCGTAATGCGCCAGACCACCGACCTTGAAGTTTTCCACCAGGATGTCGCATTGCAGTGCCAGTTGTTTGATCAGAGCCTGACCTTCGGGCTTGGCAATGTCAATCGCGATCGAACGTTTATTGCGGTTGCAGGCGGTGAAATAGCTGGCGTGCGCGGTGTCCTGACCTTGCGCATCTTGCATAAAGGGCGGGCCCCAATGGCGCGTGTCGTCACCCTCGCCGGGCTTTTCGATTTTGATGACATCGGCACCCATGTCGGCCAGCATCTGCGTACACCAGGGGCCGGCGAGCACCCGCGAGAGGTCGAGGACTTTGAGGTGGGCGAGGGCGGGGGTGGTTTGGGGCATGGTGGGGGCTTTAGGTCTGCATTTGGGATTGCGCTAGCCTAACGCCTAGCGCGGCGAACTGCTTTGCGCTACATCGAAATCGATACAAGGCCCGAGGCCTCAAGCCAGCTGCACCCCATCCACATACCACCAGCGCCCGTCTTGCAGCACAAAGCGGCTGCGCTCGTGCAGTCGCCAGGCGCTGGCGCCTTGCGGTTTGAAGCGGGCGATAAATTCCACTTCGGCGTCGGTTGGGCTGCTGACTAGCGCTTTGCATACCTCCAAACCCAGCCACTTGCCCGTAGTGTCAAAGCCGACGTGCGCCGGGCGGGTGCTGGCGTGCCAGGTGCCCAGCAAATAGGCTTCGCGCTGCAAGACAAAAGCGCTGTAGCGCGAGCGCATCAGGGTTTGGGCATCAGGTGCGGGCGTTTCACCTTCGAGATACTGCCCGCAACACGCGGAAAACCGCAGCGGCTTTGCGCTTGTGCCAGCCCTCGCACAGGGGCAGGGCAGGTCGCCTTGCAAAGCCAGCGGGCCCTGGCTCATCCGCCTTTGGCGGCTTTAGCTTGCGCTTTGTGCGCTTCCCAGCTTTGCACCGGCGCACCGTCTTTGACCCAAGCAGCAAAGCCACCGTCGACATGGGCCACATTCGTCATGCCCATTTCTTGCAAGGCTTTGGTGGCCAATGCACTGCGCCAGCTGGCGGCGCAAAACAGCACGTATTCTTTGGCCTCGTCGCCAAACACCGGTTTGAAGTAGGGCGAGGCCGGGTCCACCCAAAATTCCAGCATGCCGCGCGGCGCGAGCACCGCGCCTTCGATGGTGCCTTCGCGCTCGGCTTCGCGGATATCGCGGATGTCCACCAATTGCATACGCCCGTCGGCCAGGCGCTCGCGCACTTGCGTCACTGAATAGGTGGTGATGCAGGCGTTGGCCTCATCGACGAGTTGGCGGAATCCTTTGGTAATCGGCATGCTGTCTCCTTGTGTTGTGGGTTCACGCCAGGGCGCGTTGGATGATGATTTTTTGCACGTCGCTGGTGCCTTCGTATATCTGGCAGACGCGCACATCACGATAAATGCGCTCCACCGGGAAGTCGCTCACATAGCCATAGCCGCCCAGGGTTTGGATGGCTACGGTACATACTTTTTCAGCCATCTCGCTGGCAAACAGTTTGGCCATGGCCGCTTCTTTCAGGCAAGGCCGGCCGGCATCGCGCAAGGCCGCTGCATGCCAGATCAATTGGCGCGCTGCCTCTAACTGCGTTGCACACTCCGCCAGCCGAAAGCCCACCGCCTGGTGGTTAAAGATGGGCGCACCAAAACTCTGTCGGTCTTTGGAATAAGCGAGTGCGACTTCAAACGCGCTGCGCGCCATGCCCACGCTTTGCGCGGCGATGCCGATGCGCCCGCCCTCAAGACCACCCAAAGCGATGCCATAGCCCTCGCCCTCTTTACCGATCAGGTTGTCTGCCGAAATGCGGCAGTTATCAAAATTGATTTGCGCGGTGTCGCTGCTGTGCTGGCCCAGCTTGTCCTCCAGCCGTGCGACCACATAGCCCGGCGCCTTTGTGGGCACCAAAAACGCGCTCATGCCTTTTTTACCCGCGCCTTTGTCGGTGACGGCAACCACGATCGCCACATCGGCATTTTTGCCGCTGGTGATGAATTGCTTCACGCCATTGAGCACGTATTCATCGCCTTCACGTACCGCCGTAGTGCGCAGGCTAGAGGCGTCCGAACCCACATGCGGCTCGGTCAGGCAAAACGCGCCCAGCATCTCGCCTTGTGCCAAGGACGTCAGCCACTGTTTTTTCTGCGCCGCATTGCCATAGCGCATCAAGATGGCATTGACCGGGCAATTGGTCACGCTAATGACCGTACTCGTGCCGCCATCGCCAGCGGCGATCTCTTCCAATACCAAAGCCAGCGTCAGGTAATCGAGCTGCACGCCGCCGTATTCCTCGGGCACGCAAATGCCATACGCGCCCAGCGCCGCCAGGCCCTTGTGTGCCTCTTTGGGGAACAGGTGTTCCTTGTCCCAGCGGGCGGCATGCGGCCACAGTTCTTTCTGCGCAAATTCGCGCACCGCGTCGCGGATGGCTTCTTGGTCGGGGGTGAGCAGCATGGCGAGCTTTAAAGCATTTCCACGGCAACCGCAGTCGCCTCGCCGCCACCAATACACAGCGTCGCCAGCCCGCGCTTCAAGCCCCGCGCTTTCAGCGCATGCAATAGCGTGACCATGATGCGCGCACCAGACGCGCCAATCGGGTGGCCCAAGGCGCAGGCGCCGCCGTTGACGTTGACTTTTTCGTGCGCGATGCCCAGCTCTTTCACCAGCGCCATGGGCACGACGGCAAAGGCTTCGTTGACTTCCCACAAGTCCACATCGCCCACGGCCCAGCCGGCTTTGGCCAAGGCTTTCTGCGTTGCACCTACAGGTGCAGTGGCAAACCATTCTGGCGCTTGCGCGTGGGTGGCGTGGCTGACGATGCGGGCCAGGGGTTTACAGCCCAATTGCGCTGCGGTGCTGGCGCGCATCAAGACCATGGCGGCTGCGCCGTCGTTGATCGACGAGCTGGACGCGGCGGTAATCGTGCCGTCTTTTTTGAACGCGGGCTTGAGGCCGGGGATTTTGTCGAGCTTAATCTTGCCCGGGCCTTCGTCCATGCTCACCACGCGCTCGCCGCTGCGGTCTTTGACGGTGACGGGTGTGATTTCGGTAGCAAAAGCGCCGCTGGCAATGGCTGCTTGCGCGCGCTGCACACTGGCGGTGGCAAATGCGTCTTGCTCGGCGCGGGTGAAGCTGTATTTGGCGGCGCAGTCTTCGCCGAAGGTGCCCATGCTGCGGCCTGCTTCGTAGGCGTCTTCCAGGCCGTCAAGCATCATGTGGTCATAGACCTTGTCGTGGCCCATGCGGTAACCGCCTCGGCCTTTGAGCAAGAGATAAGGCGCATTGGTCATGCTCTCCATGCCGCCAGCCACCAGCACGTCCTGGCTGTGCGCGGCCAGCATATCGTGCGCAAACATAGCAGCGCGCATGCCCGAGCCGCACATTTTGGACAGCGTTACTGCGCCCGCACTTTGCGGCAAGCCGCCTTTAAAGGCCGCCTGGCGCGCAGGGGCCTGACCTTGGCCGGCCATCAGGCAGTTGCCGAACAAAACCTCACCCACCGCATCGGGCGCAATCCCTGCGCGCTCCACGGCAGCGCGGATCGCGGCGCCACCCAGATCATGCGCGGCGAGACTAGAAAAATCGCCCTGAAAACTCCCCATGGGAGTACGGGCGGCGCTAACAATCACGATGGGGTCTTGCATGGTGGGGCTCCTCAAATTAGCAGGGTTCATCAATCGGTTTCAAAACGTTTTTCCCGGTCATAGGGAAATACGTCGTGCACATAGCCTTGGGCGATGCGATCTTTGTGGCCTTGCCAAAAGTCCGCGTCCAGCAAGTCAGCATGGTGCTCCATAAACACTTTGCGCACGGCCGGGTTACCCAGCAAAAACGGGGTAAAAGTTTCCGGGAAGACGTCTTTGGGGCCTACGCTGTACCAAGTCTCGCCGGACATTTCTTCCTCTTCATTGCGCGGCGCGGGCACACGGCGGAAATTGCAATCGGTGATGTACTCGATTTCGTCGTAGTCATAAAACACCACCTTGCCATGGCGCGTGATACCGAAGTTTTTCCACAACATATCACCGGGGAAAATATTAGCAGCTACCAGGTCTTTGATGGCGTTGCCGTACTCCACCACGCCGCGCGCAATCTGCCCGCGTGCGCGCTCAGCGTTGGGCGAGGTATTGGATGCATCGGCACCACCGGCATCAAAGGCTTCCTGCAAATAGATGTTGAGCGGAATCATGCGCCGCTCGATGTAAACATGCTTGATGATGACTTCCTGGGTGCCATCGCTGCGGGTATTTATTTGCAATTGGCTGGGCGCAAATTTTTCGATCTCGGCCAGCAACTCCAGCTCAAAACGATCCAAGGGAAAGCCCACACCGCTGTATTCCAGCGTGTCGGCCATACGCCCGACCCGATCGTGTTGCTTGACCAGCAAATATTTGCCTTTGATTTGCTCGCGCGAGGTGTCTTTGGGCGGCGGATAAAAGTCTTTGATCACTTTGAACACATAGGGGAAGCTAGGCTGGTCAAACACCAGCATCACCATGCCTTTGATGCCGGGCGCGATGCGGAATTTATCGGTGGAGTGGCGCAGGTGGTGCAAAAAGTCGCGGTAAAAAAGCGTCTTGCCTTGTTTGGCCAGGCCCAAGGCGTTGTAGATTTCATTGCGCGGCTTACGCGGCATTAAGCTGCGCAAAAATTGCACATAGGCCGAGGGCACTTCCATGTCCACCATAAAGTAAGCGCGCGCAAAGCTAAACAGCATCAACAAATCGTCTTCGCCAAACAAAGCCGCGTCGATACGCAGCAGCCCGGTTTTGCCATGCAACACCGGCAGCGCAAAACCCAGCTCCTGAAAACCATTGATCAGCTTGCCGACGATATAGCAACCCTTGTTACGAAAGAACAAGCCCGTCAGCACCTGCACTTGGAAGTTAGCGCGCAAAGCAAAGTCGCCTAGTTGCTCGCGCATCACTTGCGCTACCAGTGCCGTGTCGCGCTCCAAATCTTCAAAGCCCAGGCGCAGGTCAAAGTCCTGCACCATGCGCAGCGCCGTGGCTTGCATAGTTTCGCGGGTGGGGTAATAGGCGCGATAGGTGGGCCGCGCATCCGCCTCACTGTTTTCTATGTATTCGGTGCTAACCGCAGGGCGCACAAAAATAAAGTCATTCTGAAAATAACTGCGGTGCAAAATTTTCGTGGTGACCGAGTTAAAAAACGTTTCGGCCAACTCGGGTTGGTGGTGGTCCACCAGCAGGCCGATGTAAAGCAGCTTCACTTGCTGCCAGACTTCCATGGGCTGCTCACCGGCCTTGAACTCGCGCTCTAGCCGGTTGGAGCATTCCAGCACGCGCAAGTCATAAAACTCGATGCGCTCGCGCTGCGCGCGCTGCTGGCCGTGCCAGTCGGCAGTTTCAAAGCGGTGTTTGGCGCGCGCGGACTCGGTGCGAAACAAGCGGTAGTGGCGGTTAAAGCCGTCCATCATCGCTTTGGCGATGTCAAAGGCCAGCGGCGAGTCCAGGCGGGTGGGAAACATGGCAGGGCCTGATTAACGCGGCGCGGCAGCGATGGCGGCAATCGCGGCGCGGTAGATCGCGGCAATATCGTCTTTGCCACCCAGATGCATTTGCAAATCTTTGAGCAAACCGTCGTGCAAGCCATAGACGCAGGCGTGTAGCGTCACTTCCTGGTCGCGCGCCCAGGCGTCTTGCAACACCGTACTTTGGGCCACGTTGAGCACTTGTTCCACCGCGTTGAGTTCGCACAAGATATTGGCGCGCGCCGACTCGGGCGCAGCGTCGATCAATGCTTGGTGCCGGTCGCGCACGTCCTGGATGTGGCGAAGCCAGTTGTCTGCCAGGCCAATGCGCGCGCCTTCTAGCGCCGCCTGCACGCCCGAGCAGCCGTAGTGGCCGACCAGCAAAATATCGCGTACCTTGAGGCGCTCTACGGCAAATTGGATAGTGGACAAGGCATTCAAATCCGAATGCACCACCACATTGGCCACGTTGCGGTGCACAAAAATCTCGCCCGGCGCCAGGCCAATGATCTGGTTGGCAGGCACGCGGCTGTCAGAGCAGCCGATCCACATATAGCGCGGCTTTTGCTGGGCCGTCAGGCCAGTAAAAAAGCCCGGCTGCTTGCGCTCCATTTCAGCCGCCCAAGTGCGGTTACGGGCAAATAAATCATGTAGCTGGGTCATACAAATTTTGCGGTGCGCAAGCAGGCTTAAGCAGTCTCGGAAAACAATTCACGACCAATGAGCATACGGCGAATCTCGCTGGTGCCAGCGCCGATTTCATACAGCTTGGCATCGCGCCACAAACGGCCCAGCGGGTAGTCATTGATATAACCGTTGCCGCCAAATATTTGCACGCCTTCGCCGGCCATCCAAGTGGCTTTTTCGGCGGTCCACAAAATCACGCTGGCGCAGTCTTTGCGCACGCGGCGCACATGCTCGGTGCCCAGTGAATCCAAGTTTTTTGCCACCATATACGCAAACGAGCGACCTGCTTGCAACACGGTGTACATATCGGCCACCTTGCCCTGAATTAGCTGGAACTCGCCAATGCTTTGCCCAAACTGCTTGCGCTCGTGGATATAGGGCATGACGTTGTCCATCACCGCTTGCATGATGCCCAAAGGCCCGCCGCTCAATACCGCGCGCTCATAGTCCAGGCCGCTCATCAGCACCTTGGCGCCGTTGTTGATGCCGCCCAGCACGTTGGCCAGCGGCACTTCCACGTTGTTAAACACCAGCTCGCCAGTGTGGCTGCCGCGCATGCCCAGCTTGTCCAGCTTTTGCGCCACCGAGAAACCCGGCATGCCTTTTTCAATCAAAAACGCCGTCACGCCGCGCGCGCCTAGCTCCGGGTCGGTTTTGGCATAAACCACCAAAGTGTCGGCATCCGGGCCATTGGTAATCCACATCTTGCTGCCGTTGAGCACGAAGTAACCGCCCTTGTCTTGCGCGCGCAGTTTCATGGACAGCACATCGCTGCCCGCGCCGGGCTCACTCATGGCCAGGGCGCCCACGTGTTCGCCGCTGATCAGCTTGGGCAGGTAGCGCTGGCGCTGCTCTGGCGTGCCGTTGCGACGAATTTGGTTGACACACAAGTTGCTGTGCGCGCCGTACGACAAACCCACCGAGGCGCTGGCGCGCGAGATTTCTTCCATGGCCACCATGTGGGCCAGATAGCCCATGGCAGCACCACCATATTCTTCTTCTACCGTGATACCCAGCACGCCCAGATCGCCCATCTTGCGCCACAAGTCCATGGGGAACTGGTCGTCGCGGTCGATAGCGGCGGCGCGCGGCGCGATTTCGGCTTGCGCAAAAGCATGCACCGCTTCGCGCAGCGCATCCACGTCTTGGCCTAGTTGAAAGTCCAGCCCTGGTAATGTCATTTTTTTATCCCCTAAGAAAAATGGTTCACGCGCTGGCAGACACCGTGGTCAGGGTTTGCTGCATTAGTGCACAGGGGCTGATCTGCCCTTGCGCATCGACATGCAGCACCTCTACCGATGCCACCGTCACCCGCTTACCGGCGCGCACTACTTTACCGGTAGCGCGCAACTCGCCATCGCTAAAAGCGGCCAAAAAATTAATTTTGTATTCCACCGTGGTGACCTCAAGCCCATCTGGCGCAAGCGTGAGCGCGGCATAGCCGCCTGCGATATCTGCCAGCATGCCGGTAGCGCCGCCATGAAAGCCGCCTTGCTGCTGCGTTACCTTATCGGAGTAAGGCAGGGCCAGCTCCACACATCCGGGCTCTGCGCGCAGCAGGCGCACGCCCATGGCCCGCGACATGCCCTGGCGCGCCAGGCTGTTGGCAATGCGCTCCCACAGCGCAGGATAGGGCGCGGCCTGGGGAGCGGTATCAGCGGACATGCGCGACCTGGGCTTTGGGTTTTTTGCTTTTGGGCGCGCTAGCGGCCACTTTACCCAACAAGGTGCGGGCTTCGCGCTGATGCACTTTGATCTCGTCCAGATTGGCCTGCAAATCGGCCATCTGGTCTTCGATACGGCTGCGGTGTACGTCCAGCACCTCCAAAAACTTGGTCAATTGGATGCCGGTATCACGCGGGCTTTCATAGGTATCGATGATGTCTTTGGCCTCGGTCAGGCTCAGGCCCAGGCGTTTGGCGCGCAAGGTGAGCTTCAGGCGTGTACGGTCTCGCACGCTATACACCCGGTTACGCCCACCCGGGCCGGTACGCTCGGGTTGCAACAAACCCAGGTCTTCGTAAAAACGAATGGCCCGGGTGGTGAGGTCAAACTCGCGCGACAAGTCGCTGATACTGAAGGTACTGCTCATAGTCGGTGGCAACAAAGGGGCGAGGTGCAAGATACAAACCCATGCGACACAGGCCAAGGGCCTTACTGTCTAGAATCAAGGTTGACGTTTACGTAAACGTCAATTATGAACCATAAGCTGTCCACCATGAACGCCCTCGAATCCCACTTGCACTATCCCCTGGGCAACGCCCTACCGGCGCCGGGGGGCAGCATCGAAGTGGCGCCCGGTATTTTGTGGCTACGCATGGTGCTGCCCTTTGCGCTAGACCATATCAACCTCTGGCTTTTGCGCGATTGCATGGAAGGTGAAAACGGCCCGGTAGAGGGCTGGAGCGTGGTGGACTGCTGCATCCACCGCGACGAAGCCAAGGCCCAATGGGAACAAATATTTAGCAATGAGTTACAAGGCTTGCCGATCCTGCGCGTGATCTGCACCCATATGCACCCAGACCACATCGGCCTGGCCCATTGGCTGTGCGAGCGCTGGAAGGTGGACTTGTGGATCAGCGCTGCCGACTACCAAGTGGCGCGCTTTGCTTGCATGGGCGCCAACGGCTTTGGCGGCGAACGCTCGGCCGCTTATTTCGCGGCCCACGGCATGAACGACGAGGGCTCGGTAGAACAAGTGCGTGCGCGCACCAACTACTTTCCCAACCTGGTGCCCTCCATCCCTGACAGCTACCACCGCCTGATGGACGGCACGCTGCTGGACATCGGCGGGCGCAGCTGGCGCTGCATCAGCGGCTACGGCCACGCGCCCGAACATATTGCGCTGTACTGCGATGACTTGCAAGTGCTGATCGGCGGCGACATGATGCTGCCGCGTATTTCCACTAACGTGAGCGTCTACGAGCAAGAGCCCGAGGCCGATGCGCTCAAGCTGTTTTTGGACTCGATAGACAAGTTCAAACCCCTGCCGGTAGATACCTTGACGCTACCGGCGCATGGCAAGCCTTTCACCGGCTTGCATGTGCGCATCGAGCAACTGCACTCCCACCACCGCGATCGCTTGGCCGAAGTGATGCAAGCCTGCGCCGCCGGTCCGCAAAGCGCGCGCGATGTGGTACCAGTGCTATTCACCCGCGCGCTAGATTTGCACCAAATGACCTTTGCCATGGGCGAGGCGGTAGCCCATTTGCATATGTTGTGGTTCCAGAAAAAACTGCGCCGCAGCCTGGGCGCCGATGGCGTCTACCGCTTTAGCTTGCCGGCCTAAGGCGCCTGCTTACCAAAGCGGTGCGGTCGGGTCTTTGAGCTTTTTGCGCCGCTGCGGGTAGTCGGGCATTACGCTGCCCACGGTTTGCCAAAAGCGCGGGCTGTGGTTCATGACACGCAAATGGCTCAGCTCATGCGCCACCACATAGTCGATCACCGGTAATTCAAAATGCATCAAGCGCCAGTTCAGGCGGATAGAGCCGTCGCTCTTGGCGCTGCCCCAGCGCTTGTCGGCATTGCTCAGCGACAAGCGCGTCCAGCGCACTTGCAATTGCGGCGCAAAGTGGTTGAGCCGCTCTTCAAACAAGGCCTTGGCCTGGCGCATCAGCCAGGCCTGCGTGGCATCGCGGATTTGCGCTGCGCTGGCGTCCACAGGCAACGCAATACGCAACTCGCGCAGCAGCGGCCGGTCTTGCTCACTATGTGCCTCTGCCAAGGCCGCACCCACCGCGCTAAAACCATGCGAGGGGTCAAGGCGCAAACGTAGCAAGCCGCCCAGGTAGGGGAAAACCGCGCCATCGCACCAGTCGATACGGGTTTGCAGTAATTGCGTATGTCGCTCCCGGCTTTCGTGCAATTTGCGCACGATCCACTCGGCGCGCGCTTGTAAAACCTGGTCAATTTCATTAAGCGAGGTCCAGCGCGGCGCACGCACACTGAGACCATCGGGCCCGATACTCATGCCAATGCTGCTGCGGCGCGCCCGCACCAGCGAAAACCCCACCTGCACGCCTTGCAAACGCAGACTGCGCGTAGCTTGGGGATGGATAAAGCCAGTATCTGTTGTCAAAGGGGGCGCCGGGGTGCTTTGGCTGATTGCGCTGGAGCCAATTGCTTTGGGGGCTACTGCTTTAGGCCTTGGTACCTTAGGCGTATCGGGTGTTGCAGCGCGGCGTGGTGCGCGGGCGGGCGGCTTTGGCGCCGCAGTTTGAGCCGGTGGCGCAGTGCCCAGCGATTCAAACAAATCCAGGGTGTAACGCAGCAGCGGATGCATGGCCCGAGTGTTCTGGGGCGCTAGGCTTGGGGCGGGTAAGCGTCCGGGTCTAGCCGGCGCATTTCGGCCTCGATCCAGGCCTCCACCTCGCGCATCATTTCCTCCGGGCTGCGGCCTTCGCTGTCTATCGCCGGGCCTATGGATACATCCACTAAGCCGGGGTATTTGATGAATGCTTTGCGCGGCCAAACGCGGGCCGAGTTGACGGCGATGGGAAACACCGGCGCGCCGGTCTCAATAGCCAGCCGCGTACCGCCAGCTTTGTACACGCCCTTCTCGCCGCGCGGTATGCGCGTGCCCTCTGGAAACATGATGATCCAGACCCCACGGGCCAGCAATTCTTGGCCTTGCGACACCACCTTGTTAAAGGCCTGCGAGCGCTGGCTGCGGTCGATATGGATCATGTCCAAGCGGCTCATGGCCCAGCCGAAAAACGGTACATAGAGCAACTCTTTTTTGAACACAAAAGCCAGCGGATGCGGCATCAGCGAAGGCAGCAAAAAAGTCTCTAAGGTGGACTGGTGCTTTACCAGCAGCACAGCGGCGCTGTTTTCGCCGGTGGGCAAATGTTCCCAGCCGCTGACGCGCACCCGGATGCCCAAAATCACACGCGCACCGGCAATGGCAGTGCGCAACCAAGCGCGCGCCATGGCCCACAGCAGATTGCCCCGGATGAATATCGATGCGCCTAAAATCGCAAACGCAAAAGGCACTACCGTGAGCATCATCCACAGCATGTGCAAGACCGAGCGGATGAAAGACATAGATCGGGTACGCAAATGAAAGGGGCGCTAGCTGCGCGCCACCAGGTAGTCCGCAAAGGCAGAAAGGTCCGTATGCACCATGGTTTGCGGCGGAAAGTCGGCTGGCAGTGGCTGGCCGCGCCAGAGCGCACCTTTGCCGGTTTGCACCACATGCGGCGTGCAGCCTGTGCCTATGGCGGCAACCATGTCACGCGCCGTGTCGCCTACCGCGGGCATGGTGGCCAGGCCCATGCCGTAGCGCTCGGAAATTTGCTCAAACAAGCCCGAGGCGGGTTTGCGGCAGCGGCAATTTTCAGCCGGACTGTGCGGACAGTAAAACACCGCGTCGATGCGCCCACCCACGGCGGCCAACATGCTGTGCATTTTGGCGTGCATGGCATTGAGCGCCGCCACATCAAACAGCCCGCGCCCCAGGCCCGACTGGTTGCTGGCCACCACCACATGCCAACCGGCGTGGTTAATGCGCGCAATGGCCTCCAACGCGCCGGGCAGCGGTATCCATTCGTCAGCGGACTTGATGTAGTCGTCGCTGTCCTCGTTAATCGTGCCGTCGCGGTCGAGGATGCAAAGTTTCATGATGCTAAAAAGAATTTAAGCGGCCAGCTTGGACAAATCGGCCACGCGGTTCATGGCGCTGTGCAGTTGCTGCAAAAGCGCCAGGCGGTTGGCCTTGAGCGCCGGGTCGTCGGCATTGACCATCACGCCATCAAAAAACGCGTCTACTGGCGCACGCAAGGCAGCCAGGGCTTGGAGGCTGGCGGTGTAGTCCTTGGCGACGTACAAAGCGTCCGCCTGCGGGACGATGCTTTGCATGGCGGCGAACAAGGCCTGCTCGGCGGCTTCGTGCAACAAGGCGGCATTGACCTGGCCTTGCGCGGCGTCGGATTTTTTGAGAATGTTGCTAATGCGCTTGTTCGCAGCCGCCAGCGCGGCGCTTTCGGGTAGGGCGGAGAAGGCGCGTACGGCTTCAAGCCGGCGCGGCACTTCTCCCAAACGCTGAATACGCAGCGCCAATACCGCTTCAACTTCTTGGGAAGAGTAACCCTGTTCACGCAATGAACCCGCAAGACGGTCAAATATAAATTCGCGTATTGCAGGGCTGGCGTCTTTAATCAACTGTCCAAAGACCGGTGCTGCATCGGACAACATTTCATCTGTATTCAACGGCAGATTGCGATCCAGCAGCATTCGAATGACGCCTAGAGCGTGCCGCCGTAATGCAAAGGGATCTTTATCGCCCGTTGGCAAATTGCCAATCCCAAACATACCCACCAGCGTTTCCAGTTTGTCGGCCAATGCCACAACAAGTCCCACGTCACTGCGTGGCAGACTGTCACCTGCGAAACGTGGGTTGTAATGATGTTCAATTGCCTCCGCTACCAATACATCTTCGCCATCGTGTAGGGCGTAATACCGTCCCATGACTCCTTGAAGCTCAGGAAATTCTCCAACCATGTCTGTGACCAAGTCGGTCTTTGCAAGCCGCGCAGCGCGCACAACAAGCTCGATAAACGGCCCCGGCTCCTGTGCGTAGGGTTGAAACCCATTTTTGACCAAGGCACCAGCAATGCCGCACGCAATTGCACACACCCGCTCCATACGCTCGCCCTGCGTACCCAATTGATTGTGATAAACCACTTTGGACAAACCTTCAACGCGCGACTCTAAGCTGCGCTTGCGATCCTGGTCGAAAAAGAATTTGGCATCTGCCAGTCGCGGGCGCACCACGCGTTCATTGCCGCCGATCACGAAGCTGGGGTCTTGCGGGTTGATATTGCTAACGATTAAAAACTGGTTGCTCAGCTTGCCATCGGCATCGAGTAGCGGGAAGTATTTTTGATTCGCCTTCATGGTCAGAATCAAACACTCTTGGGGCACTTGCAAAAACACTTCGTCAAAGTTGCAGACCATCACGGTGGGGCGCTCCACCAGCGCGGTCACCTCTTGCACTAGCGCGTTCTCCAGCAAAACTTCTTCGGCCTCTGCGTCGGTCAGCAAGGCAGGCTCTACTTCCAAACGGCGGGCCAGGCGTTTGGCCGCGCTGCGCAGTGCTTGCACCATGGCGCGGCTGCGTTCGTCAAAGCTGGCAATCACCGCGCCATCGCGCGCCAGGGTGGCGGCGTAGTCATCGGCATGGGCTATCACCACGGGCGAAACCACTGCTTCAAAACGATGGCCTTGGGTGCTGTTACCCGCCTGTAAGCCCAGTGCCTGCACCGGCACCACCGCGCTGCCGTGCAGAGCCAGCAAACCATGCGCCGGGCGCACAAAGCTGACGGTGCTCCAGCCGGGCAATTCGCAATCGCGCTCCAGCTGGTAGCTCATTACTTTGGGGATAGGCAGTTTGGCAATCGCATCGAGCAAGGCTTTTTGTAAACCTTCAGCCAAGCTGGCGCCGCGCACCATGCTGTCAAAGTACAAGGCCTCAGCTTTGCCGTCCATGCGTTTTTGCAAACCGGCGATAGCCTCAGGCCCCGCGCCCAGGGCTTGCAGTTTTTTCAGCAGGGCCGGTGTGGCTTGGCCGCTGGCATCTAAGCCCACGGTTACGGGCATCAGTTTTTGCGACACCGCTTTGTCAGGCGCTTGCGCGCTAACCCCAGCCACATGCACTGCCAAGCGGCGGGGTGATGCGTAATCCATGACCGCTGCATCAGCAGCGGCCAGTCCTTGCGCTTTCAGGCTGTCGGCCAGCACGGTGGCAAAAGCCAGCCCCAGCTTTTTCAAGGCCTTGGGCGGCAGTTCTTCGACAAAGAGTTCGACCAGCAAGTTGTGCGTATTCATGCTCATGCCGCCTTCTTCGCCATTTGCGCAATCCATGCGGGCGGGGCCATCGGAAAGCCCAATCGTTCGCGGCTCTCAAAATAGCACTGCGCCACGCCGCGTGCCAGATTGCGGATGCGGCCCATGTAAGCAGCGCGCTCGGTCACGCTGATGGCGCCGCGTGCGTCCAGCAAATTAAAAGTATGCGCCGCTTTGAGCACTTGTTCGTAAGCCGGTAGGGCCAGGGGCACGTCGATCAAATGCTTGGCTTGTTTTTCATGCGCGGAAAAGGCGGTGAATAAAAAGTCGGTGTCGCTGTGTTCGAAGTTGTAGGTGGACTGTTCTACTTCGTTTTGCTTGTACACGTCGCCGTAGGTCATATCGGCGGTCCATTGCAAGTTATAGACGTTGTCCACGCCTTGCAAGTACATGGCCAGGCGCTCCAGACCGTAGGTAATTTCGCCGGTGACCGGCTTGCAGTCGATGCCACCCACTTGCTGGAAATAGGTGAACTGCGTCACCTCCATGCCATTGAGCCACACTTCCCAGCCCAAGCCCCATGCGCCCAGGGTGGGGTTTTCCCAATCGTCTTCGACAAAGCGGATGTCGTTTTGCTTCAGGTCAAAGCCCAGCGCCTGTAGTGAACCGAGGTACAAGTCCAGAATATTGGCCGGGGCCGGTTTCATGACCACCTGGTATTGGTAGTAGTGTTGCAAGCGGTTGGGGTTTTCGCCGTAGCGCCCGTCTTTGGGGCGGCGGCTGGGTTGCACATAAGCGGCCTTCCAAGGCTCGGGGCCGATGGCGCGTAAAAAGGTGGCGGTGTGCGAGGTACCGGCGCCCACTTCCATGTCGTAGGGTTGTAGGAGCGCGCAACCTTGCTGGTCCCAATAGGACTGCAAGGTCAAAATAATTTGCTGGAATGTCAACATGGAGTGGCTGGGCGCAGCACTGGCGCCGTCGTTCAGGGTGCTTACAAGGTCTTGTAGCGTAAGCGCTCAATTTTACGGGCCATTGCCTGGACTACCCAAGGCTTACGCAATTGCAGTTGCAAAAGCCGACATATTCCTTTTGCGTCGACGGCTCACGCAGCCTGTACCGTGATCCGAAACGCGCACATGCGCTTTGGAGGTTGGCACGATGCGCACCTGGCGACGCAGGTCTTGACGATTCAGTCTTGGCGCCTGCGCGACCATGCCGCCCAGGACAAGGCTGCCAAACCCGCTAGCCACAGCGGCCACAAACCCCAGCGCGCGGCCCACCAGGCAAACGGCGTCAGGCCCATGCGGCCTTGCACCTTTCCTTTTAAGACACCGGCAGGGCCATAAGGCAATTGCGCTTGCACTGCGCCGGTGTGCGCAACGATGGCGGTGGCGCCCGTATTGGTAGCGCGCAGCACCGGCAAGCCAAATTCCAAAGCCCGCATGCGCGCGATGCTTAAGTGCTGGTCGATTGCCAAACCATCGCCAAACCAAGCCAGATTGCTGACATTGACCAGCGCCGTGGGCGCGGTGCTTGGGTCGGTAAAGCGCGTCGCCAGTTCTTCGCCAAACAAATCTTCGTAACAAATATGCACTGCCAATCGTTGACCTGGCATGGCAAACGAGGCCTGACCCAAAGGCCCGCGGTTGAAGTCTCCCAAAGGGATGTGCATCAGGTTGGTGAACCATCGAAATAGGGGCGGGATAAATTCTCCAAAAGGCACCAGATGGTGTTTGTCGTAACGCTGAATTTGCGCTTGGCCGGGCATGAAGCCGATAACCGAGTTGGTATAGCCCTGTTGGCTGTCACCTAGCGGAATTCCGAATATGGCCGCATGGCTTTTGGCGCGCAATCCGCTGCTCAAGCGATCCCAATAGCCTTCGGGCAATTCCTGAGGCAGCAAGGGGACAGCGGTTTCAGGGGCAACAACTAAATCGCTGCTGGCAGCGAGCAATTGCGCTTCATACCATCGCAGCGCCTGCGGCACGCCGCTGGATTGTTCAAATTTTTCGTCCTGCGCGATACCGCCTTGCAAGAGTGTGACGCTAAAAGTACCTGCATCACGCGTCCACTGGTTCCAAGCCGCTGGAAGCAACAAGGGCGCGATCAGTAGCGTCAAAGCCGTCAGCAAAGCTGCCGTGCCAGAAGGGCGCACGCCACCTGGCGCGCGTCGGCCCATGGCGCGCATGCAGGCCTGGGCCACAGCCATGCCGATAAACGCAGCCACCGCGCCAATGCCATACGCGCCCAGCAAGGGTGCGAAGAAAGACAAGGGGCCATCGACATGCGCATAACCGCCCGCGCCCCAGCCAAAGCCGGTAAGCCAGGTGCCGCGCGCCAGCTCGGCCATCATCCACAACAAGCCAAACAGCAGCGCGCCTGAAAAAGCACCGCGCTGCGCAAAGCGCCACCACAGGCCACCGGCTAGCGCAAAGTACACCGCTAGCAAGCCGGCCAGCAGCCACTCGGCCAGCGCCGCTAGGGGTGCGGGCATGCCGCCATAGGTATGCATCGCGGTATAGAGCCAGCCAAAGGTGCAGCCTAAATAAGCCGTGGTGAAAACCCAGGCGCGCCATGCGGCTTGGCGGGCCGAACTGGCACCCAACAAAGCGCCGGCCAATAGGGCCATGGACAGCAAGTGCAGCGCCCATTGCGGCTGGCCGTAGTCCAGCAAAAAACGAAAAGGCCAAGCCGCACCGGCTGCGTGCAGCACGCCCGCCAGCAAAGGCATAAGCAGCTGCGCAGACGGGCGCATCACGGGGCGGGCGGGGCGACCAGGGGTGACACTTTGAACCAACGCACCGCACCGCCGCGCGTGTGCAGCACCACAAACTGCAAGCCCAACATGGTGTGGCGTTCGCCGCGCTGGGGCACATGGCCCATTTCGTGGGCTACCAGGCCGCCTATGGTGTCAAAGTCGTCGGCGTCTTCGCGCGCCAGCAGGTCCACGCCAAAGGCGCTGCTCACGCGCTCCAGCGTGGCGTCGCCGTTTACGCGGAAGCTGCGGTCGGGCAGCGCGAACACATCGCCCTCGTCGTCGTCGATATCAAACTCATCCTCAATCTCGCCAACGATTTGCTCCAGCACGTCCTCGATGGTGATGAGCCCTGCCACACGCCCAAACTCGTCGATCACGATGGCCAGGTGGTTGCGGTTGCCTTTGAAGTCGCGCAGCAAATCGTTCAGGCCCTTGGTCTCGGGCACAAACACGGCAGGGCGCAAAAGTGCGCGGATGTTGAGCTCGGGGGCGCGCTGGAGTTTGAGCAAATCCTTGGCCATCAGGATGCCGATGATGTTTTCCCGCTCGCCCTCAAACACCGGAAAGCGTGAATGCGCGGTGTCGATCACGCTGTGCAGCAATTCATCCATGGGCGACTGAATATCCAGCAAGTCCATGCGCGTGGCCGCCACCATCACATCACCCGCCGTCATGTCGGCCATGCGGATCACGCCTTCGAGCATGGCGCGGGACTGGGCGCCTATGATTTTGTTGTCCTCGGCCTCGGCCAAGGTCTCCATCAATTCCTCAGCCGAGTCCGGGCCGGGGTGCAGAAACTCTGCCAGGCGTTGCAGAAACGTTCGCTTGTCTTCTTTGTCGTGGGAATGCGCGGGGTGGGGGTCGGACACTGGCGTGGGGCAAAGCTGCCGTTTTTGCGAAGCCTCAAGGATAGCCCATTGCCAAGGCAGCGCCCTACGGCAATCTACCCTGGCAAACCCTAAGAGCCAGAGCTGCCGCTGGCATCCCGAATCGCCTGCCGCGTTTCCTGAATTCCAGCTAGCAAAGCCCAGACATGCCGGGCTTGTGATTTGAGTTGGTAATCCGTGTCGGCGATCTGCGCGTCCACCGCCTCGTGCCAATGCGATTGCAAGGTGGGCGAAGGCAGACTTAAGTAGGCCTCGGACTCCGAGCCCAGGCGCTCGACGGTGGCGCCTGCGCGCTGCGCGATATGCAGCATGGCCGTGTTTTCGCTCAGGGCATGGATGAACATTAGGGAGATATGCTCGTTGCGCGCATGCAAAACCGCCCGCGCAAACAGCTCGGTGCCAAAACCACGGCCACGCCAGGCCGGCAACACGGACACACCAAACTCGGCGGAGCTAGCCGCCTCTGGCTCGTGGATATAGGCCAGATGCGCCATGGCGATCAGGCACAGTTTGCGGTTGTAAATACCAAACACCCGGTCACGCCCGAAGTCCAGATTGGCGACATAGTGCTCGATTTGTGCGTCCTGGGCGGCATAGCCAAAGCGCAGGTAGCGGTCCGCCCCGTCCAGCGCCAGCAGGTGGGTCAGCACATCTTGGCGGTCCTGCACATGCAGCTCGCGCACCGGTACAAAGCTGTCTTGGCTCTCTGAGGTGGACTTGGCGCTAAAGGCCGTCATCGCAAATTGCCACGGGGCCAGCAGTTTGGCGAGGAACCAGTAAAACCCGGAAGTGATTGCGTGCATGTGACCCACTATAAGGGTTTTCCCTAGGTTGCGCGGTATTTACGGCCAATAGCGGTGGACCTTTACTGTAATGTGCATACGGACGTACATCTTTTGATGTCTATTCCTTGAGTTTTAGGATTAACATACACACGTCGTACATCCATCAAGGGGCTCCACGTGCAAGCAACCAAAGCTTTCAAAAACGGGAATTCGCAAGCCATCCGCATACCCGCCGCGCTGGCCTATGCGCGCACAGATATCGACCTGGAAATCGAGCGGCTTGGCGATGAAATACGCATCCGCCCGGCGCGCCGCTCTCTGTTGGGCGTGTTGTCCAAGTTTGCGGCTTTCTCCCCCGACTTTATGCAAGAAGGGCGCGAAGACCAGGAACAAGCCGAAAGAGAGGCGCTGTGATGGCGCTCTACATGCTCGATACCAATATGTGTATCTACCTCATGAAAAATCAGCCTCCCGAAGTGGCTGAGCGCTTTGCTGCGTGCCAGGTGGGCGATGTGCTGATGTCGGCGATTACCCACGCCGAGTTGGAATACGGCGTTCGCGGCTCGGCCGATCCCTCGCGGGAACGCGTGAATCTGGCGAGCTTGGTACAAGACATTGTGGTGGTGCCATTCGACAGCGCCGCCGCCCTGGCCTACGGCCCGATTCGCTTGGCAACGCGGGACACCAAAAAAGACCACCTTGACAAACTCATCGCTGCGCATGCGGTGTCGCTGGGCGCCACAGTGGTCACCAACAACCTCCGAGACTTTGCTAAATATCCTGGCTTAAACGTGGAGAATTGGCTCCAGAGCACCGGTCATAACCCAGCGCATTGAACACCTGATCGGCCGCTTGAAGCACAACACACGCATTGGCAATCAGATAAAAACGCAGCTCAGATGCGCCACCGCCCATCTTCCCGTTTATTGGTTTTATCACCAGACGGCCGGATATTGCTTTTCTATTTTGAACATGCTTCAGGCCCACTGGCGGGCAAATCGTTTTGGGCTACGCCTGGAGGAGCGGTTGGGCCTGGCGAAAACTATGAAACTGCGGCGAGGCGCGAATTGCGCGAAGAGGTAAATCCTCTTAGCCACCACATGGGGGCTGAAATTGCGCGGCGAGCGTTCGTTATGCAGATGCCTGACGGCGAAGAGGTGCTGGCAGAAGAAGCCTATTTTTTGGTGCGTACCGGCGTAACGGAGCCTTCCAAAGCAGGCTGGACTCCTTTGGAATTAGAGGTCATGAAAAAGTACAAATGGTGGTCGCGGTCTGACATTGCAGCGACTAAAGAATCGATCTACCCGGCGGACATTCTTGCTATCTTGGATATGGCGAAAGTCGCGTAATTTGCTTGGCTAAATGCCGCTCAAAGGCAGCACCCTATTTTGCCAACGGGGGTTTAGTGTCCTAGGACAAAAATCAATCGTTGGCAAGTATGTCCGCATACTCGCCAACGCAGCGTCGTGCGAAAACTCAGGCCGGCAAAAAGCCCTCAATCGACAAATAGCGCTCGCCGGTGTCGTAGTTAAAGCCCAGCACTTTCGCGCCTGCGGGCAGTTCAGGCAACTTTTGGGCAATCGCAGCCAGGGTGGCGCCGCTGCTAATGCCGACCAGAATGCCTTCTTGCGCGGCGCTGCGGCGGGCCATTTCGCGGGAAGCTTCGGCTTCGACCTGGATCACGCCATCGAGCAAATCGGTGTGCAGGTTTTTCGGGATGAAGCCTGCACCAATGCCTTGGATCGGGTGTGGAGAGGGCGCGCCGCCGGAGATCACCGGGCTTTGCGTGGGCTCGACTGCAAACACCTTCAGGCCCGGCCACTTGGCTTTGAGCACCTGCGCCACGCCGGTGATGTGGCCGCCAGTGCCCACGCCGGTAATGATGGCGTCCAATCCCTCAGGAAAGTCGGCCAGGATTTCCAGCGCGGTGGTGCGGGTGTGGACTTCCACATTGGCGGGGTTTTCAAACTGCTGCGGCATCCAGGCGCCGGGCGTGGCGTCGACCAGTTCCTGGGCGCGGGCGATGGCGCCTTTCATGCCTTTTTCGCGCGGCGTCAGGTCAAAGCTGGCGCCATAGGCCAGCATCAGGCGGCGCCGTTCGATGGACATGCTGTCGGGCATCACCAAGATCAGTTTGTAGCCTTTGACGGCTGCCACCATGGCCAGGCCGACGCCGGTATTGCCCGAGGTGGGCTCGATGATGGTGCCGCCGGGCTGCAACACGCCGGACTTTTCAGCATCTTCCACCATGGCCAGCGCGATGCGGTCCTTGATCGAGCCGCCGGGGTTGCTGCGCTCGGACTTGATCCAGACCTGCGCATCCGGCCCGAACAGGCGGTTGATGCGGACGTGCGGCGTGTTGCCAATGGTGTGCAGGATGTTGTCGGCTTTCATGGTGTCTCCGGTGTGGGGTGATGGCAGCCGCGAGGCGGCCTCGTAGGGCTGCCATTTTGGGGCAGATTGGGCGCTTTGGGGGTTATAAGGATATGCAATGCGCCGCCCCAAAGCCGCCTTCCGCAAAGGTTCCTTTTTGGTCCTTCATGGACTAAACTGGCGCTTTCTAATGGAGTTTTGTATGGCCATCAACGTCAAACTGCCCGAGGCCTTGGTCGAAACGGCCAAACGCTACGGCAGCATCGAGCACCGCTCGGTGCCCAAGCAAATCGAATACTGGTCGCAAATCGGCAAAATCGCGGCAGAAAACCCAGACCTTCCGTTTAGCGTCATCCGCGACATCTTGGTTGCCGACCAAGAAGCGCCGGTAGGCGAATACCAGTTTGGCTGATGCGCCTACTTGTTACCCCGACGTTTCAGCGGGCAACCAAAAAGCTGCATGCGCCACAAAAGGCGGCGCTTGACGAGGCGGTCCGCACCATTGCCGGCCAGCCCGAAACCGGCGAAACCAAAGTGGGTGATTTGGCGGGCGTGCAGGTGTATAAATTTCGCATGGCTAACTTGCAATGCCTTTTGGCCTACCGCGTGTTGGATGAAACCACCATCAAACTACTGATGGTCGGGCCGCACGAAAACTTTTACCGCGACCTCAAACGCAGCGATAACTGAGGCGCAAACGATAATCGCCCCCGTGAAGCCCGCCAGACCACCGCTGGTGCAATTTGGGAAACCAAGCACTGGAGGAACGTCCGGACTGCATAGGGCGGCGTAGCAGCTAACGGCTGTCCACTGAAAACCGTGCCCGCAAGGGCGCGGCATAAGGTGAGGATTAGAGCAACAGAGACGAGTTTTGGGTCCGGGGGCAGCGCAAGTTGTGCCCAGACCCGAAGGTGAAACGGGCAATCTCTACGCGCAGCAATACCAAGTAGGCCAACGTTGACGGGGCCCCCGGAGTTGGCGGGTAGGTAGCACCGAGCTTTTGAGTGATCAAAGGCCCAGAGTAATGGTGGTCACACATTGGGGCAACCCGGCGTGCACAGAATCCGGCTTATCGGTGGGCTTCACACTTTTTCATACCTTCAAGCCGCCAGCGCCTCCCGCGCCGCTTGCACCTGCGGGCGCAGATGCGCCAACATATCAGCCACCATGGCGTCCAGGTCAAAGCGCGGTGACCAGCCCCAATCGGTGCGGGCTACGCTGTCGTCGATGGACTGGGGCCAACTGTCGGCAATCGCCTGGCGGTAGTCAGGCGCGTAGTCCACGGCAAAGCCGGGTATTTGGCGCGCAATCGCAGCGGCCAGTTGCGCCGGGGTAAAGCTCAGCGCGGCCAGGTTGTAGCTGTGGCGCTCAGCGATGCAGTGCGCGGGTGCGTCCATCAGTTCGAGCGTGGCGCGGATAGCGTCGGGCATGTACATCATGGGCAGCGCGGTATGCGGCGCCAAAAAGCTGGTGTATTGGCCCTGGCGCAATGCGGCGTGGAATATCTCGATGGCGTAATCGGTGGTGCCGCCACCGGGCGCGGTTTTCCAGCTGATGAGGCCGGGGTAGCGCAGGCTGCGCACGTCCACGCCATGCACGCGGTGGTACCAGGCGCACCAGCCTTCGCCAGCGAGCTTGGAGACGCCATACACCGTGCCCGGGTCCATGACGCAATGCTGCGGCGTATACAGCTTGGGGCTACCCGGCCCGAAGGCTGCAATCGAGCTGGGCCAGAAAACCCGCAAGTGGTACTGGCGCGCCAGCTCCAAGACATTGAGCAAACTGCGCATATTCAAGTCCCAAGCCCATGCCGGGTGCTGCTCTCCGCGCGCGGACAAAGCGGCGGCCAAGAGGTAAATTTGCGTGACGCCTTGCTGCACCACTAGGTGCCGCAAAGCATCCGCATCAGTGGCGTCCAGGATGTGGTGCGTCATGCCCGCAGGCAGTGCGGCAGGTGGCACGGCAATGTCGCTCAGCACGACGGCGTTTGCGCCATAGCGCGCAGCCAATGCGTGGCCTAAGTCGGTGCCGATTTGGCCATTTGCGCCGATGATCAAAATGCGCGGCTTCATGCTGCGGCTCCTTCGCGCAAGATGCCTAGTTCGCGGCCTGCTTGGGCAAACGCGGCGGCAGCGAGTTCCAAATCAGCACGGCTATGCACTGCACTGACTTGCACCCGAATACGCGCTTTGCCGCGCGGCACCACGGGAAAGAAAAAACCCACCACGTACACGCCCAACTCCAGCAAGCGTGCCGCCATGCGCTGCGCCAACACCGCATCGCCCACCATCACCGGGATGATGGGATGCTCGCCCGGCGGCAATTCGAAACCGGCATCAAGCAATGCGCTGCGGAAATAGCGCGTGTTGTCTGCCAGCGTGTCGCGCAACGCGGTACTGGCCGCTAGCAAATCGAGCACGGAAATCGACGCACCGGCGATTACGGGCGCCAAGGTGTTAGAAAACAAATAAGGCCGCGAGCGCTGGCGCAGCAGCGCAATCACCTCTTTGCGCCCACTGGTAAAACCGCCGCTGGCGCCGCCTAAGGCTTTGCCCAAAGTGCCAGTGATGATGTCCACGTTGCCGAACACGCCGCGATGCTGCGCCGTACCGCGTCCGCTGGCGCCTACAAAGCCGGTGGCGTGGCATTCGTCCACACCTAAGAGCGCGCCGTACTGGTCGCACAAGCGGCGCATCACATCGAGCTGCGCAATCGTGCCGTCCATAGAAAACACGCCGTCGGTAAACACCAGGGTGTGGCGCACACCGGCGCTTGCGGCCTCTTGCAGGCAGCGCTCCAAGTCGACCATGTCATTGTGCCGGTAGCGCCAGCGCTGCGCTTTGCACAGGCGTATACCGTCGATGATGGAGGCGTGGTTGAGCTCGTCGCTGATGATGGCGTCTTGCTCGCCCAACAGCGGCTCGAACAAACCGCCATTGGCATCAAACGCAGCGGCGTACAAAATCGTGTCTTCGGTGCCTAAAAACGCTGACAAACGCGCCTCTAAATTTTTGTGCAAGTCTTGCGTGCCGCAAATAAAGCGCACCGAACTCAAGCCATAGCCATGGCTGTCCAGCGCCGCATGCGCGGCTGCCAGCACCTGCGGGTGCGACGACAAGCCCAAATAATTGTTGGCGCACAAATTAATCACCTCGCGCCGCTGGCCGTCTGCGCCCAAGGTGTGGATGTGCGCGCCTTGCGGGCTGCCCAGCACGCGCTCTTGTTTGAACAAACCGGCCTCTTCGATGCCCGCTAATTCGTGCTTTAGGTGTTGATAAAAATCGCTGCTTTTTGCCATGTGGTTTTTCCTTTCCCTGAGGTGTGCTGGCCGGTTCGTGGACAATCGAATCCACCATGTTCGGTAATATTGCTATTTGTGCAGTATATCGAACACATTTCGGTATAAAGGAATTTTATGGTCTCTCGTAGTGCAAAAACCACAAGCGCGCCCGCGCGCCATCCGCTCCCCGCCGAGCCGCCCCGCGTCGGCGATACGCTGGCCGCACTGCGCCAGGCGCGCGCGTTGTCGCTGGACGAGCTGTCCCGCCTGGCGGGCGTGTCCAAATCCATGCTTTCGCAAATTGAGCGCGCCCAGGCCAACCCGACGGTAGCCGTGGTCTGGCGCCTGGCCAATGCCCTAGGCGTGCCGCTGGCCGATTTGCTGCACCAAGCCCCCGCGCCCCAAGCCCCGGCTATCGCCCTGGTGCACGCCCACGCCACGCCGTCGCTGCGCAGCCCAGACGGCCTGTGCGAGCTGCGCATCCTGGGCCCGATCGAGCTGGCCGGGCAATTTGAGTGGTACGCGCTGACGGTGCAGCCCGGCGGCTCTTTGGAGTCACAAGCGCACGAAGCAGGCACCCGCGAACACCTTACAGTGCACAGCGGCGCGCTGCAAGTGCAAGCAGGTGATGTGCAGCAAAAACTGCAATCCGGCGAAACAGCGCGCTACGCCGTGGACTGCCAGCACAGCATCCGCAATCTGGGCAAAAGCGTGGTCACCGCTTGGCTGGTGGTGGTGCATCCGGCCTAAGTACCGCGGATGCAAAGGCTTTCGTATTGGGCCAAATACCTTAAGGCGCCATAGCCAAGGCGGTTGCAAAGCGGGGGTTAGACAAGGAATCTAGGTGGTAGGCGCAGCCAGTTGCTTGCATCGCAAAAGCGCTACACTTTGCGCATGAAAACTGCCACCTTGCCATCGATTCGCGTAGAGCCCGCTTTGCGTTCTACGGTGGAGTCGGTTTTGGGTGAAGGGGAGTCGCTGTCCCAATTCGTGGAAAACGCAGTGCGCATTACGGTACAGCACCGGCAGCACCAAAGCGCTTTTGTGGCGCGCGGCCTTGCATCCTTGGCAGCGGCGCAGCAAAGCCAAGACTATGTGGACGCGGACCAAGTCTTGTCCGATTTGCGCAGCCGCTTGGCAAAGGCCCGCGCCAAAATCCCAAAGCCTGGTGCATGACGTTTCAGGTTCGGCTGACGCGCGAGGCGCAGGAGGATGTGCGCGAGCTTTTTGACTTTTTACTGCATCGCGAACTGAGCCGCCCCGGCGGCGGTGATTTAAGCCTTGCCGATAAAGCGGTTGCGGCCTTGGAAAGTGGTTTTGCCACTTTGCAAAGCTCGCCTTTTACTTGCCGCAAAGCTTCCGGCAACCCGCTGTTGCGCGAGCTAATCGTTCCCTTTGGTGCGACCGGCTATGTGGCCTTGTTTGAAATTTCCGATGCGCAGACAGTGACGGTTGCGGCAGTGCGGCACCAGCGGGAAAGTGACTATCACTGAAGAGGATTTGCTGGCGTTCATGTCACTTTTCTTGCTGAGCCCGAGGCCACGCAGGCCAAGGCCGGGCTCCTCATACGCAAGCGAAAAATCGTCACCCGGCCTTGGCTTGCATGTCCTCTGCGACGGGGCTTAGTGATTACATCAAGCTGGGCTAGACGTTTGGGTTTGCCGATGCACGCCTGTAGTTTTTTGGTTTCACCAGCGGTAAAAGGGGCTATCGCTACGCAAAAAACCTACTCGGGCCGAGTGGCTCAAAAACGCTCGTAATCCGCCAAATAGCGCCATTGCCCTGGCGCAACATCGCCTAGGCTGACGCGGCCCAAGCGGATGCGGCGCAGGGCTTGGATTTCTAAGCCAGCTAGCTCGCACAGAAACGCCGCCAAGCCTGGATGCGCGCCTTTGACCGCCAGGCGCAGAATGCTGCGGGCCTCGCTGGCGCTGCTGATACTGATTTTGGCGACGGGCAAACGTTGGCGCGGGTCGCGCAGCGCGCGCTCTATGGGCATCAGCGCGTCGGCTTGTACTTCGCCGCGCACTTCCACCATCAGTTCATGTTCCATCTGCGCCATGTCTTCTTGCAGTTTGCGCTGCACGCGCCAGTCCTGGGTGAACACCACTAGGCCGCTGGCCGCCGTTTCCAGCGGCACGCTGGCCTGTAGTTGCTTGAAGTGGCGTAGCAAAGGGCGTTGGCCGCTGGCATCATGCGGGCTGTGCTTGGCGGCTGTCACCAAATCGCGGGCAGAACGTAGTGCCGGTGCACGCGCCTGGCGTCCGCGCCCGGCGTGCGGGGCGGTCTGGCGCGGCTGGCCGCTTGAACTTGTCGGGTCGCTCTGGCGGCGCCCAAGGGCAGCGCCGGCATGGGGGTTTGAATCCATTGGGCCCGCTTCAGGCCTGGCCTCGTCTTGCACGCCATCTGGCAAGTTGGGCGGTTTATGCAAGATCAGCGTCACTTCGCCCAGCGCCATCAAGCTGGCATCTGGGTCCACGGTCACCGTCTGCGTCAGCACGCGTTGCTGCGGGATTTCGACCACTTGGCCGTCCACGCGCACCCAGCCGCCTTCGATGGTTTGCTCGGCCTCGCGGCGCGAGCAGCCCAGCATTTGTGCCACGCGTTTGGACAGGCGCTCGCCTTCGCCAAAATTGTCGACACCGGAAGCGCTTGCCTGAGTGCGGTTGAACAACTTATCAGGACGCTCGCTATGGCCCGAGGCCTTGCCACCCTTGCTGGGGACGGCGCGTTTTGCCGGGGCCGCGCTCATGGCAGGCCGGCTTGGCTTTGCGCTAGCAGTTGGATGCGTTCCACATGCGCCAGCAGCGAGCGTTTGGCCACCGGCCATAGCCGCGCATCGACATCGTCATAAGCTAGGGGCAGCCATTGGTCCGGGTCGCCCGCGGGGTTGGCTTGCATCACGGCGGCGATCTTGGCCTCGCGCTTGAGGCGGTGGGCTTTGAGATGGGCAATCGCGCCCAGTGCGTCGGGCATCGGGTGGCCGTGGGCAGGCAGGATGAATTCCACGCTGTGCTGCACGCAAGCGGTATGCAGCAAGTCCAGCGAATCGAGGTAATTCGCCATATTGCCATCCGGCGGGTCGATCACGGTGGTGCTGCCGTTGAGGATATGGTCGCCCGAAAACAGCATGCCATCTTGCGTCAACAACAGACACACATGGTTGGCCGCGTGGCCCGGGGTGTGCAGCGCCAGCAAAGTATGTTGCGGCGCGCCATTGGCTTGCAATTGCAGCAATGCGCCATGAGCCAACACCTGGTCGGGCACAAAGTGGCTGTTGGCGCGTGCAGTGGGCGCCGAGGGCAGACCCCAAATAGGCGGCGTATGGCCGCTGCGCTGCGTGCACAAGGCTTGCAGCGGCGCGGCGCCTGGCGAGTGGTCGGCATGCGAGTGGGTGCAGACAATGGCTTGGATATGGCCGCCGCTTCCATCCGCATGGCGCGCCGCGTCCCACAAGCGCGCGATGTGCTCGCCGTCGGCAGGGCCGGGGTCGATAACGAAATAACCGGTGGCCGCATCGCCCACCAAATAGCTATTGGTGCCCGGCCCGGTCATGAAGCCGGGGTTGGGCGCGGTCAGGCGTTGCAGGTTGGCGAGCAAAGGCACGGGGCGCGCGCTTTGCCATTCGCCGGGTGCGGGCAGCGCGCCAGCGGCATGGGCAAGGATCTGGGAACTTCGGGGCATGGCGGCATTGTGCAGGCAAATACGCAGGCCGCTTGCGCCTTGCCGCATCAGCAGCCCGGGTTCGCTCAAAGTTTTGCCAGGGAAGCAATGCATAAATCCAAACCCGTTCATTGCGAGCGCAGCGAAGCAATCCATTTTTACCTGCCAATCTTGCACTTATGGATCGCCGCGTCGCGGCGCTCCTGCGATGACGGACTCGTGCATACGCCCCCTAGCCGCAAGCCACCCGCGCACGGCTGATAATCGGGGCTATGCGAATTCCGTTTACCAAGATGCACGGCGCCGGCAATGATTTTGTGGTGCTCGATGCAACACGCGGACCCTTGGGCCTGAGCCCGGCGCATTACCGTTTTTTGGGCGACCGCCATAGAGGCGTGGGCGCGGACCAGATTCTGACGGTGGGCCCTTCGCCAGCGGCGGGCATTGATTTTGAATACAGCATCCACAACGCCGACGGCAACCAGGTAGAACAATGCGGCAACGGAGCGCGCTGTTTTGCGCGTTTTGTGCGCGAGCAAGGCCTGAGCGATAAGACACGGCTGCGCGTCAAAACCATGAAGGGCGTGATCGAGCCCGAACTCCATGCCGATGGCCGCGTGACGGTGGACATGGGGCCACCTTCTTTTGATCTGCACGCCATCGGTTTTGACGCGCAGGGTTTAGAGGCACAGGCGCTGGGCGATGGGCAGTATTGGCCCTTGAGCCTGAACGCCACCGATAGCGTACGCATCGGCGCGGTGTCCATAGGCAACCCGCATGCGGTGCAACTGGTGGACGATGTGGACAGCGCGCCCATTCCTGCGCAAGGGCCTTTGATTCAGCAACATGCGCGTTTTATCCACCAGGTCAATGCCGGTTTTATGCAGATCGTGAACCGCCAACAGGTGCGTTTGCGCGTCTATGAGCGCGGTGTGGGCGAGACCCTGTCGTGCGGCAGTGGTGCCTGCGCTGCGGTGGTAGCGGGGATACGCTGGGGCTTACTCGATGCGCAGGTCGATGTGCACACGCGCGGCGGCGTATTGACGATTGCCTGGGCCGGTGGCGATGCACCGGTGCTGATGACCGGCCCGGCCACTACGGTGTACCGCGGCGAGATTGAACTGCCCGAACATTTTTAACCAAGTCTTTCACTACAAGAACACCATGAGCACACCTAGCGACCCCGATTTGAACAACCCGATTACCGAAGACGACATCGCCAATTACCTGGCCAACACGCCAGACTTTTTTCTGCGCCATGCAGACTTGCTAGCTGCCGTGCAAATCACCAGCCCGCATAGCCACCGCGCCGTCAGCCTGCAAGAGCGCCAGGCCGAAATGCTGCGCGAGAAAATCAAATTGCTCGAATCGCGCATCATGGAAATGATTCGCCACGGCAATGACAATGTGCTGCTCTCGGACAAGATACTGCGCTGGGCGCGCGGGCTCTTGCTGGTGCCACAGGCGCAAACCTTGCCAGGCATGATTAGCCAAGAAATCCGCGAGCAGTTTTCGGTGCCGCAAGTGGCGCTGCGCTTGTGGGGCCTGGACAGCGAATACGCCGATAGCGCGTTTGTGCAAGGCGTGAGCGACGAGGCCAAGTTATTTGCCTCGTCCTTGAGCGAGCCGTTTTGCGGTCTGAACACCGGCTTTGAAGTGACCGCCTGGCTGGACAAGCCGGACACCGCTGCCTCGATCGCCATCATCCCCTTGCGCAGCGGCGATGCGGGCAGCAGCGCACCGGCTTTTGGCATGCTGGTGCTGGCCTCGATGGATGCGCAGCGCTTCCATGGCGGCATGGGCACCGACTTTTTATGCCGCATCGGCGAGGTGGCCAGCGCCGCCTTGAGCCGCTTGCGTTAAAGCGCCCCGGCGGCACAGCGCGTGGCCACCGACAGCGAACTGGTCGAGCGCTACCTGGAATACGTGCGCACCGAAAAGCGGCTTGCGCAGCGCACCGTCGAGTTGTACGCCTTGGATCTGGGCAAGTTACAAGACTTTGCAGCCGGTGCGACGCCGGCTAGCGCCAGCCCCGCCTCGGCGGGCGGGCGAGGCAAAAGCGGCAATGAAGCGAAAGGCTCAGGCGCACCGGCACTGGCGCTGTGCGAAGTCAGCCACCACCACATCCGCCGCTGGATCGCCATGATGCACAGCGGCGGGCGCAGCGGGCGCGGCATTGCCTTAATTTTGAGCGGCTGGCGCGGCTTTTATGTGTGGCTGGGCCGCCAGGGCCTGGTCGCCAGCAACCCGGTGCAAGACGTGCGCGCCCCCAAAGCGCCCAAGCCCCTGCCCAAAGCCATGGGCGTCGATGACGCGGTGCAGTTTGCAGACTTTCAGAGCGAAGACGGCGCCTGGTTTGAAGCGCGCGACGCGGCCATAGTGGAGCTGCTCTACGGCAGCGGCCTGCGCGTGGGCGAGTTGGTGGGGCTGGATGTGCAGCCCGGCCCGCAGGCCAAAGGCTGGATAGACCTGCAAGAGGCGCAAGCCCATGTGCTGGGCAAAGGCGCCAAGCGGCGCGCTGTGCCGGTGGGCAGCGCGGCCTTGCGCGCGCTAGAGCGCTGGCTGGCACTGCGCGCCGCGCCGCCCGGCTTGGCCTCAGGCAGTGGCGCGCCAGTCCAGGCGCAGGCCGCTTTGGCCACCGCGCCGCAAGCAGCACTATTTACTGGGCGCAATGGCACGCGCCTGAGCGCGGCCTCGGTATGGCAACGCCTGCAACGACGCAGCCAGTTGGCGCACACCAGCGCCCCGGTGCATCCGCATATGCTGCGCCATTCCTTTGCAAGCCATGTGCTGCAATCGAGCAGCGACCTGCGCGGCGTGCAGGAATTGCTCGGCCACGCCAATATCAGCACGACCCAGGTCTATACGCGGCTGGATTTCCAGCATTTGGCCAAGGCCTACGACGCGGCCCATCCGCGCGCCAAGTCCAAGTAAACCGCAAGCCGATTACCCGCAAAAATTGCATAGCACGATTTGCCGCGTTTTTGTCTATTTTTTTAGACTTGTTCACAAAAATTATTGGCTTGCATGATTGCAGGCCTGAAGCCGTCGAAAACCGTGCCAGGCTGCGCGATGTATGCTAAGTCATTGATTTTTATAGCTAAGCGAATTTGCTTTTTTTCAAGGCATCGCGTCGAAAGCCTTGATTTTCCGAGGATTTTTGCCCGCGACGGACAGATATCAACAAAGTTATCCACAGATTGCGCGAATAGTGGGCCAAGTTGTTTCAAATCAATGACTTAAGCGCATTTTCGACAGTCTGCTTCAGATGCGAGGGCTAAGCGGGATTTTCACTTCACAGCGTGAAAAATGCTGCTTTTTTGCGCCAAATCGGCAGGCACAATGCATGGGCGGTGCAAAAGTGCGCCAAAGCGCCCAAGGGGAAACCTAGGGCCCGACACAGTGGGCTTGCTAGAGGGCAAAGCCGCTAGAGTTATGCACATCAGCGGGCGCGCTCTGGGCTGGCCAAGCAAGCGCTGCAGCCAAGCCGCCTCGCAGGGGAGAAGTACGCTAAGTGCTTGATTTGTAATAAATAAAATTTATGCTCAATTTTTAAGCAGGGTAAAGATATGCTGATTTTTCGAGGGCGGAAGGGGTTTAAATGGGGCATATCCCCAAAGTTATCCACAAAATCTGGGCATAAGGCAGCGGTGCTAATCAGATCAAGGGCTTAGCCCGTTTTCCTTCTGCTTTTTATGTACAAGACGTCCTATGTGTGATTTTCCTGTTGTGGTGCGCGCCGCGCCGCTTTGCCCATGAGTGCCTGGCTGCCCGTACTGGTCCACACCCCGGCCCATGCGTCCATGGGCCCGGTGCTGACTTACCGGCACCGGGAGTTGCTGCCCGCCGGTACGCTGGTGCGGGTGCCGCTGGGCGCGCGCGAAACACTGGGCGTGGTGTGGGACGCTAGTGACGAGGATGCCAGCGGCGAAATTGACCCCGGCAAGGTGCGCGACATCAGCGAAGTGCTTGACACGGTCTTGCCCCTGGCTGGCGCCTGGCAGCAATTGGTGCGCTTTGCGGCGCGCTACTACCAGCGTTCAGCGGGGGAAGTGGCGCTGGCCGCGCTGCCGCCGCAATTGCGCGAGCTATCTAGCTTGCAACTACAGCGCAAAGCCGCCCGGCTGCAAAAAGCGCTGGACAAGCCCGCACCTGAGGCGAAGCAATTCAGTGCAGCGTGCGAATCAAGCGCCGATGGATCGCCACGTCGCTTCGCTCCTCGTGATGACGGCGCTACGCTAACTTCCTCCGACGCAACTGGCGAAGTTTTAAGCCCTGCTCAGTCTCAGGCGCAAGCCTCAAGCAAAGCCCTTAGCGCCGAGCAAACCGAAGTCCTGGCACAAATAGAAGCGCAGAGCGGGCCGTTTTTGCTTTTTGGCGCCACCGGCAGCGGCAAGACTGAGGTGTATTTGCAAGCGGTGGAACAGCTGCTGGCACGCGAGCCACAGGCGCAAGCGCTGGTCATGGTGCCCGAGATCAATCTGACGCCACAACTGGAGGCCCGTTTTGTGGAGCGCTTTGCGCCGCAATGGGGGCCGCAGTCGGTGGTCAGCCTGCACAGCGGTATGACACCGGCGCAGCGCCTATCGGCCTGGCTGGCGGCGCACCAGGGCGGCGCGCGCATTGTGCTGGGCACGCGCATGGCGGTGTTTGCCTCTATGCCGGGTTTGCGCCTGATTGTGGTGGACGAAGAACATGACCCAAGCTACAAAAGCGGCGAAGGCGCGCGCTATTCGGCGCGCGATTTGGCGGTGTACCGGGGTCGGCTAGAGGGCGCCAAAGTGGTTTTAGGCTCGGCCACGCCCTCGCTGGAATCGTGGTTTCACAGCCGCCCGGCCAGCGAAGGCGGGCGCTACCTGCGCCTGCACATGCCCAGCCGCATAGGCGCCGCCGGACGCAGTCTGCCGCTGGTGCGCCGGGTGGACATGACGCACCAGCCGCGCAACGCGGTCGTGTCGCCACCCTTGCTGGAGGCGATTAAAGAACGCATCGCACGCGGCGAGCAGTGCCTGGTGTTCCTGAACCGGCGCGGCTATGCGCCGGTGCTCCATTGCAGCGACTGCGGCTGGAAAAGCGCCTGCGGGCATTGCAGCGCGTTTAGGGTGTTTCACAAAAGCGACCGCACGCTGCGCTGCCACCACTGCGGCCACAGCGAGCGCGTGCCGCGCACCTGCCCCGGTTGCGGCAACCCGGATATCCTGACACTGGGGCGCGGCACCGAGCAAATTGAAGAACTGCTCGCCACGCTCTTAGCCGATGTGCGCCGCCCCGGCACGCCAACTGCGGATCAACCCGATGGCGAGCCGGTGCGCATTGGCCGCATTGATGCCGACACTACGCGGCTCAAGGGCGCGCTGCAAAGCCAGTTGGCGGCGGTGCATGCGGGAGAAGTGGATGTGCTGGTAGGCACGCAAATGATTGCCAAAGGCCATGATTTCCGGCGTATCACGCTGGTGGCGGCCGTCAACCCGGACAGTGCTTTGTTTTCCAGCGACTTTAGGGCGCCCGAGCGCCTGTTTTCGCTGTTGCTGCAAGCAGCAGGGCGGGCCGGGCGCGATGCCGAGCTCGGCGCGCACAGCGAGGTGTGGGTGCAAACTTTTCAACCCGCGCACCCGGTGTATGCGGCGCTGAAAAATTACGACTATTCCAGCTTTGCACACAGCCAACTGCAAGAGCGCGAACAAGCAGGCATGCCGCCCTTTAGCTACCAAGCCCTGGTGCGCGCCGACGCCCGCAGCCAAGAGGCGGCCCAGGCTTTTTTGAACACGGCGCGTAAGCGCGCCAGCTCCGATATGGGCGAATGGTCCGGCTGGGCACGGGTGCTGGAGCAAGTGATGCTCTACCCCGCCGTGCCCATGGCCATGCAGCGCGTGGCCAATGTGGAGCGTGCGCAAATGCTGGTGGAAAGCCCTTCGCGCAATGCCTTGCAAAGTTTTTTGGCGGCGTGGCAAGAGGTGCTGCACGCCAGTCGTAGCGACCCGGCTTGCAAAGGCCTTATTCGCTGGGCTATTGATGTGGATCCTCTGGCGATCTGATCGAGCATGAAGTCATAGATTGCCGCGGCCTGCGGCCTCGCAATGGCGGCTTTGGGCTTGATCGCTTGGCTACGCTTGGAATGACAGGTTTGGGCTTATGCAGCCCCGCCTAGCCCGTCATCATCGCCACCGCAGCGGCGAAAGTAAAAAACGCCATGGCAGTGGACACCAAAATAATGCGGGCAATGCGCCCGTTATTCGCGCCAAAGCGTTCGGCCAACATGGACACATTGCTGGCACTGGGCAGCGCCGCCACCAGCACCATCACGGTGAGCGCCGAGTCCGCCAGGGGCGCGTCCATGGCTTGCGCGAACAAACCCGCCGCCAGCACCAGCAAAGGATGGATAAGTAGTTTGATCGCCACCACCGGCAGCACATCGGACCAAGGCACCACGGGGGCCTGGCCTTCTTGCGCCATGATTTGCGAGCGCGCCAGCACTGCGCCGATGGTGAACAAAGCCACGGGCGAGGCGCAATCGGCCAGCAGGCCCAAGGTGGCGTCCACCGGGGCGGGCAAGACCAGGCCAAATGCCGAGGCCAAAGCGCCGGTCAATATGGCCCAGAGCATGGGATTGGTAGCCACGCCGCGCAAGGCATTGCGCGCGGCCTGCGCTGGGCTGACGCGCTGTTCATCGTCACCCGCCGTCGTGCCCAACCCTCCTAGGCGCGACAGTGCAATGCACAAAGAGGTGGTGACCAACAGATCCACCAAAATCGTGACGATGGCCGTGCCCGCTGCCTGCTTGCCCAAAATCGCCACCAGTAGCGGTACGCCTAAAAATCCGGTATTTGGAAAGGCGCCTACCAGCGCACCAAAAGCCGCATCGTTCCAGCCGATGTGATCGCGCAAGGTAATGCCAATGACCAGTGCGACGATGCTCAAACCACATACCAAATAGGTGATGCTGGCGGCGGGGTCCAGCAACTGCGCGATCGGCGTATTGGCCCCAAAGCGGTACAGCATGCAGGGCAGGGCGAAAAACAGCACAAAGGAATTAAGGCCGGGGATTGCGACCAAGGGCAGCATCTGGCGCCTCGCGGCGGTGTAACCGCATAAAACCAAAGCAAAAAACGGAAAGGTGACTTCAAAGATTTCCAGCATGCCCCGATTGTCAAGGCAAATGCACGCGCGGCCTGCCGTTAAGATGCGCGGCCTTTTGAGTTTGCCTATTACCGGCCTTTGCCGACGCCTCGCGCATGTCTTCCCCCCACAACGCTATGAACACCGCCCAGCAAGAGGCGGTGAACTTTATGCACGGCCCCTGCCTGGTGCTCGCTGGTGCCGGTTCGGGCAAAACCCGCGTGATCACGCACAAAATCGCGCGCCTGATTCAAGTAGGCATGCCGGCGCAAAAAATTGCCGCGATTACCTTTACCAACAAAGCCGCCGCCGAAATGCGCGAGCGCGCCAAAACGCTGATTGGAAAAGAAGCGCAAGAAGTCTTAATCTGTACTTTTCATGCGCTGGGCGTACGTATGTTGCGCAGCCATGGATCGGTGCTGGGGCTAAAACCCCAATTCAGCATTTTGGACACCTCGGATGTCACCAGCATCTTGAAAGATGCCGGTGGCAGCACCGACTCGGCTACCGCGCGTAACTGGCAATGGACGATTAGCGCCTGGAAAAGTGCAGGCCTCAATGCCGAGCAGGCCTTGGCCCAGGCCGCCGATGAAGACCAGCGCCAAGCCGCCGTCATCATGGGACGCTATGAAGAGCGCTTGAGCGCTTACCAAAGCGTGGACTTCGATGATTTGATCAGCCTGCCACTCAAGCTCTTGCGCGAGTACCCCGAGGTGCGCGCGCAATGGCAGGCTTTTGCTGGGCATGTGCTGGTCGATGAATACCAAGACACCAATGCCACGCAATACGCCATGCTCAAGCTGCTGGTCGGTTGCGAGCCCGACGGCAGTCTGGCACCAGGGCGCGATGCCGCGCGCTTTACAGCGGTGGGCGATGACGACCAAAGCATTTATGGCTGGCGCGGTGCCACCTTGGACAACCTGCGCTTGCTGCCGCAGGATTTTCCGGCGCTAAAGGTTATTAAGCTGGAGCAAAACTACCGCTCCACCGCCGCCATCTTGCGTGCCGCCAACAACGTGATTGCGGCCAACCCCAAGCTGTTTCCAAAAAACCTGTGGAGTGATCTGGGCGAAGGCGAGCCGGTGCGCGTGGTCGATGCCGATAGCGAAGACCATGAGGCCGAACGCGTAGTAGCGCGCATCCAAAGTTTGCGCGCCGAGGGCACGTTAGCCCAAGCGGGCATGCAATTCAAAGAGCTGCGCGATTTTGCGGTGCTCTACCGCGCCAACCACCAGGCCAAGCCATTTGAAAAAGCGCTACGCAAAGCGGGTATCACTTACAAGGTGTCTGGCGGGCAAAGCTTTTTTGAACGCGCCGAAATCCGCGACCTGTGCGCCTGGCTGCGCCTGTGGGCCAATAACGACGACGACACGGCGTTTTTACGTGCCGTCACCACGCCCAAGCGCGGTATAGGCCACCAGACTTTGGGTAGCCTGGGTACCTTTGCCAGCCGTTACAAACTCAGCCTATTTGAAGCCTTGTTTTCATCGTCATTAGGCTCGGTTTTGTCCAGCCGCGCGGTAGGCAGCTTGCATGAATTTGGCCGCGCGATAAACGACTTGCAATTCCGCGCCAAACACACCGAGGGCGCGGAAAACGCTTTGCTGTTTCTCAAAGCCTGGCTACTCGATATCGCCTACGAAAAACATTTGTACGACACCGAAGACAGCCCGCAAATCGCCGCCGCCAAATGGACCAATGTGATGGAGTTTTGCGAATGGATGGCGCAGCGCTGCGGCGGGCAGATGGACGACGACATCTTGATCACGCAGCGCGCCAGTAAAAATTTGCTGGACGTGGCGCAAAACATCGCGCTTTTATCTACTTTGACCGAGCGTGAAAAAGACCAAAACGTGGTGACGCTATCTACCCTGCACGCCGCCAAAGGCCTGGAGTGGCCGCATGTGATGCTGGTGGGCGTGACCGAGGGCATGCTGCCCTTCAAAATGGAAGAAGCCGGCAAAGCCAGCGCGGATAAAGCAGGCGATGAGGCGCAAGACGATGCCGCCGCTGCGCTGGCGAACGCGGACCTAGCGACGCGCTTGCAAGAAGAGCGGCGTTTGATGTACGTAGGCATCACCCGGGCGCAGCGCACACTATCGGTGAGCTGGACGCGGCGGCGCAAAAAAGGCCGCGACACGATTGCCGCGCAACCGAGCCGCTTTATTGCTGAGATGGCCCTGGACAAAGCCACGATCAAAGAAGACCCACGCGAAAAGCTACGCGCCTTGCGCTCTGAATTTGCCGCGCGCGCTGCGGCAGCAGCAGAAAAGAAACCGGCGTGATGTTTTATCCGACTTGTTTAATTTAACCAGCGGCATCCCTTTGTCTTATTTGAGCATCCTGCAAGAAGTATTTGGCTACGACTCGTTTCGTGGGCCGCAGCAGGCCATCATTGAGCATGTAGGCGGCGGCGGCGATGCGCTGGTGTTGATGCCCACCGGCGGCGGCAAGTCGCTGTGTTACCAAATTCCAGCGATTGCGCGCCAGCGTGCGGGCCACGGCATCACGGTCGTGATTTCGCCGCTGATCGCGCTCATGCACGACCAAGTAGGCGCGCTGCATGAAGCGGGCGTGAGCGCGGCATTTCTCAATTCCACGCTGTCGGGCGAGGAGGCTTACCAAGTCGAGCAGCGTTTGCTGCGCGGCGATGTCACGCTTTTGTACGCCGCGCCCGAGCGTGTGACCACTGCGCGTTTTTTGGCGCAGCTCGATTCGCTGTTTGAACGCGGTCAACTGAGTTTGTTTGCCATCGACGAGGCGCACTGCGTGAGCCAATGGGGCCACGACTTTAGGCCCGAATACCGGGCGTTAACCGTATTGCACGAACGCTACCCCGGTGTGCCACGCATGGCTTTGACGGCGACTGCCGATGACCTGACGCGCGCCGATGTGCTGGAGCGTTTGCAACTAGAGCAAGCGCGCGCTTTTATCAGCAGCTTTGACCGACCCAATATCCGCTACACGATTGTGGAGAAACGCGAAGGCAGCACGCAATTGCTGCGCTTCATCCAGCGCGAACACGCGGGTGATGCAGGCATTGTGTATTGCCAGTCGCGCAGAAAAGTAGAGGACATTGCCGATATGCTGAGCCAGGCCGGTATCAAGGCCTTGCCCTACCACGCCGGTCTGGACAGCAAAGTACGCCAAACACACCAGGACCGTTTTTTGCGCGACGAGGGCATGGTGATGGTGGCGACGATTGCGTTTGGCATGGGCATTGACAAACCCGATGTGCGCTTTGTGGCGCATCTGGACATGCCCAAAAACATCGAAGGCTATTACCAAGAAACCGGGCGCGCCGGGCGCGATGGACTCAGCGCCAACGCCTGGATGTGCTACGGCCTGCAAGACGTGGTGAACCAGCGGCGCATGATTGACGAAGGCCCCGCCGAAGAAGACTTTAAGCAGGTCATGCGCGGCAAGCTCGAGGCGCTCTTAGGCCTGGCCGAAGCCACTGATTGCAGGCGGGTTCGCTTGCTGGCCTACTTCGGCCAGGCTAGCTCAGCCTGCGGCAATTGCGACAACTGCCTGCACCCGCCCGCGGTGTGGGACGGCAGCGAGGCGGCGCAAATGCTGCTGTCCACCATCTATCGCATCCAGCAGCGCAGCGGTATCAGCTTTGGTGCCGGGCACTTGATGGACGTTGTGCGCGGCAAGCGTAGCGAAAAAGTGCTGCAACACGGCCACGAAAGCTTGAGCACTTTCGGCGTAGGCCAAGCTTTGACCGAGCTGCAATTGCGCGGCGTGTTGCGTCAATTGTTGGCGCTGGGCGCCGTCATGGTCGATGTACAGGCATTCAATACCCTGGTGCTGACGCCCCAGGCGCGCCCGATACTGAAGGGCGAGCAAGCAGTGCGGCTGCGCCAATCGCTGTCCACGCCCAAAGTCGCCAAGGTCAAAGTGCCCAGCGGCGCATCGGTCCAGAAGGCGCCGGTAGACCTGGACGCTGCCGGTCTGGCGCGCTACGCGGCCCTCAAGGCCTGGCGCGCCGAGGTGGCGCGGGAACACAATTTGCCGGCCTATGTCATCTTTCACGACGCCACGCTAGCGACGATTGCCCAACTGGCACCCCAGTCGATTGGCGACTTGCAAGGCATTAGCGGCATGGGGGTGAAAAAGCTGGAGGCGTACGCCAGCGAGGTCTTACGCGTGGTGGCGCAGGCGTAAAAAAACCCCGCAGTGCGGGGTTTGGCGGGCTTGGTCAGCGAGCTATCCCTTGAAAACTGCGCTTTGCCGTGGATGGAACGCGGCGCTGGGGACTGGAATTTGGGGCGGGAGCTTGCAGCTTCGGTACTTTAAGGGTTTGGGTTAGGGGCTGCGCACCGCGCCCGAGCAGGCGCCGGGACTTAATGGCGCTGAAAGCTGCTTTCGTACGCCACGGCGGCGCCGCTCAAGGTGTTTTGCAAGCGGACGATGGCTTTGTGATGGCGCGGATCGGCGGCGTGTTGGCGGTGGTGTTGCAAAAGAGTTTGCACTTTGGCGCGGCAGACATCGAGCGCGCCAGCGAAGTTCAGGGCAATATAGGCCGAGTGGTCGGCCCGGGTTTGGCGGTATTCATCCGACCAGTAATTGAACAACTGCCACTGGTAAGTGCCTTTTTCGGGCATTTGGATTGCGGTTTTTTGCATAAGAGCCAAAAAGTGGAAGCCCCTGAGGGCGCAAACGCCACAAGAAAAGTGGCGCCCACCTATCACGCGCCAGCCCTGCAGGCGGTTGACAGCGTCTGTGTAAATTTTTGCATCCTGGGCGCGTGAGACCGTTTTTGCGCCCGCACAGAGCAGCTTGGCACTAAAATCCGCCTTCTCTCCCGGCCCTGTCGGCCCTTATTTGAAAGTCTTTGTATGTCCAGCGCTCCCCCCCAAGCCCCTGAAGACCACGAACACGACGCCATCGAAGACATCGTCCCTATGATGCCTATCGTTTTGCCCCTCGCCGGGGCAGTGCTCATGTTTTTGCTGGCCTTTATCGCCGTCAGCATGGCCTAAGCAGGCCTTTCTGCTGGGCCCCTCCGCCGGGGCGCAGCGCATTAAATAAATAGCTTTTGCATTATTTATGGCCTTATCCACCCTTTTTTCCCTCCCCTGGGGCCGCGCTCTGGCCGTGATCACCGCCCTGAGCTGCGCCTGGAGCGGCCCGGCTAGCGCTGCTGAAACCGCCCCCGCCGCCTGTCCGCCGCTGCTGCAAAAAAGCTTTAAGCGGCTGCAAGACGACGCCCCCCAAAACCTGTGCCAATACGCCGGCAAGGTGTTGTTGGTGGTCAATACCGCCAGCTATTGCGGCTTTACGCCACAGTACGAAGGCCTAGAAAAAATCTATGCCCAGTACGGTAGCAAAGGATTGGTGGTGCTGGGCTTCCCTTCCAACGACTTTGGCGAGCAAGAGCCCGGCAAAGGCAAGGACATCGCCGACTTTTGCTACAACACCTATGGCGTGAAGTTCCCGATGTTCGAAAAAACCGTGGTCAGCGGCAAAGCCGCCAACCCCCTGTTTGCCGAGCTGTCCAAGGCCGTTGGCGGCAGCCCGAAGTGGAATTTTTATAAATACTTGGTCGGGCGCGATGGCAAGCTCATCGATAGTTACTCCAGCGTTACCAAACCCGACAGCAGCGGCTTGGTCAAAGACATCCAAAAAGCCCTGGCCCAGCCCTGAGCGGGCCCAGCAGCTGGCGCTGCAAGTTCCAAGGTTCCGACCCGCAGCTTGCGCAGCCTGAACTCGCTCTGGCTCAGGGAATGCGCCAGGCGATGCAAGGTTTTTGCGAGCACCAGACCGTGCCCGAATGGGCGTCAAACAGGCCTTTCCCCCTTTCTCGGCCCTTGGAACTATGCGCTTTAAGCATAACTATCGGCTGTAACCGCCTTGTAACTTGGGTACCCCTTCCTAGAATCTATTCCCCGCAGTCAGACCTGCGGCGGTTTGCCAGAGCTCCGGTCACCTGCACGGCGGGGGTTGTGGCAAACCAGATTTTTAACTTTAGGAGCCCCTTCCATGAATGCAATCTCCACGCCAGGACTGGACCTCAAAGTCCCTGCCTATGTGAAAAACCCACGCCTGATCGCCTGGGTAAGCGATATGGCGACTTTATGCAAACCCGCCGCCATCCACTGGTGCGATGGCTCGCAAGAGGAATACCAAATGCTGTGCCAACGTCTGGTCGATGCCGGCACTTTTACGAAGCTCAATGCAGCTAAACGCCCGAACAGTTTTTTAGCTTTGTCCGACCCCAGCGACGTGGCGCGCGTGGAAGACCGCACCTATATCTGCAGCGAGAAAAAAGAAGACGCCGGCCCCACCAATAACTGGATGGCACCCGCCGAGATGCGCGCCACTTTGCAGCCATTGTTCGATGGTTGCATGCGCGGACGCACCATGTATGTGGTGCCTTTTTCTATGGGCCCGCTGGGTTCCCACATCGCGCATATCGGTATTGAATTGAGCGACAGCGCCTATGTCGCAGTCAACCAGCGCATCATGACGCGCATGGGTCGCGCGGTCTACGAGGTGCTGGGCACGGACGGCGACTTCGTGCCTTGCATGCACACCGTGGCCGCACCCTTGGCCGAGGGCCAAGCTGATGTGAAATGGCCGTGCAACACAAGCAAGTACATCGTGCACTATCCGCAAACACGCGAGGTCTGGTCTTACGGTTCGGGCTACGGCGGCAATGCTTTGCTGGGCAAAAAATGTTTTGCACTGCGCATCGCTTCCACCATGGGCCGTGCCGATGCCAGCGCCAACAGCACCGGCTGGCTGGCCGAGCACATGCTGATTTTGGGCGTGACCAATCCGCAAGGAAAAAAATACCATGTAGCGGCGGCCTTTCCCAGCGCCTGCGGCAAAACCAATTTCTCCATGCTGGTACCGCCTGCCGGTTTCGAAGGCTGGAAGGTCAGCACCATTGGTGATGACATCGCCTGGATCAAGCCGCACAGCGATGGCCGCATGTACGCCATCAACCCCGAGGCGGGTTATTTCGGCGTCGCGCCCGGCACCAATTACCACACCAACCCCAACTGCATGGCTTGCCTGAATCACGACGTCATCTTCACCAATGTCGCACTGACCGACGACGGCGATGTGTGGTGGGAAGGCATGGAAAAAGACGACGGCAAATTGCCCGCGCATTTGATCGATTGGCAGGGCAAAGACTGGACACCGGCCATCGCCAAAGAAACCGGCGCCAAAGCCGCGCACCCGAACTCGCGCTTTACCGTGGCCGCCACCAACAACCCGGCGCTAGACAGCGCATGGGACGATGCCAACGGCGTGCCCATTGACGCCTTTATCTTTGGCGGTCGCCGTTCCACCACCGTGCCGCTGGTCACCGAGGCGCGCAACTGGGTAGAGGGCGTGTACATGGCGGCCACCATGGGCTCAGAAACCACGGCAGCCGCTGCGGGCAAGCAAGGCGTAGTGCGGCGCGATCCCTTTGCCATGCTGCCGTTTACCGGCTACAACGTGAGCGACTATTTTCAGCACTGGCTCAACATCGGCCAAAAAATGGGCCAGGCCGGCGCCAAGCTACCGGCGATTTACTGCGTCAACTGGTTTCGCAAAGATGCTGAGGGCAAGTTTGTGTGGCCCGGCTATGGTGAAAACATGCGCGTGCTCAAGTGGATGATTGAGCGCATTGAAGGCAAAACCATGGGTGTGGATAACGGCTTTGGTATCAGCCCGGCTTTTGACGAAATCACCTGGACGGGACTGGAGTTCACCAAGGCGCAGTTCGCGACGGTGACGAGTCTGGACAAGGCCGATTGGAAAACCGAAATCGCTTTGCATACCGAGTTGTTCAAGCAGTTGGCCTACCACCTGCCGGCGCAACTTGAAAGTACTAAAGCGCAATTGGAGCAGCGCCTGGCGGCTTAAAACCATCGCTGCGGCGAGGAATACGCCGCAGCGATGCCAGAGAACCCGGGAGCTTTGCTGGCGGGCGTCAAGTCGTCGCCAAAAGGGAAAAGGTGTTCGGCCCCGATACCTTCAAAAGTGCAGCTAAAGGCATTTGCACGCCGTCCTGCACCTTGTGGCCGCCCTGGGAAACGAAGCCACCGACTGGAAATTATTTTGTTGCGAGCTGAAATATTTATCAACAAAACGAGGGTTTTCACTAGGCTCCGTCAAAATCAGCGAATCCATAATGGGGTTTAGGTAATAATTTAGCGCCTAGTTTTATCAAATATTGATTGGAGCCCATCTTGACTGACAACAAAATCCCACGCCGTCGCAATCTACTTAAAGGTATGGCCATTGCCGCTGGTGCAATGTCTGCCCCCATGATTGCCAAGGGGCAAACTGGCCCGATTTCCATGCGGTGGCAGAGCACTTGGCCTGCCAAAGACATTTTTCATGAGTACGCCCAAGATTACGCCAAAAAAGTCAATGACATGACGGGTGGCGATCTGAAAATTGAAGTGTTGCCAGCAGGTTCTGTGGTACCCGCCTTCGGTTTGCTCGAAGCAGTGTCCAAAGGCACATTGGACGGCGGTCACGGCGTGTTGGGCTACCACTACGGTAAGCAAAACGCTTTGGCTTTGTGGAACTCGGGCCCGGCCTTCGGCATGGATGCCAATATGCTGTTGTCATGGCACAAGTACGGCGGCGGCACTGAGTTGCTAGCCAAGTTGTACGCCTCGATCGGCGGCAACGTGCAGTCTTTCTTGTACGGCCCCATGTCCACACAGCCCTTGGGCTGGTTTAAAAAGCCCATCACCAATTCAGCTGACTTCAAAGGTTTGAAATTCCGTACCAACGGTTTGGCGATTGACCTGTTCACCGCCATGGGCGCTGCAGTCAACGCCTTGCCAGGTGGTGAGATCGTGCCTGCGATGGATCGTGGATTGCTCGACGGCGCTGAGTTCAACAACGCTACTTCTGACCGTGTCTTGGGCTTCCCCGATGTGTCTAAGGTGTGCATGCTGCAAAGTTACCACCAAAGCGCTGAGACCTTTGAGATCATGTTCAACAAGACCAAATATGACGCTCTGCCAGCCAAGATGAAGGCCGTGATTGCAGGTGCCGTGGAGGCCGCTTCTGCTGATATGTCTTGGAAGGCCGTGGACCGTTACTCTCACGACTACATCGAGTTACAAACCAAAGACAAAGTCAAGTTCTACAAAACACCAGATTCCGTTTTGCAAGATCAACTCAAACTTTGGTCTGAAATTTTGGAGAAAAAGTCTGCCGAAAATCCCTTGTTCAAGGAAATTGTGGAGTCGCAAAAAGCGTTTGCAATGCGTGCCGTGAAATGGGACCAAGACACCAATATCAGCCGACGCATGGCAGTGAGCCACTTCTTTGGTGCGAAAAAAGCTTGATTTTTTAAATCCCGCTCCCCAACCATTCAGCACTGCCTGGGTGGCTGACTTACACTTCATAGCCATCCAGGAGTCCTGGGTGGCTTATTTTTTTATGTGGTTCATTTATGCAAAACCTGCTGCTTTTTATTGACAAAGTCAGCACCGGGGTTGGCCAGTTTTTTTCTTGGCTGATCGTGGCGTTGACCCTCATGATTTCTTGGGAAGTTTTTTCCCGCTACTTCCTTGACAATCCCCATGCATGGGCTTTTGACGTGATGAGCATGATGTATGGCTCGCTGTTCATGATGGCCGGTGCCTACACCTTGTCCAAAAATGGCCATGTGCGCGGCGACGTGCTTTACGGTTTTTTCCCGCCACGCCTACAAGCCTGGTTTGACTTGATTCTTTACTTTCTGTTTTTCATTCCAGGGGTGTTTGCTTTGGCTTATGCAGGTTATGGTTTTGCAGCAGATTCTTGGGCCATCAACGAGCATTCCAACGTTACAGCCAACGGCCCGCCGGTCTACCCTTTTAAAACTATTTTGCCAATTGCAGGTGCTTTCCTGCTGGCCCAAGGTATTGTCGAGATTGTGCGTTGCATTGTTTGCATCCAACAAGGCGAATGGCCTAAGCGTGGCGACGATGTGGACGAGGTCGATGTCGCAAAACTCAAGGAAATGGTCAACGTCAAAGACGAAGACATTGCCAAACTCGATGCGCTGTTGGCAGCTGGCAAGGGAACTAAATAATGAAAAAAGAAATCTGGTTTGGCCTGACGATCATGGCCTTGGTCGTGTTGACGGCCTTTATTTTGCTGCCTGCGCCCTCCGAGATGGCCAACGGCCACCTGGGGCTGTTGATGCTGGCCTTGGTGGTGGTGGCGATCATGTTGGGTTTCCCAACGGCCTTCACCTTGATGGGCATGGGGATGATCTTCGCCTGGATAGCCTACAAAAGCCAAAACCCCGCTTTGGCGGTGCAGCAAACCCTCGATCTGATGGTGCAGCGGGCCTACTCGGTCATGTCCAACGATGTGCTGATCTCGATTCCCTTGTTCGTGTTCATGGGTTACCTAATTGAGCGTGCCAACCTGATCGAGAAATTGTTCAAGAGCATGCACCTGGCCATGGCCCGTGTGCCGGGTTCGCTTGCTGTGGCCACCATCGTGACTTGCGCCATTTTTGCGACGGCCACTGGTATCGTGGGTGCGGTGGTCACGCTCATGGGCTTGCTGGCGCTGCCCGCCATGCTGCGTGCAGGCTACAGCGTTCAGTTGTCGGCCGGTGCCATTACCGCAGGCGGTTGTCTGGGCATCCTGATTCCGCCTTCGGTCATGTTGATCGTTTATGGCGCGACGGCGGGCGTTTCCGTGGTCAAGTTGTATGCAGGCGCGTTTTTCCCGGGAATCATGCTGGCTACCTTGTATGTCATTTACGTGGTCGTCATTGCCAAAATCAAACCCAGCATGGCCCCGCCCATGTCGGCCGAAGACCGTTTCGTGCCTCTACCGCCGTTTGCGCAAGTGGTATCCAAAGAAATTAGCGATACCGTGCTGCCCGGCTTGGTCGGCGCCCTCAAAGGCAAGCGTAATGCGGCAGTGCCCATGCGCGATTTGCTCAACCACCTGGGCATTGCTTTGCTACCCGCTTTGGCGGTAGCTGCGATCCTGGGTACCATTTATTTCAAGGTCACAGCCCCCCTGCCAGTCGAGGCGGTAGCAGGCGTGGTGGCCATGGGTGGCGATCTGGCTGATTCCACCAACACCGCAGAAGAAGCTCCCAGTGTCAGTGGTTTGGCAGAGCCCGAAGCCGGTGGTTTGCAAGAACCGCCGGGAACGGCCGAAGTAGCCAAAGCAGATGCGGCACCTAGCGCAGAGCCCGTCAAAGCGGAGGCGCCCGCTGCCGCCACTGCTGTGGCAGAAGCACCCGTGGCCCAAGCCGAGCGCCAGCCCGCGCCACTGTCTTTCTGGATCGGTTTGGCCAGTTGCGCAGTGGCATTGGGCCTCTTCTATGCCTATTTCAGCTTTGCGCGTCTAGAAATCTTCAAGATGCTCCTGGGCTCGTTCTTCCCCTTGGCCCTCATGATTTTGGCGGTGCTGGGCACTATCGTGTTTGGCCTGGCCACACCCACTGAGGCCGCTGCGATGGGTTCTTTGGGCGGTTTGCTGCTGGCTGCCGCTTACCGACGCTTGAACTACGTGGTGTTGCGCGAGTCGGTGTACCTGACTGCGAAAACCAGCGCCATGGTGTGCTGGCTGTTTGTGGGCTCTAGCATTTTCTCGGCGGCATTCGCACTGTTGGGTGGCCAAGAGATCATCAACTCCTGGGTGCTGGGCATGGACCTGACGCCTGTGCAGTTCATGATCCTGGCGCAAGTGGTTATTTTCTTGCTGGGCTGGCCACTGGAGTGGACCGAAATCATCGTGATTTTCATGCCGATTTTCATCCCCTTGCTACCCCACTTCGGCATCGACCCCTTGTTCTTTGGCTTGCTGGTGGCGCTGAACTTGCAGACCGCCTTCCTCAGCCCACCGGTAGCCATGGCAGCGTTCTACTTGAAGGGTGTGAGCCCGCCGCACGTGACCCTCAACCAGATCTTTGCAGGCATGTTGCCTTTCATGGCGATCCAAGTTTTTGCCATCTTCCTGCTTTACATGTTCCCCGCCATCGGAATGTGGCTGCCGGAATTGTTGTACAAATAAGCGCCCGAGCGCCCCCAAACACTTTAAGTTTTAATTTGGGGTGTTGGGGCGCCTTTGCTTAACAAGCCCAAGCAGTGAGCCCGTGTATCGACTCTAGGTGTGGGTGACTACACAGCAGCATTGTCTGAGAGCAGCTCAGAATACGCTAGGTGGCACGAACAAACCGCCCATTAGCAGGCCACTGCATGGCGCGGTGTGCTTTATTTACACGGCGCGAATACGCGCACGGTGCACTGTGCGCAGGTTTGGGGCTGGAGGCGCGCTTTGATGGCGGGCATCAAGTCGTCCCCTAGGGTGAAGAAGTTTTCGGCGCCGATAGCGTCAAAAGCGCCGCTTTTGCGCAGCATGGCCAAGGGCTCGTCCTTCATGTGAAAGATGTACAGGCCACCGCCCAGCGCGCGGCGGCGTTGGGCTTCTTGCGCCAGGCACTGCGCGCCGCCCAGGTCCACAAAATTTATACCCGAGGCCGCCAGTAGCACATGCACATGCGCCGGGTTTTGCGCGTCGATGGCTTGCATGGCTTCTTGCAAATGGTTCACCGCGCCAAAAAAAATAGAGCCATTGATGCGCACGATTTTGAGCTGCGGGCAATCGGGCAAACCGGTGGCTGCGCTAAATGCGGGTGGCACTTGGCCGGGTACGGGTTTGACATCGTCCACGCCGGGCTGCGAGGTGCGCTTGAGGTACAGCAGCAGGGACAAGCCAACGCCGATGTAAATCGCAAACTCTAGCTGCACCGTAAGCGTGGCGATCCAGGTTGCGGCCAGCACGGCGGACTCGGAACGGCTGACGCGCAAGATTTCGCCGATGTGGTGAAAGTCAATCAAGCCCCAGGCCACCACAAACAAAATGCCTGCCATGGCAGCCACGGGCAGGTACTGCGCCAAGGGCGCAAGAAAAAGCATGATGAGTAGCAAAAACACGGCAGAAAAAATCGCCGCTAAAGGCGTTTGCGCGCCCGCCTGCACATTGAGGCCGCTGCGGTTGAAGGAGCCGCTCGAGGCATAGCCCGAGAAAAAAGCACCCACGATATTGGACAAGCCCTGGCCAATAAATTCCTGGTTTCCATCGATACGTTGGCCCGTGTTCAAAGCCATGGAGCGCGCGATGGACACCGCTTCAGTCAAAGCCAAAAGCGCCACCGCCATGGCGATCGGTGCCAGGATTTGGATAGTTTGCCAATCAAAGTCCGGGCTGGACAGCGGCGGAAAGCCGATGCGCAGTGCGCCGATGCTGCCCACGCCGGTGTGCTCCATCCCCCAGGTCTGGTTCATGGCATAGGCCAGCAGGCTGCCGCTGACCATGCCCACAATCATGTGCGGCACACGCGGCCACCAACGGCGCGCCGCCACACAGCACACGACAGTAAACAAGCTGACGGAAGTGACGAAGGGATTAATGTCCTGCGCCTGCTGCGCCAGGCCTTGCAGCACTGCGGCCACGGATGCGCCGCGCGGTAGCGCAATGCCAAAAAAGTTTTTAACCTGACTGATCGCAATCAACACCGCCGCACCCGCGGTAAAGCCGACCACCACGGTATGCGATACAAAATTGACCAGTGTGCCCAGACGCAAACCGCCCAGCAGCAGCTGAAAAATACCCACCAGAAAAGTCAGCGTTAGCACCAACTGCACATAGTGCGCGCTGCCCGCTTCGGCCAGCGGGCTCATGGTGGCAAAAACGACGATAGAAATCGCCGTGGTCGGCCCGGACACCAGATGCCAGGACGAACCCCACAAAGCGGCCACGATGGCGGGCAACATGGCGGCGTACAAACCGTACTCTGGCGGCATACCGGCAATCGTGGCAAAGGCCACGCCTTGGGGCACCAAAATCAAGCTGCCGGTCAAGCCGGCAATCAAATCGGCGCGCAAGCTGGCGCGGGCCACGCGCGGCCACCATTGCAAAAAGGGCAGCCAGCGCTGCAAACCAGAACTCATAAATAACCTTCACGGTAGGCGCGCGCAAGGCGGCCAGGAGGCCCGAAAGTAGCAGAAAACCGCCTAGGGATAAACCCGTGCCCCGCCAGCCTGCGGCGCGCAATTAGCGCCATGGGGCAGGGCCAGAAATTTGCTCGCCAAAGACGGTTCTCCAGCGAAAAGCGCACCATTTTGCTCCAAGTTGCAGCACCAGCCTGGTGCGAAACATGGGTTTTAACTGGCACTATAAAGGCATGCATCTGGCTCTAGTATGGGGGCGGTGCAGCGGCCAAACTCATAAGCTCATGCACTTGGCTTAGTTGCAGGGGCGTAGCATGGGCCTCGTTTCCCACGTTTATTCACTTGAAAGGTTGATCGATGAAAAAGACACTAGTTCCGGTTATCGCCAAATCCCTGATGGGCCTTATGGTCGCTGTGGGCCTGTCCACCGCGTTTGCGCAAGCCAAAAAAGAGGTGACCTTTGCGCACCAGGACATGCAATTGCCCTACCGCATATTGATGGACGCTGAGCTAGAAAAAGCCACCGGTTACAAGATTAACTGGCGCATGTTCGGCGGCGGCGGTGAAGTGATCAAAGCCATGAGCTCGGGCGACGTGCAAATCGGCGAAGTGGGCTCCAGCCCCTTGGCCACTGCCACCAGCCAAGGCCAAGACCTGCGCTTGGTTTACATCTTGGACGATATTGCAGCGTCTGACCAATTAATTTCGCGCAATGGCGCAGGCATCAACGGCTGGAAAGACCTAGTCGGGAAGAAAGTCGGTACGCCTTTCGCGTCCACCGCCCACTACTCCCTGATGGTTGGCCTGCGCCTGGAAGGCGTCGATGCCAAGAGCGTCAACGTGATGAACCTACCACCACCCGCCATCGCTGCGGCCTGGGAGCGTGGCGATATCGATGCGTCGTTCATCTGGGACCCCGTGCTGTCCAAGATCAAGCGCAACGGCAAGAAGATTGCCGACTCCGGCGACATGGGCAAAAAAGGCTACCCCACGTTTGACGGCCTGGTCGTCGATGCCAAGTGGGCAGCCCAAAACCGCGACTTCGTAGTGGCAGCGATCAAGGCGATTAGCAAAGCGGACGCCGACTACCGCGCCAATGCAGCCAAGTGGACGGTAGGCTCACCCCAGGTCAAAGCCATTGCCAAGTGGACCAAAGCTGACGAAAAAGACGTACCTGAGGCCATGTCCGCGTTTGCTCTGCCTGATCCGGCTGCACAAATGTCCAACGCATGGTTGGGCGGCGGCACCGCCGGTGGCGCAGCCAAAACGCTTGAAAACAGCGCTAAGCTCTGGAAAGAAATCGGCCGTATCACCGATGTCAAGGCAGACTACAGCGTCTTTATCGATAGCAGCTACCTGCGCGATGCAATGAAGTAATCTGCACCAGCCTGGGCGAGGGCGCAAGCCCCTGGCTTGGGCTGTTTGCCAGTGGAGGGGCAACTTGCAAAAAGTTTGCCCCTTTTTTCTTCTGTGTTTGATTTTTACGAGCTGTTATGCCTACATTGCAAATCAAAGACCTGACGGTGAATTACGCGGTCAAAGACGGGATGCTTCAAGCACTGGCCCCCGTTAACCTGGAAATGAAGGGTGGCGATTTTGTCGTCGCGCTAGGCGCCTCGGGTTGCGGCAAGACCACGCTGCTTAACTGCATCGCCGGCTTTTTACCGCCCTCCAGTGGCGAGGTGTTGCTCAATGGCAAACACGTCGAAGGGCCGGGCGCAGACCGTGGTGTAGTGTTCCAAAAGCATGCGCTCATGCCCTGGCTGTCAGTCATCGATAACGTCTGCCTGGGCCTGCGCATGCGCGGCATGGGCAGTGCCGAGCGGCGTCGCATCGGCGAAGAAAAACTGGCCCTGGTGGGCCTAGAAAAATACGCGGATCGCGCCGTGTATGAATTGTCCGGCGGTATGCAGCAGCGCGTGGGCATTGCCCGCGCCCTGGCCAGCGACCCGGAAGTGCTGCTGATGGACGAGCCCATGGGCGCGCTCGATGCATTTACCCGCGAGACAGTGCAAGAAATTTTGCTGCACGCCTGGGTCAAGTCCAACAAAATGGTTTTCTTTATCACCCACTCAGTGGAAGAGGCCTTGTTCTTAGCCACCCGGCTGATCGTGATGAGCCCCAGCCCGGGTCGTATCACCCACACCTACGACGACGTGCCTTTCTCGCGCCAGTTCCTGGAGCATGGCGACGCGCGCAAGGTCAAGTCCGAGCCCGAATTCATCCGCATGCGCGAAGAAGTGCTGTCCATCATCCACCAACGCGAGGCTGTCCATGTCTAATCCAAGCACCCCCGCACTGAAAACTAGCGCCTTCAAAATCCCCGGCGAAGGCTCTAGCGCCGTTATCACCACGGTCACGATAGTGGTTCTGTTGGCAGGCTGGTTCATCATCACTAATATGGGCTGGATCAAGCCTATTTTTCTGCCATCGCCGCAAGCGACCTACCAGCAGTTTTACGAATACCTTACCGGCATTGCCAATGACAAGCCGCTGTGGTCCCATTTCTGGGCCAGCATGTTGCGCGTGTTTGCGGCATTCCTTCTGGGTTGCCTGACGGCCATCCCCGTCGGTATTGCCATGGGCATGTCGCGCTTTTGGCGCGGCATTTTTGACCCGCCCATCGAACTTTTGCGCCCGCTGCCGCCGCTGGCCTATTTGCCGCTCATCATCATCTGGTTTGGCATCGACGAGTTTCCTAAGGTTTTGCTGATTTACCTCAGCTGCTTTGCGCCGCTGGCCATGGCCGCGCGCTCGGGCATGCGCAGCGCTTCGCAAGAGCAAATGAACGCCGCTTACTCCATGGGCGCCAGTTATCGCCAAGTAATTTGGCATGTGGTGCTACCCGCCGCTATGCCTGAAATATTGGTCGGTATGCGTATTTCCATCGGCTTTGGCTGGAGCACACTGGTGGCTGCTGAAATGGTGGCGGCCAATGTGGGCCTGGGCCAAATGGTTTTAAATGCATCCAACTTTCTGCGCACCGATATTGTGGTCATGGGCATCATCGTCATCGGCTCGGTGGCTTTTGCCTTTGACCTGCTGATGCGCTGGGTGGAAGACAAAGTAGTTCCTTGGAGGGGCAAGATGTGAGCACGCCACGCGAATTTTTTAGACCCATCACCGGCTCGGTGATGCCGCGCTTTGCCGGGCTGGCCACGCTCATGCGCCTGCCCTATGTGCAAAAAACCGACCCCGAATTTGCCGATGTAGAAATCGGCCTGGTCGGCATCCCCTGGGACGGCGGTACCACCAACCGCCCCGGTGCCCGCCACGGCCCGCGTCAGGTGCGCGATATTTCCACCATGATCCGCAACGTCAACCGCGCCAGCGGCATTGCGCCTTTTAGCCTGTGCAACTGCGCAGACTTAGGCGACACGCCGGTCAACCCGGTGGACCTGATGGATTCGCTGGCGCGCATCGAAAACTTTTTCAACGGCGTGTGCAGCGCGGGCATTGCGCCCTTGTCTATCGGTGGCGATCACTTGGTTTCGCTACCCGTCATGCGCGCTATCGTCAAACAAACCGGCCCCTTGGGCATGGTGCATTTTGACGCGCACACCGATACCTGGGACGGCTACTTCGGTGGCTTTAAGTACACGCACGGTACGCCGTTTCGACGCGCTGTGGAAGAAGGTCTGCTCGACCCCAAACGCACAGTACAAATCGGCATCCGTGGCGCGCTCTACAGCGATGCTGAAGACACCTGGGGCCAAGAGCAAGGCATCCGCGTGATCGACATCGACGAGTTCAACGCCCTGGGCGTAGAAGCCACCATCGCCGAAGCGCGCCGCGTGGTCGGCACGGGCGCCACCTACGTCAGCTTTGACGTGGACGCGCTTGACCCAGTCTATGCCCCCGGCACCGGCACCCCCGAGATCGGCGGCATGACCACCCTGGAAGCGCAGCATCTGGTACGCGGCCTGCGCGGACTGAATTTGGTCGGCGGTGATGTGGTGGAAGTGTCACCACCGTTTGACCCCAGCGGCAACACCGCGCTGGTGGGCGCGACCATGCTATTTGAGATTTTGTGTGTGCTGGCCCAGAGTGTGCGGGAGCGCAAAGCTTGACGCGCTAAGCCCACAAGGCTACATTGAAACGCCACTGCGCACGTTGCCAGTGGCGTTTCTTTTTTTAGACTATGCAAAGACAACACATCAGCTCCGGCTCGCGCTTTGAAACCGAGATCAGCTATTCCCGCGCGGTGGTGGCAGGCGACTGGATTTTCGTATCCGGCACTACCGGTTTTGACTACGCCAGCATGACGATATCGGACGATGTGGCCGAACAGGCGGCGCAATGCTTCAAGAACATCGCCGCGGCCTTGGCGCAGGCCGGCGCCACTTTGGATGAGGTGGTACGTGTCAATTACATCTTGCCCCATGCCGCCGACTTTGAAGCCTGCTGGCCGGTACTGCGCCAGTACCTAGGCCGCGCCCGCCCGGCGGCAACCATGGTGAGCGCTGGCCTGATTGACCCGCGCATGAAGATTGAGATTGAGGTGACGGCGCTTAAAGGGAGCGGGGTGCGCGATGACTAATTCCATGCCGCAAGTAGGACAGGCGGGCCTGGTCGTGTTTGCCAAGAGCGTGAAAAAGCTCAGCGCTTTTTACATACGCACCCTGGGCCTGGAGGTGCTGGAAAGTGCGCGCAGCCACCAGTTGCTGCGTGGCAATGGCTATGAAGTGGTGGTGCATGCCATACCGGCGAAATATGCACGAGAGATTCAGATTACCAAGCCGCCCGTGCTCCGCGAGGATAGCGCCATGAAACCAAGTTTTGTAGTGCCGGATTTAGCGGCACTTCGGCTCGCTGTAGTGGCGACCGGTGGTTGGCTCAAGCCCGAGGAAATGGCCTGGACGATTCGCGGGCACAAAGTGCTGGACGGCTGCGACCCGGAAGGCAATATCCTGCAGTTCAAACAAAAACTGTGAGCGCCGCAAGTACGCACCATGTGTTGGCGGCAACCAAGGCCTTGTCCCAGCGGCTGCGCCAGACGCTGCATAGTGAACGCCTGCTGATCGCTCCAGTGTGCGGCGCATTTGCGGAGCGCAGTTTTGCGCTGTACGAAGATCCCGCGTTGTACGAATGGATCAGCCTGAACCGTCCGCGCAGCATAGAGTCCTTACGCGCCGATTGGCAACGTATGGAAACACCTTTATCACCCGATGGCAAGGAGGCCTGGTTGTGCTGGCAGTTGCAGTGCAAAGCCAGCGGGCAAGTCATAGGCATGGTAGATGCGAGCGCCAATATGGATGGTGTTGCGACCAATCTGGGTTACTACATTTTTACACCGCACTGGCGCAAAGGCTATGCCTTCGAAGCGTGTAGCAGGGTGATGGAACACCTCGTAGACCACGGCGCACACACCGTGTTTGCCACAGTGACTGTCGGCAATTTGGCGTCAAAAAAATTGTTGCTCAAGCTGGGCTTTGAATACCACCAGTTGCTCCCAGACAATGACACACTGCGCGGCCAGTCGGTGGACGATTGGGAGTTTGTATTCCGCCATCCAAGCGCTTGATGCGACGAACGTATGAAGCCCGTGCAAACGCACAAAGTCCAATCCCGGTAGCTAAGCGCCCTGCGACTCAATGACTTTGCTGTAGCTGAAATACAGCTCGTCGCGCACCCAGCCTAAAGCTTCATACGCCGCTTGGGCAGGCAGGTTGGTTTTGGCGGTCGTCAAATCCAGGCGGCACATGCCGTGCGCGCGGGCGCTATCTTCGGCGGCTAACAACAGCAGGTTGCCAATGCCTGCGCCTCTGGCTGCCGGTGCCACATAGAGGTCATACAAAGCATAAATCGGCTTGACTTCTAGCGAACAAAACGTGGGGTAGAGCTGGCAAAAACCAAGCGCTTCCCCGCTTGCGTCTTGCGCCAGCAAAATGACCGACTCTGCTTTTTCGATGCGTTCTGCGATGTAGCTGCTAGCCAGCGCGAGGTCCGGTGGATATTCATAAAACTGGCGATAGGCATCAAACAAATGCGCAATCGCTGCCACATCGGCCTTGGTGGCAACAGAGATTTTTAAGGATTGCATATGTCCCTTTCGATGCGCATAAGCCCGTTAATACGAAGTTTGGCCTGCGAACAAGCGTTTCTCTCATGGCAGGTTTACATAAGTCCGTCATCGCGAGGAGCGCAGCGACGCGGCGATCCATAAGTACAAGATTAGCAAGCCAAAATGGATTGCTTCGCTGCGCTCGCAATGACGGGTTTTTACGCATGCAGATATTCTTTAGGGGCTAGGAATACGCGAATATCCCAATAGCTGGCCTTGCGCGCCGAAACGCGCAAGCACCATATCGCCAGAGCCTATGTTTTCGCCGACATACTGCAAGATATTGACATGGTGCGTTACCAATATCAATGGCCGGCGATTGGCTTGTGACGCCATGTTCGCCAACATACGCTGCATCGCTTGGTTTTGCTTTTCGGCGCGCTCAGGCGTGTCGAAAAAAGAGGCCAGGCTGGGCTCAATGGTGACAGGGCCGTAGGCCAGTCGCTCGGCGGTTTGTTGGCAGCGGCACCACACGCTGCTCATCACTTGCGCTTGGTGGATGCCTTGCTGACGCAGCCATTGCCCGGCGCGCTCGGCCTGGCGTTTGCCCTGTTCGTCAAGGTTGCGCTGGGTCTCGCAGCGATCCAAGGAATACCCTGGCGGATCGCCTACGCCAGGGGCATAGGCATGGCGCATCAGCAGTACATAGTCCGCAGAAAGCAGCTTGTCTGCCAAGGTGCTCGCAGATGCACCTACATGCACTAAAGAAAGTAGCGCAGCAACAAACCAAAGACCAAAACGCATAGTCAAAACCTCGTAGAAGCATGAGGGCGCACAGCAGCTAAGGAACCTCTGCATAAGTCAAAACGCGTCGCTGTGCTCCTCGCGATGACGGACTTGTGCAGACATTCCCTAAGTGTCTACGCAGAAAAATCATTCGTTCAATGGCCTTGCACAAGCACCACCAGCGGTTCACGCCACCCGCAACACCACGCGTTTAGGTGCACCACGCGCAATCGCCAGTTCATCCACCGCCGCACCCAGGGCTTTGATGCCGGGGGCGATTTGTTCGGCGGCGATGGACGACAGGCGCAAGCGAAAGTAGGGGCAAGGGTAGGGCGGGTGCATAAAGAATACATCGCCCGCCTCAATCAGCACGCCGTGCTTGCGCGCGATCAGCGCCAGTTCGGACGAATCCACCCAGGCCGGGGCGCGCACCCATACCGAAGCGCCGCCCGAAGGCAGCGTGAATTGAAAATCCGGCAAATACTGTTGCAGCGCGCGTGCCACCATGGCCATGCGCTCTTGCATGGCCTGGTTGACGCGGCGGGCGTGGGCGTCATGGTGCCCCAGGGATAAAAACAGCGCAAAGGTGTGCTGCAAAAAAGCGCTGGGGTGGCGCACCATGGCGTGGCGCAGTCCGCGCAGTTCGGCAATCAAAGCACGGGGCGCCACGATATAGCCCAAGCGCAATGAAGGCGAGAGGCTTTTGGATACCGAGCCCACGTAAATCACGCGGCCCACTTTGTCCAAACTTTTAAGCGCGGGCATGGGCTCGCCTTCGTACAAATTTTCGGCTTCGTAATCGTCTTCAATCACCACAAAATCTTTGTCCTGCGCTTTTTGCAAAAGCAGGCGGCGCCGCTCCATACTGAGTGTGCCGGTGGTCGGGCTTTGGTGCGAGGGCGTGACAAACACGTAGTCCAAGGGTGGCAAGCGGTCTACCTTTAGACCTTGGGCATCGACGGCCAGCGGCAGGCATTGCGGATGGCGTGGTGCAAAGCTATTGCGCGCATGCGGGTGGCCGGGTTCTTCCAATCCCACGCGCTGATTTTCATCAAACAAGGCCTCCGCCAGCAGGTAGTAGGCATGCTGCGCACCCACCGTAATCAGGATTTCTTCAGGCAGCGCAAACACGCCGCGCTTTGGCAGTAACCGCAAGCGAATTTGCTCGACCAGCTCGGGCACATCGCTGAGCTCAAAGTCGGGCGTCCAGTGCGGTAGGTGCGCACGCGCCAGGCTGTGCACGCAGCATTCGCGAAACGCCTCGGAAGGGAACAACTGCGGGTCGTAGGTGCCGTAAACAAAGGGATAGGCATAGCGGCGCCATTGGTCGGGCTTGGCCAGGGTGCGCTGGTCGGACAAAGAGCGCAGCACGCGGCGGCTCCAGTCGGGCTGTGCGCCCCCGGCTTGTGCTTCGGATTTGGCATCTGGCTCGTTACCGCGCCCTGCGCCCATGGCCAGCGGTTTGCTGGCCGCAGCCTGCGCGTTATCGGTCACAAACACGCCGCTGCGCGGGCGCGATTCGATAAAACCATCGTCCATCAAATGCGCATAGGCGGCGGTCACGGTATTGCGGCTCAAGCCCAGCACCTGGGCCAGTTCGCGCGAAGACGGCAGCAAAGCTCCTGCTGGCAATCGACCATCCAAAATCGCCTGCACCACCGACAAGCGCAAGCGCTGCTGCAAAGGCAGTGCCGGTTTATCGGGCAGCGTGAACAGGCTTTCCCATTGGGCGTCTTTGGTGCGATGGCGCTGGGTCATAGTGCCAGCCAGTATAAAGAAGGGGCCAGTGGGGGCCAGATCGCTCAGGGCTTGTCCGGCTTTGGCTTGGCGCATTGCCCAGCGGTAGCCCAGTGGCGATTCACAAATAATTAGCCGTTCTCCAGTTAATCGCTAGAATTATTGGATGGCGATTCAAGGTTTTTCATGCGCTGACACACAGGCATTTTTCGAAACCGGCAAGTGTGCTCGCTTTGCCAATATCAAGCGCGTCGCGGAGCGCAAGCTGGTGCAGCTCGATGCGGCGCCCTCATTGAACTTCATGAAGACGCCGCCTGGAAACGACCTTAAAGCCTATGGCGGCGCCTGGCATGTTCGTATCAACGGACAGTGGCGGCTGACCTTCAAATGGGGAGTTAGCGGCCCATTTGATGTTCGGATCGAGGATCCACATTAGGCTTTATTTAAATGGAGAGTAGAGGAGTACATAGTGTTTAAAAATGGTATGCGTCCCGTCCACCCCGGAGAAGTTCTGCTGGAGGACTACATCAAACCGCTGGGCATCAGTGTGCGCGCCCTGTCCTTGGCCTTGCACGTGCCCTACTCCCGATTGCGCGAAATTGTGGACGGCAACCGGGGCGTGTCCGCAGACACAGCCCTGCGCTTGGAGCGCTACTTTGGCAGCGAGGCGCAAGGGTGGCTCAATCTGCAAGCTGCTTATGACCTCCGGGTAGCTGAAAAATTGAGCGCCAAAATCATTTCCAAGGACATCACACCGCTTGCGATAGCTGCCTAAGGGTTTTCGCCTGAAGCGCGGTCCGTTCCAGCGCCTGGCTGGCTTGCCCGATAAGCGCATCTGGCTCTAGCGCCAGGCGGGCAGGAACCCTATCCTTAGCTCAAACTTGTGCCAACCGAATCTCTGGAGAACGTCTGTGAGCCACACGCCTGTTACCACCGCCACCTTGGAAGCCTTTAGCGAAGCCTGGAACCGCCATGACCTCGATGGCCTGATGGGGTTTATGAGCGATGACTGCGTGTTCATGACCGCGGGTGGCCCCGATGCCTGCGGCGCCCGCCATGTGGGCCATGAGGCGGTACGCAAGGCCTTTGCGCTGGGCTGGGCGACGCTGCCGGACGCACAGTGGCGCAATGGCGTGCATTTTGTGCATGGCGACTTTGGTGTGTCGCAATGGACGTACACCGGCACCGCTGCCGACGGCAGCCGCGTCGAGACCGATGGCGTGGACCTCTTCACTTTCAAAAACGGCAAGATCGCCGTGAAAAACGTATTCCGCAAAGCCCGCCCCAATTTGCCCCCCGTCGCCTGACCCACCGAGCACCCCGCCATGAGTACCGCGCAGCATTTCCAGGGCCAAACGGCCCTGCCTCCCAGCCGTCCCGCCGATACGCGTTACGACCCGCAGTACGACCCGCTGGTCATGCCCACGCCGGGCGCCGGGCGCGACTATGCGCCCACCTACTGGGTAGCCAGTGCCGGTACGCCGCCGCCGGACGATGGCCCGGTGCTGCGCGATATGGATGTAGACGTGGCAGTCATCGGTGGCGGCTCTACCGGCATGTCCACCGCGCTGTATTTGGCGCAAGACCATGGCATTGGCGCGGTGGTGCTGGAAGCCAACCAAACCGCCTGGGGCTGCTCCAGCCGCAGCGGCGGCCAGGGCCAAAACGCCAGCGGGCGCCTCACGCGCTCGCAATGGATTGAGC
>CAJBBZ010000121.1 GCA_903951445.1 uncultured beta proteobacterium
CGGCATCGTGGCGTGCCGATCCGCCACGGCGCTGGATGAAGCCACCCAAGATGGGGAAGCGCGCACTGGCGCTGAAATTCAGCCGCGGCTCCAGCAACTGCACCTCTTGAACATCCAGCAAGTCCGCGTCAATTCCGTTGCAGCGCATTGCGTTGGCCCAGCGGCTTTGTGCGTCAAGATCGTGCCGCGAATGTGCAAGCGTCAGCACACCGCGCTGGCTGAGCATGATGTTGTAGTTAAGCTCTTGCGACAAGCCCTCATAGAGTTTCAGAGAGAAGTCGTACAGCCGAGCACTTTCAGGGTAGAGGTAGTTGGAACGTACGATGGTGGTGTTGCGGCCGGTATTGCCACCGCCTATCCAACCGGCCTCCAGAACCGCTACGTTTGTGATGCCGTGATTCTTTGCCAGATAGTAGGCCGTAGCAAGACCATGACCACCGCCTCCCACAATCAACACGTCATAAGCCGGCTTAGGCTCAGCCTCGATCCACGCGGGTGCCCAGTCAGCATGCCCGCGGCGTGCAGCATTTAACAGGTTCCAAAGTGAGTAACTTGTGCGCAGTTTCATGCTTTGTACATTAAGGCTTGTTCGTCAATTTGTCTTCGGCTGGTCGCACACAAACTTAGGAGCGACGCACTTCATGAGTCATTTGCAAGCCTCAATTAACTTGCATCGATTTCAGCTTTTCGTGCTGCTTCCACAGTTTGTAGATATTGTCGCTGCAGCGGCAAGAGAAGCAGCGTTGAAACAATCATTGCAAGGCAGCTGACGCAAACCACCGCAATCATCAGTCCGTTCGCCTGGTCTTTAAGCTGATCAGAAACCGCGCCAACCACAACTGGCCCGAGAGAGCCCAGAACGATATTGAAAGTGACAGATATGGACACCATCCTGCCTCTGATCGGCGAAGGCGTCAGGTCCTGGAGTGCTAACGGAAAAAGCATTGTTCCGGCCATCACAATCGTCAGAAAGCAGCCAACGCCGAAGAACAGTTGCATCGGCGTTTCAGCTAAAAGCAGCGCTGCAGCCACCATGCCGCTGAATACGGCGGATCCTAACAAGCACATGGCAGGTAGACGAGGGCCAATGCTACGCTGCAGCTTGCGGTACCCAAACTGAGCTATCAGGAAGCCCAAAATCGTTGCCGCAAGCGTAGCCGCTCCAAAGGTGTTGCCAACCATCAGTGGTGTGGCGGCCATCTGCCGCATGGCAATAACAGGTGCAAAGTTCATGACACAACCGACGCCAAAGACCTGCACTCCGATGCCAAAATAAAAACTGGCAAAGGCCAACCGATGGCTAAGTAAAAACGGTAATACCGCGGCATTGTGGCTGGCCTCAGTCCTGCTGCCATCGTGCTGGGGTTCAACTTTGCTATCAAATTTCTTGGCTGCTTGCGTGCGAAGACTTGGTAGTGTCATGATCAACGGAAGCAATAGCAAGCCCGGCACCGCAGCCGCCAGCAATGTCAGGCGCCAGTTCGAAAGGGGCTGAAGCAAGTCGGGCAAAAGTCCACGCCAGCTGTCTACTGCAACAATCAACCAGCCGCACATTGCCACGACCAGCCCCGAGCCCAAGCGACCAGTCAACAACATAAAGGAATTGGCAAGGTGGCGTTGTTGACCTCGAAACAATTCAGGAATGACAGCCAATGCAATTGGTACTAAGCCTGCCTCACCCACACCAACAAAGGCACTGGCAATAAACATCTCTTCGAAGGATCTTGACAAGCCCAGTAGACCCAAGGATGTGCTCCATATGCCAA
>CAJBBZ010000122.1 GCA_903951445.1 uncultured beta proteobacterium
CAGGGCGGGCGCAAGCATCCCAACCAGGACTTCGTGCAGATCGACACCACCAATATTCTGTTTATTTGCGGTGGCGCCTTTGCCGGTTTGGAAAAAGTGATCGAAAACCGCACCCAGTCTTCTGGGATTGGCTTTAGCGCCACGGTGATGAGCAAGGCGCAACGCAGCCTGACCGAAGTCTTCAAGGACGTGGAGCCGGAAGACTTGATCAAATTTGGCCTGATCCCTGAGCTGGTTGGTCGCATGCCGGTGGTCGCCACCCTGGCAGAGCTGACCGAAGACGCCATGGTGCAAATTCTGACCGAACCCAAGAACGCGCTAGTCAAGCAATATGCCAAATTGATCGCCATGGAAGGCGCTGAGCTGGAGATCCGGCCCGAAGCGCTGCGCGCTATTGCCAAGCGTGCCCTGGCCCGCAAAACCGGCGCGCGTGGCTTGCGCTCGATTCTGGAGCAATCGCTGATCAACACCATGTACGATTTGCCCGACTCCAACGAGGTGGAAAAAGTGGTGGTCGATGCCTCGACGATCGAGGAAAACCACCCGCCCTTGCTGGTGTACCGCGAGGTCGCGAAAAAGGCGTGAGCCCCTTGCGCGCCGCCCCCGGCAAGCCCGCAACTATGAACGGCCTAGGGACGGATTCGCGGTTTTTGCGAAGCACCAGGCTTGAAATTTCAGACAACCAGACCATATCCAAAAGATAGAAAAGGATTTTTATGTCCGGTTACACCCCCCTAGACGCGCTTCCTGTTGACCTGCCCATGTTGCCGCTGCGTGACGTGGTGGTCTTCCCCCACATGGTGATCCCGTTGTTTGTCGGCCGGCCCAAAAGCATCAAGGCCTTGGAGGCGGCGATGGAAGCGGAGCGTCGCATCATGTTGGTGGCGCAAAAAACAGCTGCCAAAGACGAGCCTTTGGTCTCGGACATGTTCGACATGGGCTGCGTGTCCACGATCTTGCAGATGCTCAAATTGCCCGATGGCACGGTCAAAGTGCTGGTGGAGGGCCACCAACGCGCCAAGGTAAACCGTATCGAAGACGGTGAAAACCATTTCACCGCCAATGTGCTGCCGTTAGACGCTCAAAGCACTTCTGGCGTCGAGGGCGAGACCCAGGCCAGCGAGATCGAGGCATTGCGCCGCGCGGTGATGCAACAGTTCGACCAGTACGTCAAGCTGAACAAAAAAATCCCCCCCGAAATTCTTACTTCCATAGCCAGCATTGATGATCCAGGCCGCCTGGCCGACACGATTGCCGCGCACATGCCCTTGAAGTTGGAAAACAAGCAAGCGGTATTGGCGCTGCCCTTGGTCAAGGCGCGGCTGGAGAATTTGTTCGAGCAAATCGAGCGTGAAGTGGATATCCTGAACGTGGATAAAAAAATTCGCGGACGCGTCAAGCGGCAAATGGAAAAAAACCAGCGCGACTTTTATTTGAATGAGCAAGTCAAGGCGATTCAAAAAGAACTGGGTGATGGCGAAGACGGCGCTGACATCGAAGAAATAGAGAAAAAAATCAAGGCCGCGCGCATGCCCAAAGAGGCCTTGAAAAAGGCCGAGAGCGAACTCAAAAAACTGCGCCTGATGTCGCCTATGTCCGCTGAGGCGACGGTGGTGCGCAATTACATTGACGTGCTGGTGGGCTTGCCTTGGGCGACCAAGACCAAGATCAAGCACGATCTGGGCAATGCCGAAAAAGTGCTCAACCAAGACCACTACGGTCTGGACAAAGTCAAAGACCGCATCCTGGAATACCTCGCGGTGCAGCAGCGCGTGGACAAGGTCAAAGCGCCGATTCTGTGTTTGGTTGGCCCACCCGGCGTGGGAAAGACCTCGCTAGGTCAATCTATTGCCAAAGCCACCGGACGCAAATACGTGCGTATGGCTTTGGGCGGCATGCGTGATGAGGCGGAAATCCGCGGTCACCGTCGCACCTATATCGGCGCGATGCCGGGTAAGGTCTTGCAAAGCCTCACCAAGGTCGGCACACGCAATCCCTTGTTCCTGCTCGACGAAATCGACAAATTGGGCACCGACTTCCGGGGTGACCCGAGCAGCGCTTTGCTAGAAGTGCTGGACCCCGAGCAAAACCACAAGTTTGGCGATCACTATGTGGAAGTGGACTACGACTTGAGCGACGTCATGTTCGTCGCGACATCCAACTCCATGAAGATTCCGCCAGCGCTGCTGGACCGCATGGAAGTGATTCGCCTCTCGGGCTACACCGAAGACGAAAAAGCCAGTATCGCCATGACCTATTTGCTGCCCAAGCAAATGAAAAACAATGGCCTCAAGGAAACTGAACTGGCGATCGCCGAAGACGCCATCCGCGACATCGTGCGCTACTACACCCGCGAGGCTGGCGTGCGTTCGCTAGAGCGCGAGCTGTCCAAGATTTGCCGCAAGGTGGTTAAAGCCTTGCTGCTGAAAAAGCTGACGCCCCAGGTGCTGGTCAATGCCGATAACCTCAATGATTACCTCGGTGTGCGCAAGTACACCTATGGCCGCGCCGAAGACCAGAACCAGGTTGGGCAGGTCGCGGGCTTGGCCTATACCGAAGTGGGTGGCGACTTACTGACTATCGAGGCGGCGTTGGTGCCCGGCAAAGGCGTGATCACCCGCACCGGCTCGCTGGGCGATGTGATGAAAGAATCGGTCGAGGCCGCCCGCACCGTGGTGCGTAGCCGCGCCAAGCGTCTAGGCATCAAGGACGAGGCTTTTGAAAAGAAAGACCTGCACATCCACGTGCCAGACGGCGCCACGCCCAAGGATGGCCCCAGCGCAGGCGCAGCCATGGCGACGGCCTTTGTATCCGCGCTGACGGGTATCGCGGTGCGCGGCGATGTGGCGATGACGGGTGAGATCACCTTGCGGGGCGAGATCACGGAAATTGGCGGACTCAAAGAAAAATTGCTCGCCGCGCTGCGCGGTGGTATCAAGCTCGTGCTAATCCCTGAAGCCAATGCCAAAGATTTGCAGGAGATTCCGGAAAACGTGAAAAGCGGCCTGGAAATTGTGCCGGTGCGCTGGATTGACCAAGTGCTGGAGCTGGCCCTGGTTTCGCAGCCAGTGCCCTTGCCAGACGAAGAGCCTGTCGAGGCCGTAGCTGCGGTCGGCGTGGTGGTCGTCGATCCGGTAGCGCCTGAGACCTTGAAGCACTGAACCAAAGGTAAATTGACGAAAGCGTGCGCCGCTGCCGAAAATGCAGAAATTGCACGCTATAATTCAAGACGTTTCGCGGGAATAGCTCAGTTGGTAGAGCGCAACCTTGCC
>CAJBBZ010000123.1 GCA_903951445.1 uncultured beta proteobacterium
ATTCAATAAAAATTTTGAATTGACACCCGTTAGTATTTATTTTTGTGGTGACCGTCCGGTGAATTTTTAGTGAAGCTTTTACGGCGTTGCGGCGATGGCACGGTCTGTGGCGCTAAATTGCCCCGGTCATCACTCCGTCACATGGCGGGCTTAGCGTTGCCCGGCCTTTTTTACTTTTTGGAGCTATTTATGTTCGTTCGGATTGCCGCTTTGTCTTTGGTGTCTATGGCCCTGGCAGCGGGCCCCTGTGCTGCGCAAGCGGTCAAGCCCTTCAGCTTTGGTTTGTGGGGCGACATGCCCTATAAAAAAGCGGGGGACGACCCCAAGCTGCCGGCTGTGCTGAAAAGCATCAACCAGTCGGACATTGCTTTTTCTTTGTATGACGGCGACATCAAGGACGGCAGCTCCAAGTGCACCGATGAGGTCTATACCGACGCTTTGAAGATGTTCAACAGCATGGCAAAGCCGGTGGTTTATGTGCCCGGAGACAACGAATGGACCGATTGCCACCGCAGCAACAACGGCGGCTTCAATACCTTGGAGCGCTTGGCGCATTTGCGCAAAGTGATGTTCCCCAGCGCCAACAGCCTGGGCCAAACCACCTTGGCACTGGAGCAGCAGGGCAAGCTGGGCGAGAAGTTCGTGGAAAACTCCCGCTTTAGCCATGGCGGTGTGGTGTTTGTCGGCATCAACCAGCCCGGCAGCAACAACAACGTGGTGATGAGCGAAAAGGAATGCAAAAACAAGAGCGCCCGTGACAACGCCCAATGCGACGCGGCCAATGCGGAATACATTGAGCGCGACACCGCCAACGTAGGCTGGATGATGGCTTCATTTGCAGCCGCCAAGGCGCAAAACGCCGCCGGTATCGTGGTGGTCACCCAGGGCGACCCGGGCTTTGATTTGCCTGAGACCGAGGACTTTGACGAAAGCACGCAAGCCAGCGTCAGTGGCTACCGCAACTTCATGGCCAAGCTGACGGAGCAGACCGAGCAGTTCAAAGGCCAGGTCTTGTTTGTGCATGGCGACACGCACTACTTCAAGCTGGACAAGCCGCTGTACCACCCCAACAAAATGCTGACCAACTTTACGCGCTTGCAAACCTTTGGCAGCCCCAGCCTGCATTGGGTGCGCGTGACGGTGGACGTGGCGTCGGCCAATGTCTTTACCGTTCACCCGGTGATCGTTCAGCAGCCCTAAGCGGCGCTGGCGCCCCAAGCCGCTCGCGCCCTGAAGCGCCAGCGGCTTTTTTTTATGCGCCAGCGGTTTTTTTTGTGCCTGCGCTTACTCGCCCTTGTTCCTGAACACGATCCAGGCCGCTACGGCGGTAAAGCTGACGATCACCGCCACCACAATCCAAAAGCCCGCCGGGTGATCGGCCAGCGGAATGCCGCCCACGTTCATGCCCAAGAGGCCGGCAATGATGTTGATGGGCAAGGCCATCACCGTAACCACGGTCAGCACAAACAGGCTGCGGTTATTGGCCTCGGTCACGCGCCCGGCTATTTCTTCTTGCAACAGCTTGATGCGCTCTTGCAAGGCAGCCATGTCGCTGAGGGCCACGTTGAACTCTTCAGACGATTGGTGCAGGTCTTCGATGTCCGCCTCACTGATCCAAGCCGGGGGTTTTTTGAGCAGGCGAAACAGGGCGGCAGGCTCTGGTGCGAGCAGGCGCTGCAGCCGCACCAGCAGGCGACGTGAGACGCCCAGGTCGGCGCGTTTGGTTTCCAGCCGCCCGGCCAAGAGCTTGTCTTCGATGGTGTCGATGCGGGTGGTGATTTCACGGACGATATTGGCCAGTACGTCGCCCTGGTCGTGCATCAGGTGCACCAGCAGCGCCACCGACGAGGCGATGGGCGTGCCCCGGCGCACGGCGTCGCGCAAGCGGTCCACCGAGCGCAAGGGCTGCATGCGGGCGGTGACGATCAGCTTTTCGCTGACCGACAGCCAAAGCGTGGAAATATCGGA
>CAJBBZ010000124.1 GCA_903951445.1 uncultured beta proteobacterium
CATTGGTAGAGCACGAAAAAGAGAAACAACATGCCAAAGGCCAGCGAGTAACGGCCCCAACCGGCCCCATTAATCCACTGGCCCGCACCCAGTATCACAAAGAACAAAGCCAGCGACGCCATGAAGGGGTGACGCGAAGGCTGGGGAACAAAATAATACGGTTGTGCGCCGTGTGCAGTGCTACTCATTTCAGCTCCATTTTTCCAAATACAATTTTAAGAACGCAGGGCTATTGCCTGCGCTTATTTACCAACCACCCAAGTAGCCAAGCCGATCAGGCTGAGCACCAAAACCAATACCGTGATAACGCCCGCCAGCAAGACATGCAGCGGGTTGACCTTCGCCGCGTCTTCCTCAAAGCCGGCACGACTGCGAATTCCAATAAAGGACCAGGCCACGGTTTTGAGGCTGCGCAACAAAGAAGGATGTGCAGCCTTAACGGGCACGGCGTTCACTTCAGTCATGAGCCCGCCACCTTTGACACTAGCGTAGCTACCGGCGCAGGGGGTATCTTGCCACCCACCTCAAAAAATGTGTACGACAGTGTGATAGTTCTCACATCTTTCGACAGCTTGGGGTCAATCACAAACACGACCGGCCAGGATTTTTTCTCACCGGCTTCCAGTGTGTACTGGTTAAAGCAAAAGCACTCCAGCTTGTTGAAATGCGCTGCTGCTTGTTGAGGCGCATAGCTGGGGATAGCCTGGGCGGCCATACGGCGATTCTGTGTGTTTTGGAACTCGTACATCACCGTCATCATTTCGCCCGGGTGCACTTGCAAAGAACTTTGGGCCGGCTTGAACTGCCAGGGTCCCCTGCTGTTAGCGTCAAACTCTACCGTGATGGTGCGGCTGGTATCGACCTGGGTATTGGCAGGAATTTTTGCCTTTTCGCCAGGGACGGCTAGCTCGGCCAGGGCCAAGATGTTCACCCCTGTCATCCGACAGATCGCGTCATAGATCGGGACCAGGGCATAGCCAAAGCCAAACATGGCCAACACGATCACTGCCAGTTTGCCCAGCATGGTGGAATTTTGGTAACGCAAGCTCATGCGCAACTCAATGGCCCAGCAAAACCATCTTGACCACCACACCAATAAAAAAGACCACGGCCACCGAAGCCAAGCTCAAGCCTAGGCGGAAGTTTGCTTTTTTCTGTTCAGGCGTCATAAAGTCAGTCGATAGTTGAATTCTTAGGCCAGAATTTTGTTGGCTGCCGCATTGAGCTTGGGAGGCGTTTCAAAAGTGTGGAATGGCGCGGGCGAAGGAACTTCCCACTCCAGGCCTTCCGCACCTTCCCACGGACGCTGGGGAGCTTTTTCGCCGTGTCCCAGCATGGTGGGCAGCACCACGAAGAAGAAGAAATACACCTGAGCCAAGCCGAAGGCGAAGCCACCAATTGAAGCAAGCGCATTGAAATCGGCAAACTGCATCGGGTAATCGGCGTAGCGACGCGGCATACCAGCAAGCCCCAGGAAGTGCATGGGGAAGAAGGTCACGTTAAACGCGATCAGCGACCACCAGAAATGGATCTTGCCGCGTGTTTCGTTGTACATCACACCGGTCCACTTGGGCGCCCAGTAGTAGTAACCAGCAAACATGGCATACAAAGAGCCAGCCACCAACACATAGTGAAAGTGGGCCACCACGTAATAGGTGTCTTGCAACTGGATGTCAATCGGTGCCATGGCCAGGATCAGGCCGGTAAAGCCGCCCATGGTGAACACAAAGATGAAGCCCACGGCAAACAACATGGGGGTTTCAAAGGTCATGGAACCCTGCCACATGGTGGCAATCCAGTTGAACACCTTCACCGCCGTAGGCACCGCGATCAGCATAGTCGCGTACATAAAAAACAACTGACCGGTCACCGGCATGCCAGTAGTGAACATATGGTGCGCCCAGACGATGAAGGACAAAATCGCGATGGACGAAGTGGCGTACACCATGGAGGTGTAGCCGAACAAACGCTTGCGGGCAAAGGCTGGAACGATTTGGCTGATGATGCCGAAGGCCGGCAAGATCATGATGTACACCTCGGGATGACCGAAGAACCAAAAAATGTGCTGGTACAGCACCGGATCACCGCCGCCTGCAGGGTTGAAGAAAGTGGTACCAAAATGGCGATCCGTCAGCGTCATGGTGATAGCACCAGCCAGCACAGGCATCACTGCAATCAGCAAATACGCGGTAATCAACCAGGTCCAGGCGAACATCGGCATCTTCATCAAGGTCATGCCAGGAGCGCGCATGTTGAGGATAGTGACGATGATGTTGATCGAGCCCATGATGGACGAAGCACCTAGGATGTGCATGGCAAAAATACCGGCATCCATACTCGGGCCTTGCTGCAAGGTCAGAGGCGCATACAGCGTCCAACCGGCAGCGGGTGCGCCGCCGGGCATCCAGAAAGAGCCCACCAGCATCAGACCTGCGGGAATCAGCAGCCAGAAGCTGAAGTTGTTCATCCGCGCGAAGGCCATGTCGGCGGCACCGATTTGCAGCGGAATCATCCAGTTGGCAAAGCCCACAAAGCCCGGCATGATCGCGCCAAACACCATGATCAGTCCGTGCATTGTGGTCAGCGAATTGAACAACTCGGGATTGACCATTTGCAAACCGGGTTGGAACAACTCGGCGCGAATCAGCATGGCCAGAATGCCACCAATGATAAACATGGTAAAGCTGAACAACAGATACAGCGTGCCGATGTCTTTGTGGTTCGTGGCATAAACCCAGCGCCTCCAACCCGTAGGGGCGTGATCATGGTGATCGTCATGGGCGTGATCGTGGTGGTCTAAAACTGCGCTCATACGGGTTTCCTTATCAATGCATCAATAATTGAATTCAATTTCGCCAAGCGGCCCCGCGCTTATTTGCGCAAGGCGGCTACGTCAGCCGGCTGCACCACTTGCCCGGTCTGGTTGGACCAATGGTTCTTGGTGTAGCTGATAACCGCTGCAATATCGGTGTCGCTTAGGGCCTTCCAAGCAGGCATGGTGCCATTATTCTGACCGTTGAGTAAGACCTTAATTTGCTTGGCCTTATCGGCATCGAGCACCACAGCTGCGCCATCGAGTGCCTTTATAGCGCCGCCGCCTTTACCACTGGTTTGATGGCAGGCCACGCAGTTTTGGGCATAGACTTTTTCACCGCGCTGGGTAATTTCAGCCAAGGTCCACACTTTGGAGGGATCGTCTGCTAAGGCGGCCATCTTTTTCTTCTCGCCCTCGACCCACTTGCTGTAGTCCTCAGCGGAAACTACTTTCACATGGATAGGCATGTAGGCATGCTCTTTACCGCACAGCTCTTGGCATTGGCCATGGTAATCACCGATTTTTTCGGCGCGGAACCAGGTGTCGCGCACAAAGCCGGGAATAGCGTCTTGCTTGATACCAAAGGCCGGAACCGCAAACGCATGGATCACGTCATTGGCGGTGGTGATGATGCGGATTTTCTTGTCCACTGGCACCACTAGCGGGTTGTCCACTTTGAACAAATAGTCATCTACGATTTGGCCTTTTTTGGGTCCACCGTTATTGGACATTTCGCGTTGCTCGCCATCCAAGGTGGACACAAAACCAATGCCTTCGCCCTCGCCATTGATGTAGTCGTAGCCCCATTTCCACTGCATACCGGTAGCTTTAATCGTCACATCGGCGTTGCTGGTGTCCTTCATAGCGACCACGACCTTGGTCGCAGGCAAAGCCATCAAAATCACAATAATGAAGGGGATGACTGTCCAGATAATTTCAACAGTGACCGATTCGTGGAATGTGGCAGGCTTGTGACCCCGCGATTTGCGGTGTTTCCAAATGGAATAAAACATCACCGCAAACACAGCCACAAAAATCACCGTGCAAAGAATCAGCATGAACCAGTGCAGCCATTGCTGCTCGCGTGCGATGGCGGTCACCGCAGGGGGTAGGTTCAACTGAAGTACCGAAGGCCCACCCGGCAGGTCATTCACAGTGGCAGCCAGGCTCAACGAACCGGTGCCAAGCCCTACGCCTGCTGTTGCCAACAGTGAAGCTGATTTTTTCCAAATGCTCTTCATCGTTTTCACTTTCAATGCCTCAAAGTTTGCAAAATTACTATGTCGCTGGGCTTACAAAGCGCATCAGCCCATGCGAACCGCGCGGCGCAATTCATTGGCCAGGGCCTCACGCCGCTCAGGACGCACATAGCGTCCCACCTGCATCGACTTTCCCTGCGCCGACACCGCAATCAGCGAATGCGCGCCGCCCAGTGGCTCGATCCTGACCCATTGCCGCTGGAACTGGGCCCGCTCGCGCACACCAGCCGCCTCGTGTTCCACCACCACCTGCGATCCGTCCACCACGATGCGCTCTTGGTCAAGCACATGTCTGGAAAAAATCAAAAAACAAATCCCAACAGCCAAAGTCTCCAGAGCCGCAAATGGCAGCACCAACAGCGCACCTTGCAGCCAGAAGAACAAACCGATGCACAAGGAGACCAAGCTAAGCGAAGCGAAAAACACCAGCATTTGGGCTGGCGTTAAGGGCGCATGGCGCCGCAAAACCCACTCAAAACGGGGGTTTTGCGCATCGGTATCAATGGAGTGACTAAAGCTCACGCGGTTTGGAGTTGATGGCGCGGCCCCGACAACAGGGCCACAAAAGCTTAAAAATCGGGTCAATAAAACCTGTCAATTGTAGCCCATGCCCCTGCGCAGCTGGGCTTGCCGCGCCCCATGCAACCGAGCGCCCAAAGGACTTCCCGAGACAGCCCCCACCTCATACGGGCTTTGGGGCGCGCAGGCTGGCCCGCATTTGCGCTAAGGGAATGAGTGTTTGTTCCTGTAACGCCATGCGCGGCGCCGGTTTGAAGGCATGGCCGTAAATAACCTCAAAAGTCAGGCGCAAGCGCCCAGTTTGGTCGGGGTCGGGCAGCCCGGCGGCAATGGTTTGGTGCAAAGCGGCGCGCCAGGCACGGCCCCGCAATCCAGGAAAGCGCCGGGGATGCAAATTGCGGCCCAGGCCGCGCAACTCGGCCAGCAGGGTCGCGGGCGAGGAAAAAGACAGGGTAATGCGCTCCATATCCATTACCGGCTCGGCAAAACCGGCCTGCACCAACATGTCGCCCCAGTCGTGCATATCGGTAAATTCATGGGCGGGGGCGGGCCAGCCTTGGCGGGCATACAGGTCGCGCAATTCGCGTAATGTGTCCGGGCCCAGGCAGGAAAACATCAAAAAACCATCGGTTTGGACGAGGCTGTGCCAGCGATGGATAAGGGCTTGCGGGTCCGGGCTCATGTGCAAAGCCATATTGGCCCACAGCAAATCCACGGGCTGGGCGGGCGCTTCGAAACGGGTCGCGTTTTTCCATCGCTGGGGCGACCACAAGGGTGGGCGCAGGGCGGCGCGGGCCAGCTCCGAGGCTTGCGGCGGGTCTTGCTGCACAAAACTGCTAGCCGCGGGGTAACGGCGGCGCAATAAGCTGTGCGCCTCGATTCCGCCCCGCAAAGCCTGCCAATGCAGCCAGCTGCGCGGCTGCTTCAGTATCCATTGCAGCCTCTCCTCCATGCGCCGCGCCACCTCTTCGTGCAGCCAGGGTGAGGCCTGTCTGTCCGCCTGCCCCTGTGCAGAAGCCAAGGGCATCGCTTCCCAGCGCCTGGCGGCTTGGGCATCGATGGTGGGTGGGGCTTGGTTTGGCATTAGGAGTTAAGGGGACGAGCTGAGCCAGTAAAAAACGAGGTCAGCGCATTGGCAAGCGGGCCCTTGCGGTTGGCAAAACGGGCTTTGCGGCAGTATATTGGCAGCATGTTTTTTGCGCTGTTTCACGGGCTGGCGGCGCGCCTGCCCAGCCGCTGTGCCGTCTGCCACGCTTGGCCCAGCCAGCCGGTGTGCGAGGCGTGCATAGGCCTTTTTGCCCAGCCCAAGCCGCGCTGCAAGCATTGCGCGCTGGTAGTGGCCGATGCCAATGCGCCCTGCACGGCCTGCAGGAGCACGCAGAAGGACGGCAGCCCGCTCGATGCGTCCTTGGCGGCAGTCAGCTATGGCTACCCCTGGGCGGGCCTGGTGCAGGATTTCAAATTCCAGGCGCAACCGGCCTGGGCGCGCAGCATGGCCTTGCTAATGCGCAGCGCCCCTTGGGTAGAACCGGCCCTGGAGGCGGCAGACTGGGTTTTGCCGATGCCGCTGTCTACCCCGAGGCTGCAAAGCCGGGGATTTAACCAGGCCTGGCTGCTGGCCCAAGCACTGTCCCCAGCCAAGGCGCGCGCCACTTGGCTATTACGCATTCGCGATACACCAGCGCAAAGCAGCCTGGCACGCAAAGAAAGGCTCTCTAATGTGGCGAACGCTTTTGCCATAGACCCGCTGCGCCAGCGCGACTTGGAAGGGAAAAACGTGCTGTTGGTGGACGATGTGATGACCAGCGGCGCCTCGCTGCGCGCCGCTGCTCTGCCCTTGCGCCAGGCTGGGGTGCGACGGATCACCGCGCTGGTCTTTGCCCGCGCCGAAAGCACGGAGTAAACCCAGGGATCCGTAACCAATAGGCGCGCAGCAGGTCGCGCAACTACAGGGCGCGCTCGCCTTACAAACGGGCAGCGCCGCAGCCTCTTAACCCGCGAGACAATGCGGCCATGCTGCATATTGTTTTAGTCCATCCAGAAATTCCGCCCAACACGGGCAACGTCATCCGCCTGGCGGCGAATACCGGTTGCAGCCTGCACTTGATCGAGCCGCTGGGTTTTTCCATGGACGACAAACACATGCGCCGCGCCGGGCTGGACTACCACGAGTACACCAGCGTGCGCAAACACGCCAGCTGGCAGGCCTTTATGGATGGGGCCAGACCGCAGCCCCAGCGCATGTTCGCGCTGACCACGCGCGGCACTCGCAGCCCTTATGCGGTGCAGTTTGCAGAAGGCGACTGGCTGGTTTTCGGCTCGGAAACCGCTGGACTGCCCGATTCTGTTCGCGCCAGCTTTGGTCCCGATCAGTGCCTGAAGCTACCCATGCAAGCGGACCAGCGCAGCCTGAACCTGTCCAACGCAGTAGCCGTAACCGTATTTGAAGCCTGGCGGCAACTGGGTTTTGGCGGCGCTCAGCCGTAAAGGCGGCTAATCGATTCGGCCACGCACACCGGCTTGGCTGCGCCTTCGCGCTCGGTGGTCACTTCCCAAGTAAATTGGTAGCCGCCTTGGTCGATGGCGTCTGCCGCTAGCAGTTTGATATGCGCCCGCAAACGGCTGCCGACCGGCACCGGGCCGACAAAGCGGACTCGGTTAAGGCCGTAATTGACGCCCATACGCACATTCTCAATGTGCATCGCGGATGCAAAAAACAGCGGCAGCAGTGACAGCGTCAGAAATCCATGGGCAATCGGGGCGCCAAAAGGCCCGGCCTGCGCCCGCACCGGGTCCACATGAATCCATTGGTGGTCGCCGGTCGCCTGGGCAAACTGGTTGATCTGCTCCTGGGTCACAGTCATCCAGTCGCTGGTGGACACGGGCTGACCGGCCAGCGCCGCCAACTGCTGCAAATTTTCAAAATTTCTCATAGGAAAAGCTTCACAAAAAGGTACACACGGACTATCCACGTTCCAACCACTTGCCAATGGATTTCCATTGCTCGCGGTCCTGCTCCATGCGGCTGGTCTGCACATCAAACACCGTAAGGCCATTGGCGGCCAGGTGCACATAATTTTGGGTGTCGCGCAGCGTGCCCACCTTCGGTAAACCGAGCGATTTGACGAAGGCCGACAATTGATCGGACGACAAGGTGCGTTCGTCCACGCGCATGGCCACGATCCCTATTTCCACGTTCTCGGCATGGCGGCTGGCAGCTAACTCATCGAGAAAACTGCGCGTGGCGTAAATATCAAAAATACTGGCCTGCAAAGGCACCAGCACTTTGTCGGCCCACTTGAGCACGTCTTTGAGCTGTTTGCCCGCCAGTGCGGCCGGGGTGTCGAGCACGTAGTGGTCCGCGCCCTTGGGCGGCTTGCTAAATTCTTGCGGATCCACGTCCCAATAACTGATCGGCTTGGCCGAAGGCGGCCGCAGCGACAGCCACAGGCGCGCGGAATGCTGTACATCCGCATCCCCCAGCATCACGTCATACCCTTGCGAGGCCAGGTAGCCCGCAACATGGGTGGACAAAGTGGACTTTCCAACCCCGCCTTTGGGGTTGGCAATGGCAATGCGTGTCATACGGTGTTACCTCTTTGCAGTGGGTTGGCGGGCCAGGGCGTAGCGGCCATTATGGGGTGCGCAGGCCTGTTTAGGATCGGAATTTAGCACTGTGGCGACCTATGCGCACAGGCGCTCAGGCAAATCCGTCCCAGACCAATTTGATGCCGGTCAGCAACATCCCGGCGTACACCAGGCGGTAAAACAAAACCTGGCTGACATGGCGGGCCAGTCGTACCCCGGCCCACACGCCTACGGGCGCCAGCGGCAGCAAGACCAGCGCGGTCGCCATATTGCGCACATCGAGCAGGCCCAGGTAAGCGTAGGGAATCCACTTACACAAATTGAGAACGAAAAAGAAGAAAGACATGGTGGCGGCAAAAGACACCGGGCTCAGACGCAGGCCAATGAAATAGGCGTTGATAGGAGGGCCCCCAGCATGGGCCACAAAGCTGGTAAAGCCGGAGGTGGCCGACAAAACCCGGCCCAGCCAGACCGGCGGCGTAGCCAAAGTGGAAGCTTTCCAGAACAGGCGTTGCGCCAGAAACACCAGGGTCACCACCCCCACCACCGCCGATACCGCATGCGGCGGCACCAGCTTGAACAGCAAGGCCCCCAGCACAATCCCCAGCACGCCAAACGGCACGATGCGCCGCAGCAGCACCGGATCAAAGTCTTTGCGAAAAGCGGTGCTGCCCAGCACATCCATCACCAAGAGCAGCGGCATCAAAATCGCCGCCGCTTCGGCCACGGTCACCGACAAGGCCATCATCGGCACCGCCAAAGAGCCAAAGCCCGAACCAAACCCGCTTTTGCTCACACCCAAGAGCAGCACGGCAGGAATGGCCACGGCATAAAAAAACGGATCGGTAATCAGGGGCCAGGCGTCAAACATGGGGGTGCAATGGCCCTTAACGGGCTAAAACGCCCATGGTAACCTTGCCCGATGTTCAACCCTTCCCAAGAGGATGTGCGCCGTTTTTTTTGTTCGGTGTACGCCAAATCTCGCAGCGCGCAGCCCATGGACGCCATCGAAACCCTGGCCGGCCAATGGATTGAAGAGCACCCGCAATACCACGCCGATTTAAGCGACCAGGACGCCGCCATCAGCCGCGTGTACCCCGAGGGCAGCGGTCAAACCAATCCGTTTTTGCACCTGTCTATGCATTTATCGATCAGCGAGCAATGCAGTATTGACCAGCCGCGCGGCATCCGCCAGGCGGTGGAATTGCTGACGCACAAGCGCCAGTCGCTGCACCTGGCCCACCACGAAGCCATGGATTGCCTGGGCACCATGTTGTGGGAAAGCCAGCGCGCCGGGCGAGCGCCGGACGGTCAGGCCTATATTGACTGCGTACAGCGCCACGCTACGCGGGACTGAACGCAAAAAACCGCCCGAAGGCGGTTTTTTGAAGAAAGCGCTTTGGTTTAACGAAAGCGACTCTGTGGCACGGTTTTAAGTGCGCCGGGCAGGCTGCCCACGTAATTGGCCAATTCTTTGAGTTCAGCATTGGAGAACTGCTTGGCTACGCCGGCCATGATGGCATTGCCGCGACCCAGCTGGGCATTGGCATCGGCTTTGTACGACTTGAGGGCCACATACAAATAGTCATTGTGCTGACCGGCGATCAGGGGGTAGCTCGGGTCGATGGGCTTGCTTAGGTTCTCGCCGTGGCAGGAAGCGCAAGCGCCTTTGGCCACCAGGGCCTCACCGGCCGAAGTGCCGCCGCCTACTTTTTCCAGGGGTTTGGCATTGGCATCCACACCCAGCGCGCTGAAATAGGCTGCCAAATCAGCCATATCCTGGTCCTTGAGGGTTACCGCAATACCACGCATGGTGGGGTGCTTGCGCTCGCCTTTTTTGTAGGCGTTGAGGGAAGCAATAATGTATTTTTCACCCTGACCGGCAATCATGGGAACCTTGTGCACCTCGGGGAAGCTGGCCTGGTAGCCCACGATGGAGTGGCAGCCTAGGCACATCGCATTTTTCTTTTCACCGGCTTTGGCGTCGCCCTTGATGTCTTGCGCAAAAGCGGATGTGAAGGTCACTGAAGCGACAACAAGTGCGATGAGGGAGCGAAGCAATGGGTTCATTTTGCGCGGACAATCGGGTGAATATTGGTATAAATTGAATCGCGAATTATATCGACCCCACTCCCGTCCACCCGCCTACGCCAAGCCGACCGGCCCTTTATTACCGGGCTGCCAAGGGCTAAAGGCAGGTTCTGACGGGCACTCTGACCGCTTTAGCCCCAACTTTTTACCGCGCCATGAAATTTACCGGTTCCAAGAATTACGTTGCCACCCAAGACCTGATGCTGTCTGTCAACGCAGCCTCCGCCCTGCAACGCCCGCTGCTGGTCAAGGGCGAGCCCGGCACCGGCAAAACCATGCTGGCCGAAGAAGTAGCCACCGCGCTGAACCTGCCGCTGCTGCAATGGCACATCAAATCGACCACCAAAGCGCAGCAAGGCCTATATGAGTACGACGCGGTAAGCCGCCTGCGCGACTCGCAGCTCTCGGACATCGACGGCGGCGAGCGGGTCAAGAACATCCACAACTACATCATCAAGGGCGTGCTGTGGCAGGCCTTCGCCTCAGACACGCCGGTGGCCCTGCTGATTGACGAAATCGACAAAGCGGATATTGAGTTCCCCAACGACTTGCTGCGCGAGATCGACCGCATGGAGTTTTACTGCTACGAGACGCGTGAGCTAATCCGCGCCAAGCACCGCCCGCTGGTATTCATTACCTCTAACAATGAAAAAGAGCTGCCAGACGCGTTTTTGCGCCGCTGCTTTTTCCACTACATCAAGTTCCCGGACCCGGCGACTATGCAAAGCATCGTCGATGTGCACTTCCCCGGCCTGAAAAAAGAGCTGCTCAGCGCTGCCATGAAAACCTTTTACGAAGTGCGCAACCTGCCGGGCCTGAAGAAAAAGCCCTCCACCAGCGAATTGCTGGACTGGCTCAAGCTGCTCTTAGCCGAGGACATTCCGCTCTCGGCCCTGCAAGCCAAGGACGACAAAATGGCCGTGCCGCCGCTAGTGGGCGCCTTGCTGAAAAACGAGCAAGACGTTACGCTGTTTGAAAAACTGATGTTTATGCAACGCAATAACCGCTGAAATGGCGAAAAAACCCCGCGTCGATTTCCTAGCCGTTGGCGTGTCCGACGCCCTCGGCTTTGTCGTTGGCTGCCTCACTGGCTATGGGCTGGGCCAGCTCATCGGCATGGATGTATTTGCAAGGGGTTACGACAACTCCAGCATGGTCGGCATTGTGCTGGTCGGTCTGGGCGGCGGCCTAGGCTTGCAATTGGCCAGGCGTTGGCAGCAAGGCCGCCAAAATAAAGACGACGAGAGCTAAACCTATGGCCTTTGTTGAATCGGTGGACTTGAGCGGTTACGGCGTAGCGATAACGCCCCTGGCGCTGGAGCACGAAGCAGGCCTGCGTGCCGCCGCTGCCGACGGCGCGCTGTGGAATTTGCGCGTCACTTCGGTGCCCGAACCGGAAAACACCCGCCAGTACATTGAAGACGCGCTGGCCATGCGCGCAGCTGGTAATCGCTTTGCGTTTGCCGTGCTGGACCAACCCGGCGGCAAGGTCATCGGCTGCAGCAGTTATCACGACATACTTCCCGCAGTAAAACGCGTGGAAATTGGCTACACCTGGTACGCCAAAAGCGTCCAGCGCAGCCACGTCAACACCGCCTGCAAACTACTGCTGATGACGCATGCGTTTGAAACCCTGGGCTGCCATGTGGTGGGCTGGCGTACCGACAATTTCAACTTCGCGTCCCAAGCCGCCATCGAACGCCTGGGTGCGCGCAAAGACGGCGTCATCCGCGGCCACGCGCTGCGCCGCGACGGCACGATTCGCGATACCGTGATGTACAGCCTGCGCGCGGGTGAATGGCCAGAAGTGAAGGCCCAACTGCTCTATTCGCTGCACAAGCCCCGATGAGGTAGCCCATGCTGATCGACTTTTTTTACACCCTGCGTTCGGCCAAGCTGCCGGTATCGGTAAAGGAATACCTGACGCTGATGGAAGCGCTGCAAAAAGGCGTAGTCGGCCCCAATGTGCCCGAGCCCGCAAGCGGCGAAGAGGCGGCGGGCTACGCGATTGACGACTTTTATTTCCTGAGCCGCACCACCCTGGTCAAAGACGAAAAGCATTACGACAAATTTGACCGCGCGTTTGCGGCCTACTTCAAGGGCGTAGAGCAAATTGCGGACTTCACCAAGGAAATTCCTCTGGAGTGGCTGCGCAAAAACCTGGAGTTGCAGCTCAGCCCCGAGGAACTAGCCAAAATCGAAAAAATGGGCTGGGACGAGCTGATGGAGACGCTGCGCAAGCGCTTTGAAGAACAAAAAGAACGCCACGAAGGCGGTAGCAAATGGATAGGCACCGGCGGCACCTCGCCCTTTGGCGCGTATGGGCAGAACCCGCAAGGCATTCGCATCGGCCAAGACAAAGGGCGCAACCGCAGTGCGGTGAAGGTCTGGGACCAGCGCGCCTACAAAGACTACGACGATACAACAGAGCTGGGCACCCGCAATATCAAAGTAGCGCTGCGCCGCCTGCGCAAATTTGCGCGCGAAGGCCATGAGGACGAGCTGGACCTAGACGAAACGATCAGCAAGACGGCGGCCAACGCCGGCTACCTGGACATCAAGATGCGCCCGGAGCGGCACAACAATGTCAAAGTGCTGCTCTTAATGGACGTAGGCGGCACCATGGACGACCATATTGCCCGCGTAGAAGAACTGTTTAGCGCGACCAAAACCGAGTTCAAGCACCTGGAGTTTTATTACTTCCACAACTGCGTTTACGACTTTATGTGGAAAAACAACCGGCGCCGCTTTGCAGAAAAGTTTGCGACCTGGGACATCATCCGCAAGTACAACAAAGACTACAAACTCATCTTCGTGGGCGACGCCACCATGAGCCCCTACGAAATATTGCAGCCCGGCGGCAGCGTGGAATACAACAACGAGGAAGCTGGCGCCGAATGGCTCCAACGCCTGACCAGCGCCTTCCCCAAATTCGCCTGGATCAACCCCGAACCCCAAGGCGTCTGGCAGTACCGCCAAAGCATCAGTGTGGTCCAGCAACTGATGCAGCAACGCATGTACCCGCTCACCCTCAAAGGGCTGGAAGATGCAATGCGGATGCTGACGAAATAGGCTTTTAGCCACCCACTTGCGGCAAAAGTACCGCACCTAAAATGCCGCACCCCTCGCCGTAGCACAATGGATAGTGCGCATGCCTCCTAAGCGTGAAATTCAGGTTCGATTCCTGACGGCGGGACCAAGGCGCGGACCCGCAGTTTCACCATCTCCGCCCTTCAAGACCGCGACTTGACGTTTTCCGGGTCGTACAAAGCCCCGTAACCCACCGCTTCCACCTTGACCGGATAGACATCGTCAAAGTACTGAATCTGCAGCTCGCGCCCCACCTGGCAATACGCGTGAGGCAAGTACGCCAGCGCAATGTTCTTGCCGATGGTCGGGCCAAAGGCGATGCTGGTGGTGTAAGAGCGGCGGCCTTGGCTGTCGATCAGGGTTTGGCCGGTCGCAGGGTCCATCACCGGCAGGTTGCCCAGCGGGTAGCGGGCCACACCGGTGCTGTCGATGTTGTGGCTCATGGTCAGCGTACAAAGGTAAGCCGGTTGGTGTTCGCGCTCCCTAAAAGCAAGGTGCGCGGCTTTGCCATGGAAGTCAGCAGCCTTGACTTTGGGGCGGGCCAGATCGCATTCCATAAGGTTGTATTCGGTTAGCAGGTCGCCGTTTTGCAGGCGCAGGCTCTTCTCCATGCGGCGGCTGTTGGCATAGGTTTCCACGCCTACGGGCGTCACGCCCAACGCAAACAGCGCGTCCCACAGGGCCAGGCCGTCTTCGTACTTGAAGTGCAACTCCCAGCCCTGCTCGCCTACATACGAAATGCGAAAGGCCAAGACCGGCACGCCTGCAATCGTGAGGTTACGAAAAGCGGCGAACGGAAAGTTCTCATGCGTCCAGGCATCGGGCGCATCGGCAATCTTTTGGATGGTGGCGCGGGCGTTGGGGCCCCACACGCCCAGGCAGCCGTAGGCGGTCGTGGTGTCGGTAACTTTTACCTTCGCGCCCCGGTCTTGCGCCATGCGCTGTATCCACACCAGGTCGCGGTGGCCAGCATCGGCGCCGTCGATCACACGGTAATGGTCCTGGGCCAAGCGCAACACGGTCAGGTCGGCGCGCACGCCGCCTTTAGCGTCCAAGAAATGGGTGTAAACGCCTTTGCCTACGGGCGTGTCGCCGCCCACCTTGGCCACGCAGATGTACTCCAGCAGATCGGCAGCATCCGGGCCTTCAACGTCGATTTCGGCGAAATGGGAGACGTTGATCATGCCCACGTCCTCGGTCATTTTGAGGTGCTCGGCGTTGGACACACGCCAGAAGTGGCGGTTATCCCACTCATGAGCGCGCACCGGTACCTTGTCGCCATAAACCGCTAGTAAATGTTCGTTGCTGGCGTAGCCATGCGCGCGCTCCCAGCCTGATAGTTCCATAAAGTAAGCGCCCAGTGCTTTTTCACGTTCATAAAACGGGCTTTTGAAAATGCCGCGCCCGGCGCTGTAGGGCTCGCGGTTGTGCACCGGCGGGTTGTAAATCTTGAACGCACCCTCGTAGCAGCGGTCATGGATGTACTGCTCGTCCTGCTGGTAGGGGTAAATGCGGGCCACGTCGATGCGGGCATGGTCGATGTGCGTGTAGCCATCGGTCATCCAGTCGGCAACGATTTTGCCGACGCCGGGCGCGTCTTTAACCCATACCGCTTCGGCGTACCACAGGCCGCGCACTTTGGACGATTCGCCGATCGACGGGTTGCCGTCAGTGGTCACCTGCAAAAGGCCGTTGAAGGAGTATTTGTCGTCGTAGCCCAGTTCGGCCAGGATGGGCGTGAGTTCGATGGCGCGTTCCAGCGGCGCCATGATTTGGTCCAGCTCCAAGTCGCGCTGCGAAGGCGACAGGCGCGCCTGCTCTTTCTCCAGCAAGTCGCGTGGATGGCACATGCGCGGGTTTTTCTCTTCGTAGTAGCCCCATTCGATCTGGCCGCCTTCCGGGGTTTTCGGGTCACCGGTATCACGCAGGTAAGCCGAGTTGCCCTGGTCGCGCAACAGGGGGTAACCAATGTCCTTGCCGGTTCCGGCAAATTCCAAGTAGGGTTTGAAGAAGGTCAGCGGATGGTCCACCGGCATGATGGGCAGGTCTTCCCCGGCCATATTGGCAATCAGGCGTCCCCAAAGGCCAGCGCAAACTACCACGTAATCGGCGGCAATAAAGCCCTTGGTCGTTTCAACGCCCTGGATGCGACCGTTTTCGATGCGCAAGCCAGTACAAGCCGTATTAGCAAAGGACTGCAACTTGCCCGACGCAACCGCCGCATCCACCAATTCGCCCGCCACCATTTGGGAGCGGGGTTTCACTAGGCCCGCATCCGGGTCCCAAAGGGCGCCTTGCACCATGCTCTCTTCCAGCAGCGGCATCTTGGCTTTCGCCTCGGCAGCGCTGATGAGCTCGACCCGGTTGCCAAAGGCCTTGCCCGAGGCCACGCGGCGTTTGAGCTCCAGCATGCGCTCGTCGTCACCGACCCGCGCCACCTCGATACCGCCAATGCGGTCATAGCGGCCCATCTTCTCGTAAAAGTCGATGCTGTACTTGGTGGTGAAGATCGTCATCTGATCGTGCATCGTGTTGAAGCAAAAATCAGACGCGTGTGCGGTGGAGCCCACATCGGTCGGAATGGCGGACTTGTCAATGCCGACGATGTTGTCCCAGCCCCGTTCAATCAGATGGTGCGCCACCGAGGCGCCGACGATGCCGCCTTGGCCGATGATGACCACTTTGGCGCGTTCAGGAAATTGGGCCATTTTTGCGCTTGCTCCTACAGAAATTGGAATTAGGGGGCCACCGAGGCCAGCCGACAGTGTATTGAGCCCGGCGATCTTTGCCGCTTCAATTGCGACAGCCGTTTTCACCAAGTCGGCAAAGTGATTCAATGCCTTGGGTGCAGAGACAGCCATTACAGGTTTCTCTGGTGTTACAATTTTCGGCTCTGGCCCGGTAGCTCAGTCGGTAGAGCAGAGGATTGAAAATCCTTGTGTCGGTGG
>CAJBBZ010000125.1 GCA_903951445.1 uncultured beta proteobacterium
CCAAAGTCAATAAAACAGTTTGCTTAACAGGGAGCGTCCATGTACGCGATGACGGACTGATGCAGGCCTGCCCCAAGGAACTTGCTAGGCCTTAGAGGCGAAAGCCCCGGGCGACTAAGACGACGTTTCTTCCGCCGCCTTGAACAAAAAGGCCACGCGCCGCTTGGGCTTGATATTGGCCGAAATGCTGCGCCCACCGGTGCGCGGCGCGGCTTCCCAGGAAGGCTTGGCTTCGGCTGCCACGCTGGGCTCATAAGGCTGATCAAAAAACGGGTCTTTGGGCGGTGCGGGCGGGCGGGTGTAATCGCGCCGGGGGGCGCGCTCGTCGCGGGCAGGGCGGGCGTACTGGCCTTCGTGCGCAATATCGCGCAAACCGCCGCGCTCGGTGCTGCGCGGCGCGCGGCGCGAATCGTCACGCGCCTCGTCCTGGTACATGCGCCGGCCGTCGTTGATACGGCCTTGACCCGCAGCGGGACCATCCTCTTCAAACTCGATGGCTTCGAGCTCAATCTTGGTCTTGATCAGCTTTTCGATATCAGCCACCAGGCGCGCATCGTTTTTACCGCCGACAAAGCTCACCGCAAGGCCGGAAGCCCCGGCGCGACCGGTGCGCCCGATGCGGTGCACATAGTCTTCGGCGTTAAAGGGCACGTCAAAGTTGAACACGGCAGGCACATCTTTGATGTCCAAACCTCGGGCGGCTACGTCGGTGCAGACCAGCAAATCGACCTCGCCGCTTTTGAAAGCTTCCAGCGCTTTGAGGCGCTCGTCTTGGCTTTTGTCGCCGTGCAAGGCGGTGGTTTTGAGGCCCTCGCGCTCCAGCGAACGTGCCAGCCGGGCGCAGCCCAGTTTGCTGTTGACAAACACAAAGGCTTGTTTGAGCTGGTGCTTGCGAATGACATGGTGCAAGGCGCGGCGCTTGTCGTCTTCGCCCACGCTGTAAAAGTGCTGCTCCACCGTGGAAGCAGTGGCATTGGAGCGCGCCACTTCGATGGTGATGGGGTCTTGCAAATAGCTATTGGCCAGCCGCTTGATTTCGGGGGAGAAGGTGGCCGAAAACAGCAGCGTGGTGCGCTGCTTGGGCAAGTAGCTCAAGATGCGCTGCAAATCGGGCAAAAAGCCGATGTCTAGCATGCGGTCGGCTTCGTCCAGCACCACGTATTCCACCTGATTGAGCACCGCGTTTTTGGCCTCGATGTGGTCTAGCAAGCGGCCTGGCGTGGCTACCAGCACTTCCACGCCTTTTTTGAGTTCGGCGGTTTGCGGCTTCATGTCCATGCCGCCAAAAACCACGGCGCTGCGCAACTGGGTGTATTTGGCGTAGAGCTTGACTTGCTGGGCTACCTGGTCGGCCAGCTCGCGCGTGGGCAAGAGCACCAGGGCGCGCACGGGGTGGCGGGCGGGCGAAGTGGAGGCGTTTTCGTGCTTGAGCAGGCGGTGCAGCAGGGGCAACGAGAAGGCGGCTGTTTTGCCGGTGCCGGTCTGGGCGGCGCCCATCACGTCTTTGCCGGTCATCACCACGGGGATAGCCTGGGCCTGGATGGGCGTCATGGATTCGTAGCCCATTTCGGCCACCGCGCGGGCCAAGGGCGGGGCCAGTTGCAACTGGGCAAAGGCCATGACAGGGGTGTCTGTCGTTAAGGAATCTGGGGAATGGGAGGCTGCGGTGTCAGGAGTCTGTTCGGGCATGCATAGCAAAAGTAGTGGCTATCCATCCGATAGCAGGTTGCCCCGGGAACCGGGGGCGTAAGGCGGATTATCCCCGATACGGGGCAAATGCGGCTTTTTCAGGCTTTGGGCAAGGTAACGCCGACCTGGCCTTGGTATTTGCCGCCCCGGTCTTTGTAGCTGGTCTCGCAGACCTCGTCGCTTTCAAAGAACAGCACCTGGGCGCAGCCCTCGCCGGCATAAATCTTGGCGGGCAGCGGCGTGGTGTTAGAGAACTCCAGGGTGACATAGCCTTCCCACTCTGGCTCGAAGGGGGTGACGTTAACGATGATGCCGCAGCGCGCGTAGGTCGATTTGCCCAGACAAATGGTGAGTACGTTGCGCGGAATGCGGAAATACTCCAGGGTGCGGGCCAGCGCAAAGCTGTTGGGCGGGATGATGCAGACATCGTCATGGAAATCGACAAAGCTTTTTTCGTCGAAGTTTTTTGGGTCCACCACGGTGCTGTGGATGTTGGTGAACACCTTGAACTCAGGCGCGCAGCGGATGTCGTAGCCGTAGCTGCTGGTGCCGTAGGAGATGATTTTTTTGCCCTCCAGCTCCCGCACCTGGCGGGGCTCGAAGGGCTCGATCATGCCGGTCGTCTCGGCCATGCGGCGTATCCATTTGTCGCTTTTAATGCTCATACGAAGGTGCTTCCAGTTCTGCGGGCTATTGTAGGCAGGGGCTTAAGACGGCAAAAACAGGCTTAAGAAAGGTCGGCATAAGACCGTCATCGCAAAGAGCGAAGCGACGTGGCGATCCATGTTTGCGTGGAGTTATGGATTGCCACGGCCTGCGGCCGCAATGACGGGTTTGGACTCATGCAGAGCTTCCCTAAAACCGCCCGGCTGGCTGCCAAAGCCCCGCGCGCTCGGGCACGGTCGCGGCCAGCACCGTGCGCTCGATCAGCCGGTCGTCGCCCAGCACGATGAGCGAGAACAGTAACTCGTCCAAGGTGTTGGCCAGCTGGGTTTTGCGCGCCAGCAAAGGCGTCGCTTTGGGCTGCAGCACCACAAAATCCGCCTCGCAGCCTGGCAGCAAATTGCCCACCACCCCTTGCAAGCCCATGGCGCGGGCGGCGCCTGCGGTGTGCTGCCACCACAAATGCTGGGGCGAGAGCGACAAACCGGCTTTGGAGCGCCCTTCGCGGCCCACGTAATACGCAGCCAACATCGTCTGAAACGGGCTAAAACTCGTGCCGCCGCCCACATCGCTGGCCAAGCCGTAGGCAAAACCGGCAGCGTCAGCGCTGGCGTAATCGAAATACCCGCTGGCCAAAAACAAATTGCTGGTCGGGCACACCGCCGCGGCCGCGCCGCTGCTGTGCATCAGCGCGCGGTCGGCTTCGTCAAAATGAATGCAATGGGCATACACCGCGCGCTCGCGCAAGAGACCGAAATCCGCATAAGTGGCCAGGTAACTGCTCGACTCGGGAAAAAGCTCGCGCGCCCAGGCGATTTCATCCTGGTTTTCGGCCACATGGCTTTGAATCCACACATCCGGGTATTGGGCCGCCAGTTCGCCCGCGCCGCGCAGTTGCGCATCGGTGGAGGTGGGCGCAAAGCGCGGCGTGATGGCATAGCCCAAGCGGTCTTTGCCATGCCACTGCTGTATCAATTCCTCCGACTCCAGCAAACTGTGCTCCACCGCGTCGCGCCCCCGGCCCGGCTGGTTGAGCAAGGCCGCCGGGGCATGCCGGTCCATCAGGCAAAGGCCGGTTACCAAGCGCATACCGCGCCGCTGCGCTTCGGCAAACAAAGCATCCACCGAGCTGCTGTGCGTGGTGGC
>CAJBBZ010000126.1 GCA_903951445.1 uncultured beta proteobacterium
CGGTCACCATGGAAACCGGCGAAATCGCACGCCAGTCCACCGGCGCTGTGCTGCTCGATATGGACGGCACCGTCGTTTTGGCCACCGTGGTGGCCCGCACCGAAGGCAAAGCCGGCCAGGATTTCTTCCCCCTCACGGTGGATTACCTGGAAAAAAGCTATGCCGCTGGCAAGATCCCCGGCAGCTTTTTCAAGCGCGAAGGCCGCCCCAGCGAGTTCGAGACCCTGACCAGCCGCCTGATCGACCGCCCCATCCGCCCCTTGTTCCCCGAAGGCTTCTTCAATGAAGTCCACGTGGTGGTGCATACCGTGTCGCTCAACCCCGAAGTGGACGCAGACATCGCCGCCATGATCGCCGTCAGCGCCGCTTTGTCGGTCAGCGGCGTGCCTTTTAGCGGACCCATCGGCGCGGCCCGCGTAGGCTATGTCAATGGCCAATACATACTCAACCCCGGCCAGACCGCGCGCAAAGATTCGGTGATGGACCTGGTCGTCGCCGGTACCGAAACCGCTGTGTTGATGGTCGAGTCTGAAGCGCAGCAATTGTCCGAAGACATCATGCTCGGCGCCGTGGTGTTTGGCCACGAGCAAGGCAATATCGCCATCAACGCCATTCACGAATTGGTGCGCGACGCCGGTAAACCCGTGTGGGACTGGAAAGCCCCTGCCAAGGACGAAGCCCTGATCGCCAAGATCGACGGCCTGGCCAAAGACAAGCTGGTAGCTGCCTACCAAATCCGCAATAAGCAAGCCCGTACCCAAGCCTGCCGCGTCGCTTATGCCGACGTGATGACCGCGCTCAAAGCCGAAGGCGCTGCCTTTGACAGCGTGGGCGTGGAAGGCCTGTTGTTCGAAATCGAAGCCAAGATTGTGCGCAGCCAAATTTTGGCCGGCGAGCCCCGTATCGATGGCCGCGATACGCGCACCGTGCGCGCTATCGAAATCCGTAACGGCGTACTGCCCCGCACCCACGGTTCGGCCTTGTTCACACGCGGCGAAACCCAGGCGCTGGTGGTCACCACCCTGGGTACTGAGCGCGATGCCCAGCGCATTGACGCACTGAGCGGCGATTACGAAGACCGCTTCATGCTGCACTACAACATGCCTCCGTTTGCGACTGGCGAAACCGGCCGTGTGGGTACGCCTAAGCGCCGCGAAATCGGCCATGGCCGTTTGGCCAAGCGCGCCTTGGCAGCGTGCCTGCCTAGCAAAGAAGACTTCCCTTACACCATGCGCGTCGTGTCTGAAATCACCGAGTCCAATGGCTCCTCGTCCATGGCTTCGGTCTGCGGCGGCTGCTTGTCCTTGATGGACGCGGGCGTTCCGATGAAAGCGCACGTGGCGGGTATCGCCATGGGTCTGATCAAGGAAGACAACCGCTTTGCGGTCTTGACCGACATCTTGGGCGACGAAGACCACCTGGGCGATATGGACTTCAAAGTGGCCGGTACCACCAACGGTATTACCGCTTTGCAAATGGACATCAAAATCCAAGGCATTACCAAAGAAATCATGCAAGTGGCATTGGCCCAGGCCAAAGAAGCGCGCATGCACATTTTGGGCAAGATGCAAGAAGCCATGGCCGGCGCCAAAGCCGAAGTGTCCAACTTCGCGCCCCGCCTGTTCACCATGAAGATCAACCCCGAGAAGATCCGTGATGTGATTGGTAAAGGCGGCGCCGTTATCCGCGCGCTGACCGAAGAAACCGGCACCCAGATCAATATCGAGGAAGACGGCACCATCACCATCGCTTCTAGCGACCCGGCCAAGGCCGAGCAAGCCAAGCGCCGCATTGAAGAGATCACCGCCGAGGTCGAAATCGGCAAGGTCTACGAAGGCCCGATCACCAAGATTTTGGACTTCGGTGCTTTGGTTAACCTGTTGCCTGGCAAAGACGGCTTGCTGCACATCAGCCAGATCGCGCACGAGCGTGTGGAAAAAGTCACCGACTACCTCTCTGAAGGCCAGATCGTGCGCGTCAAAGTGCTTGAGACGGACGAAAAAGGCCGTGTCAAGTTGTCGATGAAGGCCTTGCTCGATCGTCCTGTCCACCACGAACAGCATTGATCGATAAGGTGCCGGTTGCCGCGAGGCGGCCGGCCTTTTGAACTACCAGCGGCCAAAGGTCTTAGCCTATGCAAGTCATTGAGATTTCCAGTTTCGGTGCGCCAGAGGTGCTGCGTCTGGCTGAGCGGGCGATGCCCGTGGCAACCAGCGGCGAAGTGCTGATTCGCGTGTCGGCCAGCGGTATCAACCGCCCGGATGTGTTGCAGCGCTTAGGCCACTACCCCGCGCCCCCCGGCGCCTCGGATATTCCGGGGCTGGAAGTGGCGGGCGTTATCGAATCCGGCGACGCGCAAGCGATGGCCGAGGCAGGCTTGAAGGTGGGCGACCGGGTCTGCGCTTTGGTGGCCGGTGGCGGCTATGCGCAATGGTGCGTGGCGCCCGTGGGCCAATGCCTGCCGGTGCCCAAGGGCTGGAGCGATACCGATGCGGCGGGTTTGCCCGAAACCTTTTTTACCGTCTGGAGCAATGTGTTTGACCGGGGCCGCTTGCAGGCGGGTGAAACCATACTTATTCAAGGCGGCTCTAGCGGGATTGGCGTAACGGCCATCCAAATGGCCAAAGCCATGGGCGCCACCGTGATCGTGACCGTGGGCAACGACGACAAATGCAAGGCTTGCGTGGCCTTGGGCGCCGACCATGCCATCAATTACAAAACCCAGGATTTTGAGGCTGAAGTGGCCCGCATCACCAACAAGCGCGGCGTGGACGTGGTGCTCGATATGGTGGCCGGTGGCTATGTGGCTAAGGAAGTCAATTGCCTGGCCGAAGATGGTCGCTTGGTTTTTATCGCGGTGCAGGGCGGGGTGAAGGCGGAGTTCAATGCCGGTTTGGTTTTGCGCAAGCGCTTGACGATTACTGGCTCTACTTTGCGCATTCGGCCCGTAGCTTTCAAAGCGGCTATCGCCCAGTCTTTGCAGCGCCATATTTGGCCTTTGCTGGAAAGCGGCGCAATCAAATCGGTGCTGCATGCCGCTTACCCGGCAGCGCAAGCGGCGCAAGCGCATGCCGAGATGGAAGCGAGCCAGCACATTGGCAAAATTGTGTTGCAGTGGGACGGCGTATGAAAAAACTGATTGCTGGTAACTGGAAGATGAACGGTTCGCTAGCGGCCAATGCCGCGCTGGTCCAGGGCTTGCTGGCCGATGGCGACCAGGCCTGGGCTTGTGATGTTGCGGTCTGCGTGCCCGCGCCCTATTTGGCGCAATTGCAGTCGCTGACCCAAGGTAGTGTCTTGGCGCTGGGCGCGCAAGATGTGTCGGCCCAAGAAAGCGGCGCATTTACCGGCGAAAACTCAGCGGGCATGCTCAAAGATTTTGGAGTGCGTTACTGTTTGGTAGGCCATTCGGAGCGCCGCCAGTACCACCAGGAAAGTGATACGGTGGTGGCCACCAAAGCGCAGCGCGCCTTGGCCGCGGGCATTACGCCGATTGTGTGCGTCGGCGAGACTTTGGCCGAGCGTGAAGCGGGCGATACCGAGGCCGTCATCAAGCGCCAACTGGCAGCGGTGGTGCATCTCAACGGCCATTGCATCAGCGAAATTGTTTTGGCCTACGAGCCGGTGTGGGCCATTGGTACTGGCAAAACCGCCAGCCCCGAACAAGCCCAAGCGGTTCACGCCGTGTTGCGCCAGCAATTGCAAGCGGCCAGTGCCAGCGCTGGCCGGGTGCGTATTCTTTACGGCGGCAGCATGAACGCCGGCAATGCCGCGTCTTTGCTGGCCCAGCCAGATATTGATGGCGGCCTGATTGGCGGCGCCTCCTTAAAAGTAGCAGATTTTTTATCCATTATTCGTGCCGCGCAGTAAAGCGTGGTCAGCAGTTTTTTCCAGGAGTAGAAAATGAGTTATGTGGTTACGATCATCCTGACAGTGCAGATGATTTCGGCGATTACGATGATCGGTTTGATCCTGATCCAGCACGGCAAAGGCGCCGACATGGGTGCGGCCTTTGGCAGCGGCGGCTCGGGCAGCTTGTTCGGCGCCAGCGGCAGTGCCAACTTTTTGTCGCGTACTACGGCCGTGTTGGCCACGGTATTTTTTACGGCCACCTTGGCCTTGGCCTACTTTGGCAACCTGCGCCCGACCAGCAGCGCCAGCGTGCTAGAGGCGGCCAGCGTTGCCGCTCCGGCAGCGCCCGCCAGCGCCGCAGCCCCTGCGCCCGCAGCATCGGGCGCAGCCCAAATACCTGCTAATTGAGCCTGGTCAAATAGTCGCGCTTGGCACGGGTTACCTTGGTAAATCAGGGTAAACTCATAGGCTAATCAGGGCCTTGAGAGCGGCACAGAAGCTCTTGGCCTTGTTGTGGAAAAAGCCGCCGTCGTGGTGAAATTGGTAGACACGCTATCTTGAGGTGGTAGTGGCGAAAGCTGTGCGAGTTCGAGTCTCGCCGACGGCACCATAGCAAGAACGAACTGCATGCCCGTAAAGGTGATGCAAACAATCAGACTTATCGTCGGACGAGCCCTACATAGCTATGAATTTGGACCAATACCTCCCTGTTTTGCTGTTCATTCTGGTTGGTGTCGCTATCGGCATCATTCCCCAGGTGCTGGGTTATATCCTCGGTCCCAACCGGCCTGATCAGGCCAAAAATTCCCCCTACGAATGCGGCTTCGAAGCCTTTGAAGACGCCCGCATGAAGTTCGATGTGCGCTACTACCTGGTCGCCATCCTGTTTATCTTGTTTGACCTGGAAATTGCCTTCCTGTTTCCTTGGGCGGTGTCGCTCAAAGAAATCGGCGCATTGGGCTTCTGGTCGGTCATGCTGTTTTTGGGCATTCTGGTAGTGGGCTTTGCCTACGAGTGGAAAAAAGGGGCCCTTGACTGGGAATGACACCATGATTGAAGGCGTATTCAAAGAAGGCTTTGCCACCACCAGCTACGACGCAGTCGTCAACTGGGCCAAGACCGGCTCTATCTGGCCCATGACATTCGGCCTGGCTTGCTGTGCCGTGGAGATGATGCATGCGGCTGCGGCGCGTTATGACATCAGCCGCTTTGGCTCGGAAGTATTTCGCGCCAGCCCGCGCCAATCCGACCTGATGATTGTGGCGGGCACGCTGTGCAACAAGATGGCCCCTGCGCTGCGCAAAGTCTATGACCAGATGTCCGAGCCGCGCTGGGTGCTGAGCATGGGTTCTTGCGCCAACGGCGGCGGCTATTACCACTACAGCTATTCGGTGGTGCGCGGTTGTGACCGCATCGTGCCGGTCGATGTCTATGTACCCGGTTGCCCGCCCACGGCAGAGGCGCTGCTCTATGGCATTTTGCAACTCCAACAAAAAATCCGGCGCACCGAAACCATCGCGCGCGCCTGAGCCCATCCATGACTTCTTATTCTGTTCGTCCTGAAGATACCCAGGCTGCTATTGCGCAGGCGCTGGGTGACAAAGTTAAACGCATTTCGGTAGATCTGGGTGAAGTCAAAGTATTGGTTTCCGCCGCCGACTACCACGCGGCAGCGCTGTTGCTGCGCGACACTGCGGGCTGCCAGTTTGAGCAAATGATGGATTTGTGCGCCGTGGACTATTCAAGCTACGGCGATGGCCGTTACGAAGGCCCGCGTTACTGCGTGGTGGTGCATTTGTTGTCGGTTAGCCTGAACCAGCGCGTGCGCCTCAAAGTGTTCGCCACCGACGACGATATGCCGGTGCTGGACTCCATCAACGACATTTGGAATTCGGCCAACTGGTTCGAGCGCGAAGCGTTTGACCTGTTTGGCGTGGTGTTTGAAGGCCATGACGACCTGCGCCGCATTCTGACGGACTATGGCTTTATCGGCCACCCCTTCCGCAAAGACTTCCCCACCACCGGCCATGTGGATATGCGCTACGAGGCCGAGCAGGCGAGGGTGATTTACCAGCCGGTGACGATTGAGACGCGTGAAATCACGCCGCGCATCATCCGCGAAGAGAATTACGGAGGCCTGCACTAAGCAGGACTCGCCATGGCTGAAATTAAAAACTACACCCTCAACTTCGGGCCGCAGCACCCAGCCGCACACGGCGTGCTGCGCCTGGTGCTGGAGCTCGACGGCGAGGTTATCCAGCGCGCCGACCCGCATATTGGCTTGCTGCACCGTGCCACCGAAAAGCTGGCCGAGTCCAAGACCTATATCCAGGCCTTGCCCTATATGGATCGCTTGGACTATGTGTCCATGATGTGCAATGAGCACGCCTACTGCCTGGCGATTGAAAAGTTGTTGGGTATTGAGGTGCCCATCCGCGCGCAGTACATCCGTGTGATGTATGCCGAGATTACCCGCCTGCTTAACCACCTCATGTGGTTGGGCTCGCATGGCAATGACTGCGGTAGCTCGACGATTCTGATCTACACCTTCCGCGAGCGCGAAGATTTGTTTGACATGTACGAAGCGGCCAGTGGTGCGCGTATGCATGCTGCCTATTTCCGGCCTGGCGGCGTGTACCGCGACCTGCCCGACACCATGCCGCAGTTCAAGGCCAACAAAATCCGCAACGCCAAAGGTATTGCCGAGCTCAATTCCAATCGCCAGGGTTCGCTGCTCGACTTTATTGAAGACTTTACCCAGCGCTTTCCGCAATGCCTGTCGGAATACCACACCCTGCTGACCGATAACCGTATCTGGAAGCAGCGCACCGTCAACATCGGCATTGTCACGCCCGAGCGTGCGCTCAATATGGGCTTTAGCGGCCCTATGCTGCGCGGCTCTGGCATCGCCTGGGACTTGCGTAAAAAGCAGCCCTACGACGTGTATTCGCAACTGGACTTTGACATTCCCGTCGGCAAGACCGGCGACGTGTATGACCGCTACTTGGTGCGCATGGAAGAGATGAAGCAGTCCAATCGCATCATCAGCCAGTGCGTGCAATGGCTCAAGGCTAACCCCGGCCCCGTGATCACCGACAACCACAAGGTGGCTGCGCCTTCACGTGAATCCATGAAGACCAATATGGAAGGTCTGATTCACCACTTCAAGCTGTTTACCGAAGGCTTTCATGTGCCGCAGGGCGAGGCCTATGCCGCGGTGGAGCACCCCAAGGGCGAGTTTGGTATTTACATCGTCAGCGACGGTGCCAACAAGCCTTACCGCCTGAAGATTCGTCCCCCCGGTTTTGCGCATTTGGCCGCACTCAATGAAATGGCCAAGGGCCACATGATTGCCGATGCGGTGTCCATCATCGGCACCATGGACATTGTTTTTGGAGAGATTGACCGATGATGTCGGATGCCACCAGGGCGCGCTTTGATCGCGAAGTCGCCAAATACCCGTCGGACCAGAAACAGTCCGCTGTGATGGCCTGTTTGTCCATCGTGCAACAAGAGCAAGGTTGGGTCAGCGCCGAAAACGAGCGCATGGTGGCCGACTATCTGGGTATGGCGCCGATTGCTGTGCATGAGGTCAGCACTTTTTACAACATGTACAACCTCAAGCCGGTGGGCAAATACAAGCTCAACGTCTGCACCAATTTGCCCTGCCAACTGGGCGGCGGCGCAAAAGCCATGGCGCATTTGGAAAAAACCCTAGGTATCCATTCCGGTGAAAACACCAGCGACGGCTTGTTCACCTTGCAACCGAGCGAATGCC
>CAJBBZ010000127.1 GCA_903951445.1 uncultured beta proteobacterium
ACGTCGGGGATGACAACCACTTGTTATTCTTGGCCACGGCAGGTTCGTCTCGGCGCTGCGATGTATCGGACATGCATTTGCAGTTAGTTGCCGCTTGAACAATATCAATGCCAAACCGACTGCCAGGCCCGTCATTCCCACCCGGAACCCGTCATTCCCGGCTACTACCGGGAATCCAGGAAGTCATGGATCTCCGGTCATGCCGAGGATGACGGGGTGGCTGCCTGGGAAGTAGCCGGAGAAATTGCCTTTTGAAGCAGCTGCAGGCCCAGCGCCTCCTGGCCGGCGCCGCGAGCGGCGCGTAGGCGAAAGCGAGTTTCGGCGTCAAACTCTGCCAACATCGCGGTGGCCATGTCGTCAATCAGGCGGTTCAGCGGCGTGCCGCGACTTTTGGCCAGCAGTTTCAGCCGACGGTGCTTGTCGTCAGATAGTCTGACTGTCAGTGCGCTCATGTCATAACTCCTTCAAAAAGTCCTCGGGCGAAAGGATGCGCAATGGTTCAAAGCGCAGTTCCGCACCGCGCAAATCGCGAAGATTGCGTGTCACGACGACATCAGCGTCGCCCGCGACCGCCAGTTCGATCAAGTGGTTGTCAGATTCGTCTTTCAAATTGGGGCGCCACAAGAAATAAACACGGGTCCATTCACAAAGCGCTAAAAAGGTGTCGAGCAGAACGCTGCGCTCAGCAGCGCCACCCCCATCAAGGGTACCAGCCGGTGCTCTAGGCAGGCACGGACCACTGCGTTGGCTGGCATATCGTGTTGGTCAGCGGAATAGGAGATGCTTGAAAGTTAGACATTTGTGCATACAATGACTCATGCGAATAGATTGGGACCCGGCAAAAGCAACCGCAAATCTGCAGGCACATGGCGTGTCATTTGGAGAAGCTGCGACTGTGCTGAAAGACGACTGGGCATTGACGCGTGAAGATCCGGACTCGCAAGGCGAGCAGCGTTTTGCCTCAAAGGACTTTGTATGAAAAAAATCGTCGCTGAGCCCTATCGGGATATTGATTTCACAGGTGCCAAGCAAGGCGCGGTGCTCCCGCTGGAGGCAGGAAAGACCAAAATATCGATCCGGCTGGACAACAAGGTGATTGAAGACTTCCGAGCGCAAGTTGAGCGCGCTGGAACTGGCAGCTACCAGACCCTGATCAATGACGCGCTGGTTGCGTTTATCCAGCAGCGTTCGATGATCGATGCCGTGCGGCAAGTGGTGCGCGAAGAATTGGCCTCGCCACAGAGAAAACTTCCACGTTCTAGCAAGCGGCTGGCGTCGGCTTGAGCGGCTGACTGCTGCATTGATGCGCAAGCCGGTGCAGTGGGCATGCCTGAGCGCCTTGCTGTCAAGCGACCTGGAATCCAAGACTGCATGGATCCCCGATCACGTCGGGGATGACAACCACTTGTTATTCTTGGCCACGGCAGGTTCGTCTCGGCGCTGCGATGTATCGGACATGCATTTGCAGTTAGTTGCCGCTTGAACAATATCAATGCCAAACCGACTGCCAGGCCCGTCATTCCCAC
>CAJBBZ010000128.1 GCA_903951445.1 uncultured beta proteobacterium
ACAAGGCGGTGCATGAAGCTCACGTGGCGGCTGAAGTCATCGCCGGTGAACTGCAAGGCAACAAGGAACTGGCCGCTGCGGCGTTTAACGCCCGCGTGATCCCCAGCGTGGCCTACACCGACCCCGAAGTGGCCTGGGTGGGCCTGACCGAAGACCAGGCCAAGCAGCAGGGCATCAAGGTCAAGAAGGGCCTGTTCCCCTGGGCGGCCTCGGGCCGCGCCATTGCCAACGGCCGCGACGAAGGCGTCACCAAGCTGCTGTTCGACGACAGCCCCGAAGCAGGATCAGGAGACGGCCATGCTGGCCGGGGCCACGGCAAGATCCTGGGCGGCGGCATGGTCGGCACGCATGCGGGCGACATGATCGGCGAGATCGCCCTGGCCATCGAGATGGGTGCGGACGCTGTCGACATCGGCAAGACCATCCACCCGCATCCGACGCTGGGCGAGAGCATCGGCATGGCGGCGGAAGTGGCGCATGGCAGCTGCACGGATGTGCCGCCTGCGCGCAAGTAAGTCCGCAGCCAAGCTACCCTGACAAGGCCCGAACTGGCGACGGTTCGGGCCTTGTGCTTTGCGTACCCAAACAATCGCCGCAGAATACTGTGCATTTGTACAGTATTCATGTCAGCCACTTCCAAGCCCAAGCTCTACAACCCACGCCACCCCGAACGCACGCTGCTCTACCAAATGGTAGCCGAGCACTACGAGACCTGGCTAGAGTTGGCCAGCGCGGGTCAGTTCGACGGCCAGGGCGACCACCACACCCCCAAGCCCTTCGTGCGCAAAGCGTTTGCCAAGTATCTTGAGTGCGGCATCTTTGCCCATGGCTTTGCCCGCGCTCGCTGCGGCGACTGTGGGCACGACTACTTTGTAGCCTTCTCCTGCAAAGGCCGGGGAGTCTGCCCCTCGTGCACCACGCGGCGGATGGTGGAGACGGCGGCACACCTGAGCGACCACGTTTTCCCCCGCCTGCCGGTGCGCCAGTGGGTGCTCTCCGTGCCCAAGAGGTTGCGGTACTTCATGCAACGCGACGGAGCGGTGCTGAGCATGGTGCTGCGCATCTTTCTGCGGGTGATCGCACAAACTCTGCAGACCCACAGCCCCGGTGCGGCCCATATGGACAAGGCAGGCCTGCACATCGGTGCCATCGCCTTCATTCACCGATTCGGCTCCAGCCTCAATGAACACGTCCACTTCCACGTTTGTGTGGTGGACGGGGTGTTTGAGGAAGTGGAGGGCGAGGGCGATGCTGATGCGACCCCTCGAATCTCATCGCCGGGTGTCATCTTTCACGCGGCCACCGGCATCGATGCGGCTACCGTGGCCCCAGTGCAGACCACACTGCAAAAACGCATCCTGCGCGCCTTCGTTGCTCGGGGCCTGCTGGAGAACTGTGACGCCAAAGACATGCTGGGCTACAAACACAGCGGCTTCTCGGTGGACGCCGGTGTCTGCATCGAAGCCCACGACCGCGCTGCGCTGGAGCGGCTGCTGCGCTATTGCGCGCGTCCACCGTTTTCCATGGAGCGCCTACGCAAAGAGGGAAGCAAACTGGTGTACCGCTGTGCCAAACAGCGCAGCGAGCCCACCAGTGACAAGCGTGGTGCCAAGGCAGATGAGCTGCACCTCACACCGCTGGAACTGATCGACCGCATCGCCGCGCTGGTGCCACCGCCACGCACCCACCGGCACCGCTACTTTGGTGTGCTGGCACCAAACTCGCCGCTGAGAGCGGCGGTAACGGCGCTGGCTCAGCCTGCTGCGTCGCAACCAGCCACGGTGGAGACTGCACAACCTGGCGCGGGCGTACCTGGGGTGGCGGCGCCGGGCAACGCGGCCACACCCACACCCGAACCTGAAGCACGCCCGAAGCGAGCGGCGCATTACTTGTGGGCGGTGCTGATTGCCCGCATCTACGAGGCATTTCCGCTGCTGTGCCCCATGTGCGGTGGGCAGATGCGCATCATTGCCTTCATCACCCACAGCGCCGAAATCCGCCACATCCTGAACCACATCGGGGTGGAGTCTGCCCCCCCGCACATCACCCCGGCACGCGGGCCACCGCTGTGGGAGGGCTGCGACGCGCCGGTGGATGATGGTGCGCATGGCGAGCCGGATTGGGATCTGGCAGCTCAACCCGACGAGGTAGACCAGCGCGTCAATTGGTGACCCAGTGAAGCGGCGGTATCCATCGCTGCGGGGAAGCAGCTGCGCGCGCGCCAGGCCCAAATGCATACTGCCTCCCAAGCTCTTGCCATTGAGCGGCAAGCGAGCGCTCAACCTTCCTTGGCCGAACGTGTTTCGAGGCCCAAAACTCGTGCCATACTTGGCCTCATGCGGTTGAATTTCCTATCCGTAAAACTCGTGCCATACTTGGCCTCATGCGGTTGAATTTCCTATCCGTTGCGCGATTTTGACGCCCAGGGCGTCAAGCTGATCTGGATTGAGCACCCGCCCGGGACGGCGGAATGGGACGGCGTGCGAGACCGCCTGGGGCGGGCTGCGGCGAGCTGAACCAGCCTTGCGCGTTTCACAGCGCCTCACTTCTTCAATGGTCGCGGAATGGAGCGTCCCTTGTCCTTCTCGGCCACGATGAACTCCACAAAGCGCAGATTCTCCGTGGTACTCGGGTTCCAGTGCGAATGGATGGTTCCGGTCGGAACGAACAGGCTCTCCCCGGCGCGCAGCGTGACGGGCGGCTTGCCGTCCTCCTGAAAGATCCCCGTGCCGGACAGGATATGGAAGGTGATCGCCGCCGGGTGAAAGTGCCGGGGGTTGATCCCGCCGGGTGCATATTCCGCCTCGAAGACCATCACTTCCTGGTTGGCCGTATTGGGCAAGACGCGCCTGAGCAGGGGCTCGTGGGGTATGGCGCCCTGCTTCACCTGGGCGGACGGCATCTCTTGTGCCGGCGCCGGTTGCAGCATGGCGCCGAGAACCATGGCCAGTAACGCAAGTGGCTTCTTCATTTGAATCTCCTGGTTGAATCTTTGTTGGATGACAGCCTGGATGGTAGCATCGTGGGTATCTGTTGTGTATCGTTTTTTATCCATCGGATATAACTGTACGGTTTCAACAAGGAGTGCGCATGAAGTCTGTCGATGCCATCGTCCGGCGGGTCACGCTGCGGGAACTCCGGCTGCTGGCCGCCATTGCCCATTCCGGCAGCATCCTGAAGGCGGCGCAGGAGGTGGGCCTGAGCCAGCCCGCGCTATCGAAAGCCCTGGCCGACCTTGAAGAGACGCTGGGCGTGCGTTTGTTCGACCGCACCAACCGTGGCGTCGAGCCAACGCCGCACGGCAGCGTCTTCATCCGCCGGGCGCTTGCGGTGTTTGACGAGATGCGCCGCGGGGTTGAAGAACTCAAGGTCCTCACGGATTCAACTGGTGGCGAGATTCGCATGGGGGGCACGCCCACGATGTGCGGCGGATTTTTGTCGCATGCGGTCGCCAGCATGGGAAGCGAGCGACCGGGCATCCGCTACAAGCTGCTTGAACTGGAGTCCGAGAGGCTGGCCATGGAGGTCAGGAACCGTTTGATTGATATCGGCATTGGCCGCGAGCCGCCGGTTCGCCCGGATGGTGAGTTGTCCTTTGAACGGCTGTTTGACGACCCGCTGTATGTGGTCGCGGGGGCCGACCATCCGCTGGCCCGGCGACGCCGCATCACACTGGCCGATCTGGCGGACCAGCGCTGGGTGCTGCCGATGCCGCAGACGCCTGTCAGCGGACAGCTACGCGCTGCTTTCGAGCGTCAGGGGGCAGCGATGCCGGAGTCCATTGTCACCAGCATGTCCGTGCTGGTTCGCCATGAATTGCTTTCGACGAACCGCTTCCTTACGGTACTCTACGGGTCGATGCTGCAGTTCGGCAACATGCCTTCCAGTCTGCGCATCCTGCCTGTGGAACTGTCTGCGAGACTGTCGATTGGCGTTTACAAACTGGAGGGGCGAACGCTCTCACCCGCTACAGAATTGTTCATTGAAAGCATGAAAACCTTTGCCGCGCGCATGCGTACGGTCAGCGTCGACATGCTCCAGCGTGCGCTGCGGGAGCGCTAGACGGTGCGTGCGGCAGGGCGCGCTTTTCGTATTTTTGATCCAGTTTATCCATGAGCAAACTCTCCCACACCCGCGACAAGATCTACAGGACGGTGGCCCGCCAGATGCATGGCATCGTGCCCTGCTGGGTTTGCGGTGAACATGTGCTGCCCGAGGCTGCGACGCTGGAACATATCCAGCCTTTAAGCGAAGGCGGCAACAGCCACGCTGAAAACCTGGCCATCAGCCATGAAGCCTGCAACAACCAGCGCCACGCCAAGGGGCAGGTCACCCTCTCCGGGGCCATGGATGGCCGGGTGCAGCGGCGTACGGTAAAAACGTAAACGCCGCCGGCCGCGGCATCACGCGATCAGGCTTGCGCCTTGAGCGGCAGGGCCTGGACGGGCAGCTTCATGCCGACGCCCAGGCGATTCCATGCATTCATCTGCGCGATGGCAAATGTCAGCTCGGCCACTTCGCGCTCGCTGAAATGGGCGGCCAGCGGCTCGTAGTCGGCATCAGGCGCCTGGGTCTGGGTCAGCAAGGTCAGGCTTTCCGCCCAGTTGAGTGCGGCGCGCTCGCGTGCGGTGAAAAAAGCCACTTCGCGCCAGGTGAGCAGGCTGTTGATGCGCTGAAAGGTTTCCCCGTCCGCGAGCAGGTCGCGCGCATGCAGGTCCAGGCAATAGGCGCAGCCGTTGACTTGCGAAACGCGCAGGTAAACCAGGTCCAGCAGGGGTTTGCCCAATGTGGATTTGCCCACGGCGGTGGTCACGGCGACCATGGCGCGTAGGGCTTCAGGAGCCAGCTCTCGGTGGGGCAGGCGTGCAGTCGTGTTCATGAAAACTCCTTGTAGATGAAGATTCAGGAATTTGAACCTTCACCTGCAAGACGCGACGCTCAGGTCATTTGTGACAGGACTCGTGCCAGCTTGTGTGGATTGCGTTGTGTGCGGATCTCGGTGACCAGGCCGTTCTCGAAATAAATCGCCTGTACTGATTCCAGCTGCCCATTCACAAAACGCAACAGGCCGGGCGTGCCGTTGATACCGGCAATCTCGATCCGTATGGCATCGCCGTGGCGGCGTGCCACGGCGTAGTAAAGCTGCGCCAGCCGCTGGGCACCGCGCACTATCTTGCCAAAGGACGGCACCACGCCGCCGCCATCGCTGATCAGGGCCGCGTCGTCGCTGAACAAGGCTTTCAGCGCAGCCATGTCGCCGCCCCGTGCCGCCGCGGCAAAACGCTCGAGCAATTGCAGGTGTTCCTCGCGGCTGACGCTGAAACGGGTTTTCTCGGCGCGAACCTGGCTTTTGGCGCGGCTCACCAGCTGGCGGCAGGCAGCCTGGGTTTTTCCCAGTGTTTGTGCGATGTCGGGGTAATCGGCATCAAACACTTCCCGCAATAAAAATGCGGCGCGTTCGTCCGGCGTCAGTTTTTCCAGCACCGCGAGAAAGGCCAGGGAGATGTCGCCAGCCAGTTCCAGCAGGTGCTCGGGCGAATCCGGGCCATCGGTGAGCAGGGGCTCAGGCAGCCAGAAGCCGGTGTAATGCGCGCGTTCGGTCTTGGCTGCGCCCGACCCGGCTGGCGCAGGCTATCGCCGAGTTCGGCCGGATCGACAAGACTCTGCACACGCTAACCTACATCGATGACGAAGCGAAGCGCCGTGACACGCTAACCCAGCTCAACCGTGGCGAAGGGCGGCATAGCGTTGCCCGCGCTGTTTTCCATGGCAAGCGAGGCGAGCTGCGGCAGCACTACCGTGAAGGGCAGGAAGACCAACTCGGCGCGCTTGGTTTGGTACTCAACATGATCGTGCTATGGAACACAAGCTACATGGAGGCCGCATTGAACCAGCTGCGCGCGGATGGCTTCGAGGTCCGCGATGAGGATGTGGCGAGGCTCTCGCCGCTATTGCATGAGCACATCAACATGCTAGGCCGGTATTCGTTCTCGGTACCGGACGCGGTGGCCAAGGGCGAGTTACGGCCATTGCGCAATCCGGCGAGCGACGAGTAGGCCGCGAACCCGGCCTTAACCCGGCCTTAACCCGGTTTTACGTTCCACTGCACCTCAAACCCCAAACCGACCACGGTTTGACGCCACGAATCGCAGATTTGAAAGTGAACAGGAAAGTCAATGAAATCAACGATCTACCAACACCACCTCCGCGCCAGTGCTAGCTTTTCGTACCGTCACTTATTGCACTGAAAACGAGGAGAC